>PMAF01000154.1 GCA_003152455.1 Hyphomicrobiales bacterium
CTAATTTTCAAATTGTGCCGCTTCCACTGACCCGTTGATATTGGCTCGGCCAAGCAAGAAGCCGCAGTTGCGCGGCCGGCGTGCACAACTGCGATCTGGATATGTAGCTCATCCGGGCCGACCCGCTTCCTACCGTCACGCGGTCCCCAAGCGCAGCAGATCCTCATCGGCCAACTACTCAGCCTTTGTAATATTGAGGCCGCTTTGTTCAATCGACTTCCGAGCGCACAAGCAAAAGCAGTGCATCACCATAGCGCTCCAGTTTCTTGTCGCCGATGCCGGCCACAACGCGGAGTTGGTCGTGGGTTTTGGGACGCGACGATGCGATGCCTTCCAGCGTGGCGTCATGGAAAATGACGTAAGCCGGCACGCCGCGCTTTCGAGCCATCCCTGTCCGCCAGACGCGCAGGGCGCTCAGGAGGCCTGCATTCCCGGACTTGTCATGACTGTCGGGGACCAAGGAGGAACCCGGCGAAGCCGATGAGGACGTAGCAGCTCGTTTTGCAGTTTTGGCCTTGACGACGCGCTTGCAAGTCGAGCCTGCGGCGGTCGCTTCGCGCAGTATCGCTTTGGTCTCGCCTTTCAGGACTCCGCGTGCCGAGGCGGTGAGCTTTAACGCACCATAGGCTTCGCTGTCGGGTTGGAGGTGGCCTAGCGACACCAACTGGCGCATCACAGTGCGCCACTGCTTGTCGTTCAGTTCGGCGCCGACGCCGAACACCGAAAGTTGGTCGTGTCTGTACTGCGTTACACGTTCGGTGGAATTGCCGATGAGCACATCAATTAAGTGCCCCGCGCCAAAGCGTTGCCCGGTGCGATACACGCAGGACAGCGCCTTTTGCGCGACGACGGTGCCATCCCAAACGCGTGGTGGGGAGAGGCAGTTGTCGCAGTTGCCGCAGTTGGGGTCCCCGGAAGCTTCGCCGAAGTAATCAAGAAGGCGCACCCGCCGGCAGCCGGCGGTTTCACACAAGCCTACCAATGCGTCGAGTTTGCCGACCGAGACACGCTTGTAAGCATCCTTCCCGGTGGATTGGTCGATCATTCGCCTTTGCTGCACGATGTCGGCCAGACCATAGGTCATCCAGGCATCGGCCGGCTTGCCGTCGCGGCCGGCGCGGCCGGTCTCCTGGTAATAGGCCTCGATGCTTTTGGGCAAATCGAGATGTGCAACAAAACGCACATCGGGTTTGTCGATCCCCATGCCGAAGGCAATGGTTGCAACGATCACCACGCCGTCTTCATTGATAAAACGATCCTGATGCCGGGCGCGCACGGTTGCGTTCAGGCCGGCATGATAGGCAAGAGCAGGGATGCCGGCGCTTGCAAGCGAGGCGGCGGTTTCATCCACTTTGGCGCGCGACAGGCAGTACACGATACCCGCGTCTCCAACGTGGCGCTCGGCGATGAAAGCTTGGAGTTGCGATCGGGCGTTCTGCTTCTCGATGATCTCATAGCGAATATTAGGTCGATCAAAACTCGCAATGAAACGGGGGGAGTCGTCCAGTTTTAGGCGGGTAACGATCTCGCTACGGGTGAGTTCATCTGCCGTGGCAGTGAGTGCTATCCGCGGAACATTTGGGAAGCGCTCCGCGAGCATCGACAGTTCGATGTACTCCGGACGGAAATCGTGCCCCCACTGCGATACGCAATGCGCTTCGTCGATTGCGAACAGCGCAAGTTGCGCGCGCTCGAGCAGGTCGAGACAGCGCGGCGTCAGCAACCGCTCCGGGGCGATATAGAGAAGATCGAGGTCGCCAGCGAGCAGGCGTTGCTCAACCGAGGAAGCTTCCTCCCAGGAGAGCGAGGAGTTTAGCACCGCCGCCTTGACGCCGGCATCGAGGAGCCCCTCGACCTGGTCTCGCATCAGCGCAATCAGCGGCGAAACCACGATGCCGCAACCTTCGCGTAACAGCGATGGCAATTGGTAGCATAGCGACTTGCCACCGCCTGTCGGCATTAGCACCAAACAATCTCCGCCGCCTGTGACATGCATGACAATCTTCTCCTGTTCACCTCGGAAGGCGGGCAGGCCGAAGACGGAGTTCAGGACGGAGAGAGCGGTGGGGGCGATTTTCCGCCTCCAGTTGAAGGTTTGGCGCCGGTAGGAATGATTATGCGGTATTTGTCGATTCGGCGCGTACCAAAACCTTATCCGGCGATGATCAACCTGACTTGCTGCTTTTGAACCAAGACAATGGAGAGAATTGGCTTGGCTTCACCGGTCGACGATGCCCGAGGAAGCCCAGCTTGGAGCAGATTGCTACTTGTGTGTACCGAAAACCTTATCCGGCGATGATTTTGGTTTTGGCCGGCTTAATTTCCTTATGGATGGGACGGCGTTTGGTTCGGTAACGCGCTTTGGCGCTGTTTCTGGAGATGGAGGACCGGCCATTCGCAAGGCCTTGGAAAAGGACGGCGAGAACAGACCTGTCAGAATCTTCGCTGGTATTGACCGGGTTTTGCCCAGGTGTCGGGCACGGTTGTCAGAACCACCTTGAGCAATATCAATGGTTTGTATCAGGTTCAAATCCTGCCACTCCGACCAACTATCTAATCGATATTACGCCGGTTTCTGTGCGGTTCTGACGGCATCGCGCGTAGCGACTGCAGGCGGTCGTCGGTCTTGGTTCATGAGGCGGCTATGTGTAGTCACGGAGCGGGTGCCACACCGAAAAGAACATCTGCAATTGGGGGATCGTGGATCGGATATTCGGTGTCCGCAGGCCAGGGCAGCACCGTAGCCACATCATCGATCCTCAGTGCAGCGAGTTGGTATGGCACACCGTCCCCGTATTCAATATGGCCATTGCCCATGATGCCGACGACCAGCGGCTGCCGTGCATCGCGGCGCGCGTCGGCGATTACCTCGGCCATGGCGCGGTCCCAGACCTGCTGCGCGCAGACGAAGCGTTCAAACCGTTCCGAGACCGCCCGGGCGTCCTGACTGGCAGCCGGGTGCTTGTTAAACCACTCAAACAGACGGTCGCGATAAAACGAAGAGGCCGGTGCAGGATCTCCGACGCCCTCCCGCTCGGTGCCCGACACGGATGCTAATCCTTGTGCCGCAACCCGGCGGTTGGTCGCCCGATCAATATTGAGAGCCAACATCGGCAAGCGATGCATGCGGGCAAAATGGAACAGCGGCAGATAGAGCGCGTCGGCGAAGCCCCATATATGCGGCCAGTCGACCTCGCGCAGGAAGTTGGCTTCGTTCAGTTCGCCCTTGGACCAGCGGTCGAGCACAGGCTGGACGCGCCGCGGGAACATCTCGAAACCAAGGACCATGTCGGGTCGGTGGCTGAACAGCGCTGCGATCGTATGGAATTGCCATCGATGGTGCTCCGCCTGGTCGTGCGACTCGCCGAGCAGCACGACGCCGTGCTTGGCGAGCGCTATGAGCGCATCGTCTGGTTGTTCGCTGCTGCCAGGGTAAACCCATGTGCCCACGGGCACGCGGCGAGCGGACTGCGCTGCAAGTGGTCGCGAATGATCAGTCTGTTCAGGGTTCTCGGTCGTTTGCGACGCCTAAAAAAGGTGGTACACACAGGTGGTACACAAGATCCGATCCGGGGTTTCCGCAACCCTTATACTATCGGGTTTTCTGCGATGTCGGGGATTGCTGGTTGAGAGTCCCTCCCTCTGCGCCAGTTATGTAAAGACCTCATGGAGCGGCTGCGAGTCAGGAACCATCCTTGAGGAGATCGATCGCGATCGCGATTGCGAAGCGATCCGCTTCTTGATGTTCACCCTTTCCCGTTCACATGCGTCCAAAATTGCGCCGACCCAAACTTTCATTCCTTCTGCTTTAAGCGAAATGCGCGCCGAAGAGTTGTAGTGAAGCTCGGTCACCTCGGCCATGCGCTCTTCTTCGGGCATCTTTTCATTCTGCAGCTTGTGTCCGAGGATTGCCGACGCCGCACCGCCAAGTCGGCGGTCGTCGAGAAATCGGGTGAGCGACCGGCGTACGTCGTGCAGCGTCCACGGTCTTATGTCGAACTCGGCGAAGAGGTCTTTGCGAATCTTGCCGTGCGCCGCGGGCTTGGGACCGGGTTTCCCCGGACGGTTCGGTTTGTTCTTTTTGCCGTGATCGAATACTCGTCCCTGCAACCGGTACATGAGCAGGTTCAGGGCTGATTGTGTCAGCCGATCCTGCGGACGTTTGGCGGAGAACATCCAATCGGAACGGCGCGGGGATTCCGCCCGGAAGCGTGCAAGTGTTCGGAGGAGCCGAGGCGGGAGCGGAAGCGAATGTGGGCGCCCTCCATCACGTCCGCCTTTCATCTCTTCGTGCGTCCAGTTCGCGATTTTCCACCCGCGAAGTTGCTTCATCTCGGCATCAGGATCAAACAGACGATTGGGTCTCATCATGAGAAGAGAGCCCGTGCGTTGCGCGGTAAGGACAGCCATCCAAAGCGCGCACACCGTACTCGGATAGCTCTCGTGTTCGCCGTCTGCCAGTTTACGAAATTCGTCCGCAATCACCATCGTACGAGCTAACTCTTCGATCGTCGGTCTGTGGATTCGTACCTTGCTTTTGTACTTGATCTTCCAGCGGACCCACCATTCGTAGTCGTACTTGTCCAAGCCAGCCTTGGCGCCATTGTAGCTCCATGCCCAAGTGAGCATTTCCTTTGACTGACGAACCGCGCGGCTCACAGTCGATCTACCGTAGGCGCCGATCATTCGGTCGCGCACGATTTCAAGTTCGGCGAGTTTGATCTCGGAGACTGGACGGTCATTAATCAGCTCGAATTCCGGAAGCGTAAGATAGCGCTCGTAGTCCTTGCGATATGTTGCTTTGAGTTCTGGCAGCTTTTCGGCGAGGAAATGCTTGGTCATGTTTCGCCAAGTCCAAGTAGGATAGATTTCCCCCACGAGCCTGCGCCGACCCCATTCAGACTTGTCGTCGGCGATCTCGTCGGCGATCTTCCACGCTTCCGGATCGCGGTAGGGGCCGGTCTCCGAGCGCACGAGTGTTTCGACGAACACCTTTAGATCGCGGCCTCGTTTGGCTGCATCGCGGACCATGTAGGTGACATATCGGGCAGTGGGTAGACCCACGTTCTTGCATTCGCCGATACGGATTGTGCGGTCGCGACGGCGGATAAGCCAAGCGGCGTCTCGTTGAGTGATCCGCAGGGTTAGGCCCGTGCAATCGGTGTCCGCCCACTCGATGACGCGAGCCTTAGGGCTTGGACGCTGTGACATCCAGATCGCGTGGGCGACATCTTGCGGCGTGAGCCGCTTCTTGACTCGTTGATACTCTACTGCCGCCATAGTGGGGATTGCTCGTACAACATCTCTACAACATGGCTGACAATGCTTAATTTTTCCGAGGGTTGAGCAAAACCCTAGGAGTGTCAATTAAATCAGGCTAAACAAAACGTTAGAAGTTTCAGCCGCTTCAGCGGACGTGCGGAATCCGTTTTCCCAAGCTGCATACGAGGGTTCGATTCCCTTCGCCCGCTCCAGTCTTTGCTTGCCGCGGTCTGGTAAAATTAACCAAATCAGTTTAAGCCCCCTCAGTGATGGACTGAGGACGGGCCCTTCATGACAGCCAGGCTATTGCTGTTGCTCGCCTTTCTGGCGTTGCCAGGCGCGGGCCGCGCCGAATCGCTGCCGCGCATTATCGCCAGCGCCGACAATCCGGTGCCGAAATGCGTGCAGCCTGCCGCACTCATGGATTTCGTCGCCGAACGCAACGCCAAGCGCCAGCAGCCGCGTGCGATTGACCAGCGTTTCACCAATGTCGCAGCGCTCTATCAAAGCATCGGCCAATGCGTCGCGCGACCGCCGCAGCAATGCGTGGCGGTGCGTTGGGATTACGCCTTCTTCCAGATGCTGATCGAAACCAATTACCTGACGTTCCGCCGGCCGGACGGCGCGCCCGGCGGCGTGCCCGCGCGCGACAANNGTGCTCGCGCATTTGCAACACGTGCTGATGTATTCGACGACGCGCATCCCCAATCCGGTCGCCCAGCGCACGCGCCTGGTGCAGGACGACGTGCAGGACGTCATGCGTAAATTGCACCGGCCGGTGACTTTTGGCGACCTCGCGCGCGAATGGACCGGCACCGACCGCAACACCTACGGCGCGGAAATGAATAAGCTGGCGGAGACATACGCGAGCCGTTATTGCGCCCAGGCTTCGGCCGAAGCGCGCTGATTTCGTCTCAACACGCCCACGTGATCGCTGGAACCGAGCCAGCAATCTTTGCGTTTCCCTTGCGAACCGAAACGCGAGGTATCCGACAATGCCGTTGTTGTTTTATTTGCCGATGATCGTCTGGCTGGGGGTGTTCGAGGCCGTGCAAAGTGACACGCGCGTCCCGCTCAAAGAAAGAGTGCGGCGCTAAGCGCGTTTGATACCGTTGCGGCCACGGGCGTCGGCGTCACGCCAACGCCGGCACGATCTCCTTGATCTTCACTTGCGGCAACAGCCGCTTTACGTCCTCCGGCTGGCACAGGCCTGTTCCCGGCATCAAAACGGCCGCGGAGGCGGCGGCGACCGCGACGCGGAAGGCTTCGTCGAGCGGCTTGCCGTCGGCCAACGCGGCGACCAGGCCGCCGAGAAAACTGTCGCCGGCGCCGACCGTGCTCACCGCTTCTATGTCCAGCGGCAAGGCCTGCCACGCGCGCTCCGCCGTCACCAGCAATGCGCCGTGCTCGCCGAGCGTGAGCGCGACGATTTCCGCCCGCCCTTCTGCTGCCAGTTTGCGACAGGCGGCGATGCGGTCCTCGTCGCGGTCGAGCGGCGCCGCCACCAATTCCGTCAGCTCAACTAGGTTTGGCTTGATGATGGTGACGCCTTCCTCGAGCGCTGCCGCAAGCGCGATGCCCGACGTATCGATCACCGTTTTGGCGCCCAGCGCCTTGGCATGCCGCGCTACACGCGCGAAAAAACTGTCCGGCGCCCCCGGCGGCACGCTGCCGCTGGCGACCACGAATATCGGCCGCTCCGCCAGCGACGCCAGCCGGTCAAGCACCGCCTCCCATTCGGCGCGGTGCAGCGGCGAACCCGGCAGCACGAAGCGATATTGCTTGCCGGTCGATTCTTCGTAAGCCGTGAAATTTTCCCGCGTTTCGACGTGCGACGGCGTAACCAAACTGGCGACGTCCTCGCGCTCGAGCAGACGCTGCAGCAACTTTCCGATCTGGCCGCCGATCGGATAGATCGCCGTCACGTCGCCGCCCAGACGGTGCGCGACGCGCGCGACATTGATGCCGCCGCCGCCGGGATCGCGTTTGGGCGGCGAGCAGCGCAATTTGCGCGTCGGCTCGACGCGCGCGACGTTGACGAAAATGTCGATTGCCGGGTTGATGGTGAGAGTAACGATTTCTGTCACGTTACCGCTCCGATTTGAGGCATGTTTAGCCAAGAAAAAAATATTCTTACTTCAAATAGGTATTATTTCGTCGTTATCACGGTCATATCGTGGAAAAAATTGCATGAAAGGCCGCCCTTGTGAAATAGGTTCGTGGAACTTCGTGCCGCCCGCCGCGTCATGAAGATGACCGCCGCCCGGGAATGTGTTTAGATTCAGCACACGTTAGTAACGCCGTGAGCGCTGAACCCGTTCCATGCCCATGATCGATCCGCATTATTCGCTGTCGGGTTTCGCCGTTGGCCTGCTGGTCGGGATGACCGGCGTTGGCGGCGGCTCTTTGATGACGCCGATCCTGATCCTGCTATTCGGCATTCATCCGGCGACCGCGGTCGGCACCGATTTGCTCTATGCGGCGGCCACCAAGACCGGCGGCAGCCTGGTGCATGGGCTGGCGCGCAGCATTGATTGGCGGGTCGTGCGGCGGCTGGCGAGCGGCAGCATTCCGGCGACGGGCGTCACGCTGGCGGTATTGTCGCACTTCAATCTCGACGGTGAAGCGGCCAGTGGCCTGATCACGCTGGTGCTCAGCATCGCGTTGTTTTTGACCGCGTTCGTGCTGGTGTTCGGCGGTCCCATCGTCAAGCTCTACCGCGCGCGCGTCAGCGAACTCGATCCGAAACGGACCGGCATCATCACGGTGCTGGTCGGCTTGCTGCTCGGCGTGCTGGTCTCGGTCTCCTCGGTCGGGGCCGGTGCCATTGGCGTGGTCCTGCTGGTGCTGCTCTATCCGCATTTGCCGATGGCCAAGATCGTGGGCTCCGACATCGCGCATGCGGTGCCGCTGACGCTGATCGCCGGTATCGGCCACTGGATGATGGGCTCGGTCGATTGGCACATCATGACCTCGCTGCTGGTCGGCTCGCTGCCGGGCATTTTCGTCGGCAGCTATTTCGCGACCCGCATCCCGGAACGCGCCTTGCAGCTGGTGCTGGCGACGACCCTGTTTGTCGTGGCGAGCCGCATTGCCTACCAGCACGCTACCGAGGCCTCGGCGATTTTCACCGCCTTCACGCGGCGGGCCGTGCCTTAATTTCGGGGCGGCGAGGGCGCGTTATCGTCTCGTTAACGATACATTTTATTAATCTATTAATGAAAACTTGCCGGTACGATGGTAACCGGACCCTTCTCCATTACCGGCGGCAGTCTCGACCCTGCGGATTGGCCCAGCGCTCGCGCGCAGGGGCATCGCATGCTCGACGATATTCTCGATTACACCGAGAATATCTGCGAACGCCCGGTGTGGCAGCCAATCCCCGACGGCGTGCGTGCGCGCTTTCAGGCGGCCGTCCGATCTCGCCGCCGTGCATGACGAGTTCATGCGCGACATTCTCCCTTTCGCCACCGGCAATGTGCATCCCGGCTTCATGGGCTGGGTGCATGGCGGCGGTAACGTGCCCGGCATGCTGGCGGAGATGCTCGCCGCCAGGCTGAACGCCAATCTCGGCGGCCGCGATCACATGCCGATCGAGGTCGAACGACAGATCACCCATTGGCTGCGCCAACTGTTCGGATTTTCGGACACGGCAAGCGGTCTATTCGTCACTGGCACGTAGATGGCGAACCTGCTCGGCGTGCTGATCGCGCGTACCCGCGCTCTCGGGGTCGAGGTGCGCCGCAACGGCGTTGGGTCGGCCGGCAAACGGCTGGTCGCCTATACATCGGCTGCCGCGCACGGCTGCATTTCACAGGCCATGGATTTGTCCGGCCTCGGCAGCGCGGCGCTGCATGTCATTCCCATCAACGATCTGCATCAAATCGATATCGACGCGCTCGACGCGGGCGATCGCGCAGGATCGCAATGCGGGCCTGGCGCCGCTTCTGGTGGTTGGAACCGCGGGTACGGTCGATACCGGCGCCGTCGATGATCTGGCGAGCCTCGCCGCCATCGCGGCCCGCGAAAAGCTCTGGTTTCACGTCGACGGCGCCATTGGCGCGCTCGCCATTTTGGCGCCGGACATTGCGCCACGGCTCGCCGGGATCGAGCAGGCGGATTCGATTGCGCTCGATTTCCACAAATGGGGGCAGGTGCCGTACGACGCCGGTTTTATCCTGGTGCGCGACGGCACGCTGCATCGCGACATGTTCGCCTCGCCGGCGGCCTACCTGCGGCGCGAGACGCGCGGGCTGGCGGCCGGCGCGCTGTGGCCGTGCGATTTCGGTCCCGACCTGTCGCGCGGCTTCCGCGCGCTCAAGACATGGTTCACGCTGAAAGTCTACGGCACCGAGGCGCTCGGCGCAATGATATCGCGCACCTGCGAACTGGCGCGCTACCTCGAGATCAAGATCGCCACCGCCGCTCAAGTTCATGCTGGAAGGCTCGAGCATCGTGCTCGACATGATGTATGTCGTGCCAGGCATGCCGTTGCCGGAGCCGCCAGAGCATGACGTCGCCCTGGTGGCGATCGACGAATCGGACGAGACCGCGCCGGTGCTGCGCGAAATTGCGCATCGCGTGAAGTCCTGGCCGCGCCCAGTCATCAACGCGCCCGAGCGGATCGCGCGGCTGACGCGGGCCGGAACCTGGGAGTTGCTGAAATCCGCGCCCGGCGTCGTCATGCCGATGAATGCGCGCATCGGCTGCAAGACATTTGCGGACATCGCGGTTGGCCATGCCGCGATCGAATCCGTTCTCGATGGCGGCGACTTTCCGATCATTGCGCGGCCGTTCTGGTCGCAAGCCGGAATGGGGCTGGTCAGGCTCGACGATGCATCCGCTATCGACGCTTATCTCGGCGAGTGGACGGACGCGGAATTCTACGTGGCCCCCTTTGTCGATTACCAGAGCCGCGATGGGCTATTCCGCAAAGCCCGCATCGCCATCATCGAGGGCCGCCCGTTCGTATGCCACATGGCGATCTCGCAGCACTGGATGATCCATTATCTCAACGCCGATATGCGCAACGACGCGGCCAGACGCGCCGAGGAAGCGCGTTTCATGGCGAATTTCGACAGCGAATTTGGTATGCGGCATGCGGCCGCCTTCAGGTCAATCGCGGAGCGCACCGGGCTCGAATATCTGCCGATCGATTGCGCCGAGACGCAGGATGGAAAACTCTTGGTGTTCGAAGTTGGCACGGCCATGATCGTGCACTCGATGGATCCGCCCGATCTGTTTCCCTACAAACGGCCGCAGATGGACAAGGTGTTCAAGGCCTTTCAAACTATGCTGCATAACGCGGCGCGCGCCGGGCAATAAAAAACCGGCCGCGCGGAGTTTGCGCGGCCGGCTTGAATTTCAGAACTGGCGTCAGTTGCCTTGGATGGTCTGGATCACGCTCGACATCGGGCGCGCTTCGTCCAGCCCGCCGCCCATTTCCTTCAGCACCGCCTCTTTGTATTCCGGCAGCGGCTCGATCGGCGTCTTGCCGACCACCTGCACGACCTTGAAGCCGCCGGCCTTGAGCTGCTTGAGCAACTCGGGCGCCGCTTCGGAAGTGGCGTGCTGGAAGTCATGCATCAGGATGATGCCCTTGCCGTGCTTGGCGAGTTTGGCCATGACCGATTTGATGACCTGCTCAGGCTTGCGGATTTTGAAATCGAACGAGTCCAAGTCGGTGGAAAAGATGGCGACATTGCGCTCACCGAGATATTTGACCATCTCGGGCGGATGGCGCAGCGCCGGGAAGCGGAAGAACGGCCCCACCGGCTTGTTTCCGAGGGCAATGCTCACCGCCGCGATTCCTTTTTCGATCTCGGCCTTGGCTTCGTCCGGGGTCATCTTGGTGAGATCTTTGTGCGACCAGGTGTGCGAGCCGACGGTGTGGCCGGCTCTCGCCACTTCCTTCAGGATTTCGGGATGCCAGCCGGCATGTTTGCCGATCGGGAAGAACAGCGCCTTGGTGCACTGATCGGCCAGCGCCTTGAGCACGCGCTCGGTATTGCCCGGCCACGGCCCGTCGTCGAACGTGAGCACGACCTCATGATCGCGCAGGAAGTCGTAGGCCTTGAAGTGCTCGAAGCCGAAGCCGGGGCCGCCGGTGGTGTCGATCTGGACAATGCGCTCGACGCCGAGCGCGTTCGGGTTGTCGCATTTGGCTTTTGCAATGACCGGCGCGGGAGCGGGCGGTGGCGCGGCGGCAGCGGCGGGGGCCGGTGCGGCGGCAGGGGCAGGGGCAGGCGCATTTTGCGCCCATACGGCGGTGCCCGCCGCCGATATCGTTATCGCAAGAGCCATTGCCAGAGCGCTACGCATCACCTTCTCCATACCCGTCAGGGGCTGATTTTGGAAACCTGCCTATTCATCGCGGCTTTGACCAGTTGAGTCAACGCAAGCCCCGAAAAGGTCGAAATCGCAAGGCTTTATTGCGGAAGCAGGGTTAATTTCAGCGCCGCCGGCGGATCGCAGTTTCAATGTGTTGCCGCCGCTTGCGATAGGTCCTATCTGAACTAAGGTTCCGCCCGGAGGCTTGTAATGCCCGCGCTCGTATCTACCGCCAGGCTTTCGCGGCCGCTGCTGTTGCTGGCGGTTGTGGTGAGCCTGGTCATGGCGGCGACGCTAACGCTGTGGGCCTATTACGGTACTGCGGTGTTCTTCGAGATCGTGCGCTCCGGCTGGCTCGCGTGCTTCTGATGCAGTCGGTGTAGCGCCCGATGACGGCCCGAACTTCTCATATTCTGCTGATGTTCTCCGCTTTCCTCGGCGGCCTCGTCATTTTCCTCGGCGTTATTCTGTTTGCGACCCATTATCAGGGAACGGCCGGCGGCCCGTCGGCCATCGGCGGGCCGTTCAAGCTCGTCGACCAGAGCGGCAAGCCGATTACTGACGAGGATATGAAAGGTCATCCGTTCCTGGTGTTCTTCGGCTACACGCACTGCCCGGACATTTGCCCGACCACCTTGTTCGAAATGTCGGAGGTTATGCGCGCGCTCGGCAACGACGCCGACCGCATCAACGCGCTGTTCATCACCGTCGATCCGGAACGCGACACGCCGGCGGTAATGAAGGATTATTTGTCGAGCTTCGACCCGCATCTGCGCGGCGGTACCGGCGACCAAAAGGCGATCGACGCTGTCGAGAAGGCCTACCGCGTCTACGCCAAGAAGGTGCCCGCCGAGAAGGGCGACTACAGCATGGACCATACCGCGCTGGTCTATCTGATGGACAAGCAGGGCCGCTTCGTCGCGCCGTTCAAGCTCGACCGCAAGCCCGAGGCGGCGGCCGCCGATCTGCGGCGCTATCTCTAACAATTCCCGTTTTCATTTGAACCGGGTCGCCGGCTGCCGCGACCAAGGTCATGCGCTGTGCCGGCCCGACGTGGGCCGGACACGGCGGATTTGATTTTCAGCTATAACCATACCTGACGGAGGAATTGATCATGGTCGGCGACAAGCGGTTCGGCCACGCCACTATGCCCAGGCCGAGGGCGTGATCGAGGATTTTAAAAAAACTTCCCCACGCTCCTGGATGCAATCGCGCGCGAGAAGACGATCGACAGCGACAAGATAGAAATCTGGTTTGCAGGTGAGGCTCGTATTGGTCAGAAGAACAAGATCACCCGCCGCTGGGCCAAGCGTGGCACCCGTCCCAGCGCGCCCCGGGATCAGCGCACCGCCTCGACCTACATCTTCGGCGCGGTCTGCCCTCAGCAGGGCAAAGGCGCAGCCCTGATCCTGCCGGCCTGCAATACCGAGGCGATGAACCTGCATCTCGCCGAGATCGCCAAGACGGTCGCGCCCGGTGCCCACGCCGTCCTCTTGGTCGATCAGGCTGGCTGGCACATGTCGACGCGCCTCGTCGTGCCGCCCAACATCACCATTGTCGCCCAGCCGCCAAAATCCCCAGAACTCAACCCGGTTGAGAACGTCTGGCAGTACATACGCGACAACTGGCTCTCCAACCTTATTTTCAAATCCTATGACGATCTCGTCGACCATTGCTGCGAAGCATGGAACAAGCTCGTCGATCAATCATGGCGCATCATGTCCATCGGATTGCGCCAATGGGCGCACGGGTTCTGATCAATGGGACTTGGTATAAGTTGTGCGATCACAACATTGGTAATTGCGCGCAGGGACAAACCGCACGACCTATCGGCGGTTGCGTTGCTCTTCGGAATCGCCGCGATCATCATCGCGGTATGTAAACCAGCTTTCGTAAAGATTGGCCGCATCAATTTCGCCCTTGGACAGAATGCAAATGGCAAGATGTTCTGGCGAGAACAAAGAATAAGAAATCGTATTTCCACCGATTGTAATTGAATATTGCGTCGATGATGGATCGTAGCTCCATCGGCCATTGATGATGCTGTCGGCAGATTCTTTGCCTTGTTGAGCCGGAATGTATTGTACGAGTTCGGCGTGCTGGTCCTCAAAAAGTGTCACGTACTTGGTACCGCTGAACGATATCAATGATGAGCAGGGCTCCAGTTCATCCCAGCCAGCCGGGGGCCGTTTCGCAATCGAGACAGGGCGGGTATGAATCCAATATATTGCGCGGATAACCAAGCAAACTGCAAGCAGAATAAAAAGCCGCGACCACAAAGGCCTCCTGCGAGGCCGGTGGTTTTTGATTCCACCGACCTCGGCCTCTGGATCTGAATTGTTCGTCACAGCTTCAGACTTTAACCGGCCGCTAGCCGGCGCTGTCCTCGCTCATGAAGCGATCTTGATCAGTGTTCTGGTCGACCACTAGCGTTGAGCTTGCGTGGCTCTCAGCCCATAGGCCTCTTCGCTCAGTTCGCCGGCGGCGATCAGCACGCGGTCGGCGCCGATGCCGAGCGCCGCGGCCCGGCATTCGGCATCGTCGATCACGCTGCCGGCGAGCAGGGCGCGGACGCACTCGATTTCCGGACAGCCGCCGGCAAGGCGCGGGCCCCTGTCGGCCCATTCAGCGGCCGACGGATCAATCGAGGGACTCTTGACGCGTCCGCCAAAAGACGCCCTCGAGCGGCCGCCGGCCGCTCTGGCCTCAATTGTCGCCTCCATGCCCCCATCCCGCCGACGTATTTTCCGGTAGGATATTAGCGTCAATACAACCTCGACGCGAGTCGGGTTGCGGGCCGTTCCGGCGAGGTTTTATGCGGCCCGGCGGGGCCGCCGCGTGGGTGGCCGGGCGCGGCTTCCGGTGCTAGAAGGCCGCTTCCATGTCGGACTTCATGTCACATTATATGGTGCCGGCCGCGATCGTCGCGGTGGCGATCGTATTGCTGCTCGGCCTTGTCAACATGATGCGCGGCGGCTCGCCCAACCGCTCGCAACAGCTCATGCGCTTACGCGTGCTGCTGCAATTCGTCGCCATCATCGTGATCATGGTGACGATCTGGGCGATGGGACACTAGCGGCCGGCGGCGCAATCGCACCACGGCGCACGCTTATTTCATCGGCGCCGCGCGCATGTATTCCACCTTATCTTTTTTCATTTTCGGCTTCTTATGATGCTTCTTGTGCTTCTTGGCGGAATAATCGGTAGACACGGCCTTGGCCGTAAGCTCGGCGGCGCTCGAAGCCGTCGCCCGACCGGCGGCGGGCAGCATCAGAAGCGCCGCGGCGGCGGCAATCGTCAGGAAATGCATGGCAGTCACCCCCCGTTTTTTGTGCCGAAAACCCGGATAGAATAGCAGCCTATCCCGAATCCGAAGGGAGAGGCGAGGTCCCCGATGGTCGTGCTCAACCGCATCTACACCCGCACCGGCGACGACGGCACGACGTCGCTCGGCAGCGGGGCGCGGCGCAAGAAATACGACCTGCGGGTCGAGGCCTATGGCACGGTCGACGAGGCCAATGCGGTGATCGGCCTGGTGCGGCTGCATACCGAGGGCGACCCCGCGCTCGATTCCGCGCTCGGCCGCATCCAGAACGACCTGTTCGACGTGGAGGCAGACCTGTGCCTCGCCGAAAAAGGCCCCGGCGGTGCGCGGCTCACCGTCACCGACGCGCAAGTGGAATGGCTGGAAGCCGAGATCGACCGGCTCAACGCCGCGCTGGAACCGCTGAAATCCTTCATCCTGCCCGGCGGCAGCGCGGCCTCGGCCTATCTGCATCTCGCGCGCACGGTCTGCCGGCGTGCCGAGCGCATCATGGTCGAGCTCAAGGACAAACCGGGGGAGGGCGTGTCGGAGCCCTCGCTCAAATACGTCAATCGGCTGTCGGATTACCTGTTCGTCGCCGGCCGCCATGCCAACGACAAGGGCTCGCGCGACGTACTGTGGGCACCGGGACAGAACCGATAGCAGGCAGGCCGGGCGGCTTTGGGGACGTCATGGTGATGCCGCTGTGGGACGACAGTCCCCCTGAAACTGCCGAAGCTTCCCATCGTTACCTGGGGCCTCATCGTTGCAAATGTCGTGGTGTTCGCCTTCACGGCGGCCGCGCCGCCGGACATGCAGCCCGCGATTTTGAACTTTGCGGTGACGCCGGCCAACATCACCGCCGCGCCGATCGATCCGACGCTGATCCCGCCCGATCTGACGCTGGTCAGCTACATGTTTCTGCACGCCAATCTCTGGCACCTGCTCGGCAATGTGATTTTCCTCTGGGTGTTTGGCGACGATATCGAGGAGGCCATGGGGCCGCTGCACTTCATCGGCTTTTATCTCGCCAGTGGGGTTGTGGCGGCGCTGATCTTCGTCGCCAGCGCGCCGCACTCGCAGCAGCCGCTGGTTGGCGCTTCCGGCGCCATCGCCGGCGTGCTGGCGGGCTATCTGATGTTCCGTCCGTGCCAGAAGGTTCTGGTCTTCCTGCCGTGGTTCCTGCTGTGGTTCATCGTGCGCCCGGTGGTGCGGCTCGATGCCTCCTGGGTGCTGGGCGGCTGGCTGCTGCTGCAGCTATGGTCGATCTCGATCCAGACGCAGGACGACGTGGCCTATATGGCGCATGTCGGGGGCGTGGTGGCCGGGGGCCGGGCTATTCCCGCTATTGCGCTACCGCACCGTGCGGCTGTTCGAATGCGTCCGGGAGGCCAAGGCGCCGTCGAGCCAGATCGGCTAGCCGGCCTGATATCGTGCGGCGCAGCATAAGCGTTGACATGCCAATGGCGCGGCCATTAGCTTCCGCCCGCTCTCGTTTGTGCTCGTCTGGGATGGGGCTTTATGAAAATTCTGGTGCCCGTAAAACGGGTGGTCGACTTCAACGTCAAAATTCGCGTCAAACCGGACGGCTCTGGCGTCGAGCTCGCCAATATAAAAATGTCGATGAATCCGTTCGACGAAATCGCCATCGAAGAGGCGATCCGCCTGAAGGAAGCCGGCAAGGCGACCGAAATCGTGGCGGCCTCGATCGGACCGGCGCAGGCTTCCGAAACCATCCGCACCGCGCTTGCCATGGGCGCCGACCGCGGCATCCTGGTGAAGGCCGAAGGCGCGGTCGAACCGCTGGCGGTGGCGAAAATCCTCAAGGGCATTATCGACGAGGAAAAGCCCGGGCTGGTTATCCTGGGCAAGCAGGCGATCGACGATGACTGCAATCAAACCGGCCAGATGCTGGCGGCGCTGCTCGGCTGGGCGCAGGGCACCTTCGCGTCCAAAATTTCGATCGATGGCGACAGCGTCACGGTGATCCGCGAGGTCGACGGCGGCCTGCAGACGGTGAAACTCAAGGCGCCGGTGATCGTCACCACCGATCTGCGCCTGAACGAGCCGCGCTATGCCTCGTTGCCGAATATCATGAAGGCGAAGAAAAAGCCGATCGCGGACAAAACGCCGTCGGATTATGGCGTCGACATCGCGCCGCGGCTGCAAGTGCTCAAGACGACGGAGCCGCCCGGACGCAAATCCGGCGCCAAGGTCGGTTCGGTGGCCGAACTGGTCGCCAAGCTCAAAGACGAAGCGGGGGTGATCTGATGACCACGCTTCTGATCGCCGAGCACGACAACAAAGTGCTCAAGGATGCGACCAACAAGGCGCTCACCGCGGCCAAAGCGCTCGGCGCCGACGTTCACGTGCTGGTGGCCGGCAAGGATTGCAAAGCCGTGGCGGACGCAGCCGCCAAGCTTGACGGCGTGAAGAAGGTGCTGCTGGCGGACGCCGCGCTTTACGAACACTCCGTCGCGGAGCCGCTCGCCGCGCTGATCGTCTCGCTCGCCGGCGCCTATGACGCCATCGTCGCGCCGGCGACCACCAACGGCAAGAACGTGATGCCGCGGGTCGCCGCGTTGCTNNCGTACCTCGACCTTCCAGGCCACCGGCGACGGCGGCTCAGGCAGCGTTGAAAATGCCCAGCCCGCGGCCGATCCGGGGCTGTCGTCGTTCGTCGGCGAGGAACTGTCGAAGTCCGATCGTCCGGAGCTGACCTCGGCCAAGATCATCATCTCCGGCGGCCGCGCCATGCAGAGCCGCGAGAACTTCACCAAATATATCGAACCGGTGGCCGACAAACTCGGCGCCGCAATGGGCGCCTCGCGCGCGGCGGTCGACGCCGGCTATGCGCCAAACGACTGGCAGGTCGGGCAGACCGGCAAGGTGGTGGCGCCCGAGCTCTACATCGCGGTCGGAATTTCCGGCGCCATCCAGCATCTCGCCGGCATGAAAGACTCCAAGGTGATCGTGGCGATCAACAAGGACGAGGAAGCGCCGATCTTCCAGGTCGCCGACTACGGTCTAGTGGCCGATCTTTATCAGGCGCTGCCCGAACTGGCGGCGGAACTCGACAAGGTCAAGCGTTGACCAAGTTGCTATTTTGTTTTCGCGCCGGTGGTGTCACCGCGCGGTTCGGCGTAGAAATGGAATAATAACAACCGAAGTCGAAGCCAAGAACCGGGACTTCGCATCGATCGGGACAAATCATGGCGTTGAAGATTCAGAGTGTCGGGGTGATCGGCGCCGGGCAGATGGGCAATGGCATCGCCCATGTCTGCGCGCTGGCGGGCTATTCGGTGATGCTGAACGACGTGTCGGGCGACCGCATCAAGGCGGGCTTGGCGACCATCAACGGCAACATGGCGCGCCAGGTCGGCAAGAAGGCGATCAGCGACGACGACCGCAAGGCCGCACTCGGGCGCATCAAGCCGGCGGAAAAATTCGACGCCATGGCTGATTGCGACATCGTGATCGAGTCCGCGGCGGAAAAAGAGGACATCAAGCGCAAGATATTTTCCGATCTATGCGCGTCGCTGAAACCCGAAGCGATCATCGCCTCCAATACGTCATCGATCTCGATCACGCGGCTGGCGACCTCGACCGACCGGCCCGAGCGTTTCATCGGCATTCATTTCATGAATCCGGTGCCGCTGATGGAACTGGTCGAAGTGATCCGCGGCATCGCTACCGACGACGCGACCTTCGAGACCAGCAAGGCCTTCGTCAGCAAGCTGGGCAAGACCATCGCGGTGTCGGAGGATTTTCCGGCTTTCATCGTCAACCGCATTCTGCTGCCGATGATCAACGAGGCGATCTACACGCTCTACGAAGGCGTCGGCAACGTCGAGGCGATCGACACCGCGATGCGGCTCGGCGCCCATCACCCGATGGGGCCGCTCGAACTCGCCGACTTCATCGGCCTCGATACCTGTCTGTCGGTCATGCAGGTGCTGCATGAGGGGCTGGCCGATTCGAAATACCGGCCTTGTCCGCTGCTGGTGAAATACGTCGAGGCCGGCTGGCTCGGCCGCAAGGCCCAGCGCGGCTTCTACGACTACCGCGGCGAGAAGCCGGTGCCGACGCGCTGACGGCCGGCAGTTGACGAACGACAAATAAACACCGTCCGTCCTGAGCCGTTGGCTATCCGACTTCGGTCCGCCGCTACAACATCAGTTCGACGAACAGACCGATCATCACCACGAAGCCGAGCGTGAAAACGAGCGTGCGAATGTAGGGGATCGCCGCCCAATAGACGATGGCGTGCACGACCCGCAACCAGAAGAACGCTGCCGCCAACAGGGCGGTCATGCCATTGGCGTTGCCGGCCAGATGAATCAGGATCACCAGCACCGCGAAGGGGGAAAATGTCTCGACCGCGTTGAGATAGACGCGGTCGGCACGCTTGCCCCAGAGCGGCACCGGGCGCGGTGTCGGGTCGCGATAGTTCGGCGGCGTTAGAAATCCGTTCGTCACCACTTGCGAGACGACATAGGGAATCCACAGCGATGCGGTCAGCATCGCCGTCAGCGCCAGGTATTTGAGATCGGTCGACATTTGCTTTCGCCCCCCAAAGGGTTGGTCTTAGAAGCTCTTGCGGTCCTAATTGCAGCACGATGCCGCGGGCTTCGGTTGTTCGTAGGTCGCCTTCGGATCGACAACGGCGCCGTCATAGCGGTCGTGATGGCGAACCCACGCCATGCTCCACGCCAAGCCGTCCTCGTCGCGGCCCTTGGGCGCCATGTCGAGAAAATTGTAGGCGCCGATGAGGATATCGAGGCCGCGGGCGTAGGTTGAATAGGCGTGGAAGATGCCGCCCTCGTTTCTGATGAAGGTGCTCAAGCCTGGCGCTTCCTCGCTCGGGAATTCGCCCAGGCCGTAATTATACTCGACCTTGCCGCCCGCTCTTTGCTCCGGTGTGAACGACACGTGGAAATCGTGGTTGAAGTCGCCGCCGTACGACGACACCCGCTTGAACTTCCAGCCCATGCGGTTCTGGTAGGCCGCGATCTCGGCGTAGGGCGCGCGCGACACCACGACCAGCGTCACGTCGCGTTGCGCCAGATGGATATTGGCGCCGTCGAAATGATCGGCCAGATACGAGCAGCTCGGGCAGCCCTGCGCCCAGCCGGGCCCCAGCATGAAATGATAGACGATGAGCTGGCTGCGGCCGCCAAACAGATCGGCAACGGTTTCCTTGCCCTCCGGCCCCTCGAACACATAGCTCTTGTCCAGCTTCTCCCAAGGCAATTGGCGGCGCTCGGCGCTGAGTGCGTCGCGCGCCTTAGTGAACGCCTTCTCCTTGGCGAGCAGCGCCTTGCGAGCGGCGAGCCATTGGTCTTGCGAGACGATGTTGTGTTTCATGACGGTTTCTCCACTCACGACTATTTTGCCGCCGGGGTGATCCAGCCGATGCCGCTGCCGCCCGGTTCGGTGAGGATGGCGATGCGGCCGACGCCGGGAACGTCGAAGATCGGACGCATCAATTTGGCGCCGGCGGCAGTGGCCTTCTTGACGCGGGCGTCGACGTCGTCGACCGCGAGGTAGGACATCCAGTGTTCTGGCACGCCTTCCCATTGCGGGCCGCCGATCGGAAACAGGCCGCCGACGGCCTTGTCTCCCATCTTTGCGACCCAATAAGTGCCGTCCGGCATCGGCATGGCATCGAAAGTCCAGCCGATGGTGGCGCTGTAGAATTTCTTGGCCTTCTCGACGTCGCGAGTCACCAACTCGTTCCAGTAGAAATTGCCGTGTTCGCCGGATGATTGGGCCACCGAAGCCTCCTGTTACTGGGCGCTGAGATATACGCCGAGCTTGTCCATCGCGCTCGTCCAGCCTTTATTGTGATTGTCGCGCGCGGTTTCGTCGAAGAACTGTTCGTGCGTGAGCGTCATCAGCGTGCCGTCCCCGTCCGGCTTGACCGTCACCGTCACCAGCGACTCACGCTCCGGTGTCGACTTCCAGGCCCAGGTGAAGACCAGCTTTTCGTTCGGGATCACCTCACGGTAGACGCCGCTGACGTCGTGATGCTCGCCGTTAGGAGCCTGCATCAGGCAGCGGAAGCGGCCGCCGGTGCGAGCGTCGCCTTCGGTGGCCAGCACTTTGACTTCGCCGGGACCCATCCAGCGTTTTACTTTTTCCGGATCGGTCCAGGCGGCGAAGACTTTCGCCGGCGGGGCATTGAAACGTCGCTTGATGGTGAGGCTCGGTTTGACGGCGGCGGCGGTGGACATGTTTCTTCCTCCAGGAAAGCGGCGAGTTGATCGAGGCGGTCGCTCCAGAAGCGCTGGTAGCGGTTGAGCCATTCATTGGCTTCGTGCATGGGCTCGGCGCGCAGCCGGCAGGAGACCGTGCGGCCGCTCTTGGCTCGCGTGACCAGCCCGGCATCCGACAGCACGTCGAGATGCTTCATCACCGCCGGCAGCGACATCGCGAACGGTTCGGCCAGCGCGCTGACCGACAGGCCGTCGGTCTGGCTCAGCCGTGCGAGCAAGGCGCGCCGGGTCGGGTCGGCGAGCGCGGCAAAGGTGCGGTCGAGCGGGTTCGTTGAATAGTAAACCATGTGGTTAAGTATAGGACGGAGCGAGCGGCTGTCAAGTGTTTATCCTTCGTTGACGGGATCGGCCGTAGATATGTCCCGGCATGGACCCGGCATCCCTCGCAGGAGCTTTGGTTGGCGCCCAGGCGAGCCAAGCGCAAATGGCCGCCGCGGCCATGATGATGCGCATGAACGCCGATGCCGCGAAGTCGGTCGTGCAAGTCATCGACGCCGCCCAGCAGAATATGCAGAGCCTCGCCAACGTCGCCGCCGGCATCGGGCAGAATGTGAATATTAGCGTGTGATGGGGGGCCTGCGCGCGGCCTCGCCGTCGCCCTAGCTCTTGCCCAGCGCCGCCTGGATCAGCTTGACCGCATCATCGCCTGCCCATTCGGCCGGCCCCGCGATGGTGCCGATCTCGCAGCCTTGGCGGTCCACCAGCATGGTGGTCGGCATGCCGAAGGCGCGGCCGATCGCCTTGAGATCCTGGAACGTCTTGGCGGTCGGGTCGGCGTAATAGGCAAGCTTGTCGATGCCCAATTCCTTCAGAAAGGCCTTCGGCTTGTCGGGGTCACGGGTGTCGATATTGACCGCCACCACCTGGAAATCCGAGCCTCCGAGCTTCTGTTGCAAGGCGTCGAGCGCCGGCATTTCCTTGCGGCAGGGCACGCACCAGGTGGCCCACAGGTTGAGCAACACCGTGCGCCCGCGCCAATTCGCAAGCGTGAGCGGTTTGCCGCTGGCATCCTGGAAGGCTAGATCGGGCACCTTCAGCGGGCTCTTGGCAACGTTAACAGCGGCCACCTCGCCACGCGCCAAAGGCGCCAGTTTCTTGGCCAATTCGACCGCCGGGCGGCATGTGGCGTCGCCGCCCGCATTGCCTGTTAGGGTCGAAAACCCGTATACCCCGGCCAGCCCGACGAGCACGCCGGCGACGCCGCCTGCCAGGATCATGGACAGGTACCTTTTGGCGACGCGGGGCGCTGGACGTTCGGTCATGAGCGGCGGGACCTCGGTGGGTTAGTCAAGAGCGGCACGAAGAGCACTACCATGAGCAACAAAATGTGGGGCGGGCGGTTTACGTCTGGCCCCGGCGCCATCATGGAGGAGATCAACGCCTCCATCGATTTCGACAAGGCTCTCTACCGCCAGGATATCGCCGCGTCCAAGGCCCATGCCGACATGCTGGCCAAGCAAGGCATCATTGGGGCGGACGATGCGAAAAAGATCGCTCACGGTCTAGACACAATCCTGTCAGAGATCGTCGCCGGAAAGTTTTCGTTCAAGCGAGCGCTGGAAGACATCCACATGAACGTGGAGGGAAGGCTCGGCGAGCTGATCGGCGATGCGGCCGGGCGGCTGCACACCGCGCGTTCGCGCAACGATCAGGTGGCGACCGACTTCCGGCTGTGGATGCGCGACACCATCGATGCGCTCGACGCGGCGCTTGCAGGCTTTCAGCGCGCGCTGGCGCAGAAGGCGCTCGAGCACGCCGGCACGGTGATGCCGGGGCTCACCCATATGCAGACCGCGCAGCCGATCACCTTCGGCCATCATCTGCTCGCCTACGTAGAGATGGCGGCGCGCGATCGCGGCCGCTTTGCCGACGCGCGCAAGCGGCTCAACGAATCGCCGCTCGGCGCCGCCGCGCTGGCCGGCACTTCGTTCAATCTCGATCGCGACATGACCGCCAAGGCGCTTGGCTTCGACCAGCCGGCGGCGAATTCGCTCGACGCCGTGTCCGACCGCGACTTCGTGATGGAGACGCTGGCCGCGGCCTCGATCGCCTCGGTGCATCTGTCGCGGCTCGCCGAGGAGATCGTGATCTGGACCTCGCCGCTCACCGGCCTGGTCCGGCTGTCCGACAAATTCACCACCGGCTCCTCGATCATGCCGCAGAAGCGCAATCCGGACGCCGCCGAGCTGGTGCGCGCCAAGACCGGTCGCGTCATCGGCGCGCTCACCGGGCTGCTGGTCGTGATGAAGGGTCTGCCGCTCGCCTATGCCAAGGACATGCAGGAGGACAAGGAGGGCGCCATGGACGCGCTCGCCGCGTTGAGCCTGTCGCTCGCGGCGATGACCGGCATGGTGGGTGATCTCGAGCCCGATACCGCGCGCATGAAGAAGGCGGCGGGCGACGGCTACGCCACCGCCACCGATCTTGCCGACTGGCTGGTGCGCAGCCTGAAAATCCCATTCCGCGACGCCCATCATCTGACCGGCAGAATTGTCGCCAAGGCGGCGGAAGCGGGCTTACCCCTGCACCGGCTGCCACTTGAGGCCATGCGCGAGATCGAGCCGCGCATCGGCGAGGACGTGTTCAGCGTCCTCTCTGTCGACAAATCGGTGAAGAGCCGGGTGAGTTTCGGCGGAACGGCGCCCAAAAACGTGCGGATGCAGGCGAAGAAATGGCTGCGCAAGCTGGAAAAGGACAAATCCTGACTTTCGCCAGCCAGGTTTGGCCTTGTTTGCCGGGTTTGCTATGATGCTGCCACCCAAGGAGCGCATTGCTTGAGCCCTTTTCGCGACCGTCCGTTTCTTCGTCTCGCCCTGATCGGCGCCCTCGTTGCGTCGCTGGGTCTGGCCGCGTGCGGCCGCAAGGGGCCGCTCGATCCGCCGCCCGGCGCCTCGCTCGCGGGCGAGCAGGCCAACACGCCGAATCCGTCGATCAATCCGATGGCCTCGCCAATCGGCGGGCAGGCCACGGATGACAATCCGGGCGTCGGAGCCGACGGCAGGCCGCTGGCGCCCAAGGGTCCGAAAAAACACATCCCTCTCGACGTTCTGCTCAACTGAGATTCCGCGTGGTCCCGAAAAGCTTGTCCTTGGGCTTGACCCGTGGATGGGAAGCGGTTTTCGGATAAGATCATGCCCCACCGGATTCTAAAGTCATGCACCACTTCGCCTATCGCGACGGCGTCCTGCACGCCGAGGCGGTGAATCTCGATGCACTCGCCGGCAGCGTCGGGACCCCGTTCTATTGCTATTCGACAGCGACGCTGGAGCGCCACTACCAGGTGTTCGCCGGCGCCTTCGCCGACGTTGACGCGCTGGTCTGCTACGCCATGAAGGCGAATTCCAATCAGGCGGTGATCGCCACGCTCGCCGAACTCGGCGCCGGCGCCGACGTGGTGTCGGAAGGCGAACTGATGCGCGCGCGTCTGGCCGGCGTGCCGGCCGACAAGATCATGTTCTCAGGGTTGGGCAAGACCGCGCGCGAACTGAGCCTGGCAGTCGACGAGGGCATTCTCTGCATCAACGTCGAATCCGAGCCGGAGCTCGACTTGCTGTCGGCGATCGCTTCGGCCAAGGGCCGCGCCGTCAATATTTCGGTGCGCGTCAATCCCGACGTCGACGCCAAGACGCATCACAAGATTGCCACCGGCAAAGCCGAGAACAAGTTCGGCATCCCGATCAGCCGCGCGCGCGAGGTCTATGCGCGGGCGGCGAACTTGCCCGGCATCCAGGTCACCGGCGTCGACATGCATATCGGCAGCCAGATCACCGACCTCGATCCGTTCGACAACGCCTTCACGCTGCTAGCCGAGTTCGTCCGCACGCTGCGCGGCGACGGACACACGATCTCGCACGTCGACCTCGGCGGCGGTCTGGGCATTCCCTATCTCGACGACAACGAACCGCCGCCGCATCCGGACGCCTATGCCAAGATGGTCAAGCGCGCCACGCGCGATCTCGGCTGCCGGCTGATCTTCGAGCCGGGCCGGTTGATCGTCGGCAATGCCGGTATCCTGGTGACGCGCGTGCTGTTCGTGAAGCGCGGCGAGGCGAAGAATTTCGTGGTGGTCGATGCCGCCATGAACGACCTCATACGCCCGACGCTGTATGACGCCCACCACGAGATCTGGCCGGTCGAGGAACCAGACGCATCGGGACCCCGCATCCGCGCCGACGTGGTCGGACCGGTCTGCGAAAGCGGCGATTTCCTCGCTCTCGACCGCGATCTGGCGGAACCAGCGCCCGGCGCCTTGCTGGCGGTGATGTCGGCCGGCGCCTATGGCGCGGTACAGGCCGGAACCTACAATACGAGGCCGTTGGTGCCGGAAGTGCTGGTCAAAGGCGCCGAATGGTCGGTGGTTCGCCCGCGCCTTGAAGTTGACCAATTGATTGCGCTCGATCGCATGCCGGATTGGCTTTAGGCGCAGGAACGCCGCGCATGGCCTGGGAATTGCCTGCGTGGTAGCCTGTTCTACGGCAGATTCTCCTTAGCCCTACGCGACGGAGCGGCTTTTGGACGGATTGGACGAGCAGCCAAAGCAGCAGAAACACCCGGCTCGGGCTCTGCTCACGCGGGCGCTTCAGCGCGCACGCGGCAGCCTGTTGTGGGAGCGGTTGTGGCCGGCTTTGGCCGCGCTGGCGACGGCGCTTGGGCTGTTCCTTGCATTTTCCTGGGCAGGCCTCTGGGTTGTGCTGCCGCCGCTGGCGCGCGCCATCGGCCTCCTGTTGTTCGTGGTGGTTACCGCGATTGCCGCGGCGCCGCTGGCGATGCTGCGATGGCCCAGCGCCGGCGACGGCTTGCGGCGGCTCGACCGCAACAGCGGTACGACGCACCGGCCGGCCACCGCGGTCGCCGACGAGCTCGCCGCCAATCAAAACGATCCAGTCGCGCAGGCGCTCTGGCGCGCCCATGTCGAACGCGCGCTCCTGTCGGCGCGCAAGCTCAAGGCCGGCTGGCCGTCGCCGCGGCTTGCCATGCGCGATCCGATGGCGCTGCGCGCACTCGTGCTCATCCTAGTGGTTGCGACTTTCTTCGCCGCCGCCGGCGACCGTCTGAAGCGCGTTACCGCCGCCTTCGATTGGCAGGGCGTGGTGGCGCCGGCCAATTTCCGCATCGACGCCTGGGTCACGCCACCGAACTATACCGGCCGCCCGCCCATCATGCTGGCCGGGCTACGCCCGGGCGAGCCCGCGCAGACAACGCCGCCGGTCGCAGTGCCGGCCGGCAGCCAGCTCGTCATCCGCTCCACCGGCAGTGTGCACTTCGACGTCGTCCGCAAGGGCGGCCTCGAGGCCGCGCCGGCGGATCCGCACACGGCTCTGCCGGCAGGCAGCGAGGAGCGCCGTTTCGTAATCAAGAGTGACGGCTCGGCCACCGTGCACGGGGTTTTGAACAGCGATCTTGCGTGGACCTTCAAGGCGATCCCCGACCGCGCGCCGACGATCGCGCTGACCAAGGATCCGGAGCGGCAGGCGCGCGGTTCGTTGCGGCTCGATTACAAGATGGACGATGATTATGGCGTCGTCGAAGCGCATGCCGAATTCGCGCTCAAGGACGAGGACATCCCGTCCGGCGCGGATGCGCACCCGTTGTTCGACGCGCCGGAATTCCCGCTCGCGCTGCCGCAGGCGCGCACCCGCACGGGCGCGGCGCAGACGACACGCGATCTCACGTCGCATCCCTGGGCCGGCGCCAAAGTCGAGGTGACGCTGGTCGCGCGCGACGAAGCCGGCAACGAAGGCCGCAGCGAGGCGGTTGAATTGCAGCTTCCGCAACGGATTTTCGTCAAGCCGGTGGCGCGTGCCTTGATCGAGCAGCGCCGCCTGCTGGCGCTCGATGCCGGCGCCAAGCCGGTCGTGCTCACCGCGCTCGACGCGCTCGCCATCGCGCCGGAACGTTTCACGCCGGAGACCGCGGTCTATCTCGGTTTGCGCTCGATCTACTTCGACCTCGCCCACGCCAAGAGCGACGACCAGCTGCGCGAGGTGGTGGCGCGGATGTGGGACATGGCGACGCAGCTCGAAGACGGCAACGTCTCGCAATCCGAACTCGCGCTGCGCCAGGCGCAGGACGCCTTGCGCCAGGCGCTCGAACGCGGCGCCACCGACCAAGAGCTGAAGAAGCTGATGGATGATTTGCGCGCCGCCATGGACAAGTACCTGCAGGCGCTGGCGGAAGAAATGAAGAAAAATCCGCAGCAGCTCGCGCGTTCGCTCGACCGCAATACCCGCGTGCTCAGCCAGCGCGATCTCAAGAACATGGTCGACCGTCTGGAGATTCTGGCGCGCTCCGGCAACAAGGACGCGGCACGCAAGCTGCTCGACGAGATGCAGTCGATGCTCGAGAATCTTCAGACGGCCCGCCCGGGCGCACAAGGCGAGGAGAGCGAAGACGACATGATGTCGTCGCTCGACGAGCTGGGTGACATGATCCGCAAGCAGCAGCAATTGCGCGACAAGACCTTCAAGCAAGGCCAGGACATGCGGCGCGACCGCCAGCGCCAACAGGGCGGTCAGGGTCAGCAGCAATTGGGCGATCTGCAGCAGGATCAGCGGGGCTTGCGCGACCGGCTCAACAAGCTGCTCGAGCAATTGCGTCAGCGCGGCCTCGGCAATCCCGGCCAGCAGCAAGGGCAGGACCAGAAGGGCCAGGGCGAAGGCGGGATGGACCAACTCGGCAGCGCCGGTGAAGCCATGGGCGAGGCGGAAGGCGAGCTCGGCCAGGGCGACGCCGACAACGCGGTCGACAGCCAGGGCCGCGCGCTCGACGCCATGCGCAAAGGCGCGCAAGGCATGGCGCAAGCGATGCAGCAGAACGGCATGGGCATGGGGCAGGGTCCCGGTCAGCCCGGCCGCAACGGCCGTGCGCGCGCCCAGCAGGATACCGATCCGCTCGGACGCCCGCTGCGCGGCCGCGAATACGGCGACGACGCCACGGTCAAGGTGCCGGGAGAGATCGACGCCCAGCGCGCCCGCCGTATCCTGGAAGAACTGCGCAAGCGCTTCGGCGAAAGCGGCCGCCCGCAGCTCGAGCTCGATTACATCGAGCGGCTGCTGAAGGATTTCTGATTTATCCGGTGCCCCGCTTGCGGGGGCCGGCGCCCTAGTGCCGCTGCACCAGCGCCTCGCGCACGGCGCCTTTGATCTGCTCGACTGAGAACGGCTTGGCGATCACATCGTGCACCAGCGCATCCAGCCCGTGCGCGCGTTCGCGCTGATCGGCAAAGCCCGTCATCAGCATGATGGCGACGTCGGGATGGTCGCGCCCGGCCGCGAGCGCCAGCGCGATACCGTCCATGATCGGCATCTTCACGTCGGTGAGCAGCAGGTCGAAGCCGTCGTTTTGCTGGTTCAGCGCATCGAACGCCGCCGCGCCGTTGGCGACCGCGGTCAATTCGTGGCCGTCCTCGGTGAGCGCGCGGACCACCAGGTCGCGGATGGTGTCGTCGTCCTCAGCGACCAGGATCCGCGCCATTGGACTATTTCGCTCCGGCGTCATTCGCGCTCAAGAAGCGCACCATCACGTCGTGGGCCTCGACCGGCGGCGTCGCGACCTGGCTGCGGAATTCCGTCCGCGCGCCGGGCTCGAGGATGCTAAGCGGCGGCGGCGTGGTCCAGGTGTAGACTTCCTGTCCGGCTGCATTGCGCGCGGCAAAGCGCAGGTGCGGCACCGCGACCGGTTTGCCGGCTTCGCTTACGATGGCGCCCTGCACGATCAACGTGGCGACGCCGTCCTGGCCTTCCTTGGAAATGCTGACCTGTTCGAACTGGAGATGGCGCAGGTTGACCGGCAGGCCAATGGCCGCGAACAGCGACGCGGTTTGCGGCAGGGCGCGCACCACCGCGGTGCGCGCGCCGACCAGCGCCAGGTCGAAAGCGACCAAGCCCAAAATGACCGCGGTCCAGCGCGACGAACCGCGCGGCTGCTTGAAGCGCATCGGTAGCCAGTGGTGGCGGCGGAGGTCGAAACTCTCGGCTTCTTCGGTCTCGTGTTCGCTCTCGGCTGCCGCTGGCGGCTCTTCGTGCTCGACGGGCGGCGCCAGCGGCGGCGCATCGGGGATCAGGACGGGCGCGGTTTCTGGCGCCAGAATCTCGGCCGGAACCGGTGATGGCACCTCGGCCGGCGCGGGTTCGGGTTGCTGCGGCGGCTCGATAGACGGCGCCTCGGTCTCGGTTGCGGCAATCGATTCGGAATTTTCGACGCCAGGATTTTCGGCGGCGGCGGCAACCGGCGGCGCTTTGGCGTGGGCGGGAGGTGCCGACGGCGCCTCGGCCTCCAAAGTCATATTGTCCGCAGCGGCGACCATTTCGGACGCAGCTTCCGGTCCGCCGGCAAACCAGGATGCCTTGCAGCGGGTGCAACGAGCCGTACGCCCGGCCAGGCCGACGGCGGTCTGGTCGATCATGTAGGACGTGGCGCAGCTTGGACAGACGATCAGCATGTCATCCGAGGCCGATTTGGCCTCAAAACCTAGCAGCCGACCGTTAATGGATTGGAAACCATAACCGCCCGCCGGACCCAGGGGATATGCCGCCTTTGGCGGCCCTATGGCGCTGGCGGCGCAGTGATAATGCTGTAAAAGCAACGGTCTCTACCGCAAGCGAGGGCCGCGGACGGCTTTGGGGAGACTCCGCCGCTGGACGGCCGGGGTTATTCCACCGATTTTCGGCAAAGATCCTGCGCATTCAAAATGTTAACTGGAGTCCTGATTCGGCCTGAACGGATTGGGCGGCTACCGCGAATTTATCGGAGAGGGTGTGGTCCGATTCGAGAACGTAGGCTTGCGCTACGGCCTGGGGCCGGAGGTCTTGCGCGACCTCACGTTCCGCATCGAGCCGCATTCCTTCCAGTTCCTGACCGGCCCGTCCGGCGCCGGCAAGACCTCGCTGCTGCGCCTCTTGTTCCTCTCGCTCAAGCCGACACGCGGGCTGATCACCCAGTTCGGCCACGACGTCGCCACGCTGTCCAAGGATGCTGTGGCCACGCTGCGTCGCCGCATCGGCATCGTGTTCCAGGATTTCCGCCTGCTCGATCACATGAACACTTATGAAAACGTCTCCCTGCCGCTGCGCGTGATGGGCCGGCGCGAGGATAGCTATCGCGACGAGGTGATCGAGCTATTGAACTGGGTCGGCCTCGGCGAACGCATGTGGGCGTTGCCGCCGGTGCTCTCGGGTGGCGAGAAGCAGCGCGCCGCGATCGCGCGCGCGGTGATCGCGCGGCCGCAATTGCTGCTGGCCGACGAGCCCACCGGCAACGTCGATCCGAGCCTGGCGCAGCGGCTGCTGCGATTGTTCATCGAGCTCAACAAATCGGGGACCTCGGTGGTGATCGCCACCCACGACATCGCGTTGATGGATCAGTACGATGCGCGCCGGCTGGTGCTGCACGAGGGGCGTCTGCACATCTATGATTGAAGTCAAAGTAACGACGATGACGGATGTCGATCGTAGCGCGGTGTCGCGGGCGCGCGGTGCGTTGCCGCGTTTCGATACGGCGCTGGTTCCGCGCAACTCGATATCCGGGCGCGCGCTGATCGCGGTCGTCGCCATCATGACGTTCCTGGCTTCGCTCACCATCGGCGCCGTAATCCTGGTCGGCGGCGCGGCCAGCGAATGGCAGTCCGACGTGGCGCGCGAGGTGACCATTCAGATCATCCCGGCGCCCGGCCTCGATCTCGATGCCGCCTCGGACAAGGCGGCGGCCGCGGCGCGGGCCTTCCCCGGCATCGGCGACGTGCGGGTCTATTCGAAGGAGGAGTCTTCCAAGCTGCTGGAGCCTTGGCTCGGCAGCGGGCTGTCGCTCGACGAATTGCCGGTGCCGCGCCTCATCGTCGTCAAGATCGCGCGCGGTGCGGCGCCCGATATTCCGCAATTGCAACGAATGCTGGCGGAGCAGGTGCCGGGCGCCACGCTGGACGATCATCGCGGCTGGATCGGCCGCATGCGCACCATGGCGGGGACCGCGGTGGCCGCCGGCATAGCGATTTTGCTCCTGGTGATCGCCGCGACCGTGCTCTCGGTTACTTTCGCGACCCGCGGCGCGATGGCGACCAACAAGCCGGTGATCGAGGTTCTCCATCTTGTCGGTGCCAAGAATGGATTCATTGCCGGGCGCTTCCAGCGGCATTTTCTGCTGCTAGGCCTGCAAGGCGGCGCCATCGGCGGCGGCGTCGCGATCGTGCTGTTCGCGTTCGCCGGGCTCATCAGCGGCTGGTTTGCCGGCTCGGCCGGGGGCGACCAGACTGCGGCGTTATTCGGGTCGTTTTCCATCGGCATTACCGGCTATATCGCCGTGCTCTGCCAAGTCGTGCTGATCGCGCTGGTGACGGCCGCGACCTCAAGGCATACCGTGAACCGGACCCTCGATACGATCGATTGACATGCTGGCCAGTCTCGCGCGTTTCATCGGCTTTTTCACCATGACCGTCGGCGCCGCCGGCGCCGTGCTGCTGGGCGCCGGATTCTGCTGGTTCGTGTTGACCATCCCGTCGGAGGAAGTGGCGCTCGATCGCAATGCCGACGGCATCGTGGTGCTGACCGGAGCGGCGGCGCGCATCCCGGATGCCATCGAGTTGCTGGCGGCCGAGCGCGGCAAGCGGCTGCTGATCAGCGGCGTCCACCGCGATACCAGAGCGCGCGAAATCGCCCGGCTGACCCCGCTCTATTCCAAATTCTTTTCCTGCTGCATCGACCTCGACCGCTCGGCGCTCAATACCTTCGGCAATGCGCTCGAGACCAGGCGCTGGGCGCGCGAGCACAATTTCAATTCGCTGATCGTGGTGACCTCGAATTGGCACATGCCGCGGGCTATGGCCGAGCTTGAACATCAGCTTCCCGATGTAGCGCTGATTTCCTTTCCGGTGATCTCGCCGAAGGTAAAAGACGAACCCTGGTGGTCGAACCTCGACACCGCGCGTTTGCTGTTTGCGGAATATCTGAAGTACCTGTTCGCGCTCGTCCGCATGCACTTCGATACCGACACCGCGTGAAGGAGCGCCGCCCGTGCTGATGGTCGTCCGCTCTATCGTCTTCAACGCGCTGTTCTATCTGAACACGGCGCTGTGGCTGGTCATCGCGCTGCCGACGTTCTTCCTGCCCTATCGCGCCATCCTGGGGGTGGCGAAAGCATGGGGCCGCTGCAATCTGGTGCTGCTGCGAATCGTCGCCGGCATCGATTGCGAAATCAGGGGTCGCGAAAAAATCCCGCCGGGCGCGCTCATTGTCGCCCCGAAACACCAATCGGCATGGGAGACCTTCGCGCTGCTGTCGCTGTTCGACAATCCGCTGTTCATCGTCAAACGCGAATTGGAATGGATCCCGATTTTCGGCTGGCTGATGATCAAAGGCCGCATGGTGCCGGTCGACCGCGGGGCGGGTTCGCACGCGCTCACCGCCATGACCGAGCGCGCGCGCCTCGAACTCGCCGACGGCCGTCAACTGATTATCTTTCCCGAAGGCACGCGCCGCCCGGCCGGCGCCGAGCCGCGCTACAAGTACGGCGTGGCGCATCTTTACGCCGCGGAGGGCGTGCCCTGTTTGCCGATCGCGCTCAATTCCGGGCTGTTCTGGCCGCGCCGCTCGATCCGGCGGCTGCCGGGGACGGTGCTGGTGCAGGTGCTCGATCCGATCCCGCCCGGGCTCGACAAGGACGTCTTCTTCAAGCGGCTCCAGGACGTGCTTGAAACGGCGACCGCGCGCCTGATCGCCGAAGCCAAGGCCGCTGGCCGCTGAAGCGGTTGTTATTTTACCGGTTCTTGCTTGGCGCCTTCCGCCAGCGCTTTCAGCCGGGCGCGCGCGGTGTCTTGCGCCAATTGCGCGATGCGATTGATGGTCGGAACGGCGAGGGCGGCATTGTATTCGGCGCGCGCCTTGTCGAGATCGCCTTTCTTTTCGTAGACCTGCCCGCGGCTATAGTAGGCGGCGGCGTAGGTCGGGTCGATCTTGGTCGCGCGATCATACTCCTGCAGCGCGGCGTCGAGATCGCGCTTCTTTTCCTTCCAGCTGGCGCGCGCGCGATAGATCGAGGCGAGCCCCTTGTCCTTGTAACGGCCGGAATCGATCATGCGGCTACAGGCCGCGAGACCGATGTCAAATTTTTCGGCGTCCTTGTAATTCTCGTTACCGAGCGAGAAGCACGTCACGCGGTCGCTTTCGGCATCGGCGAAAGACGGCGAGGAGGCGGCCAGCGCAAGGAGCAAGGCGAGCGGTACGAGACGGCGCATAGGCGTCCCTCAGGCACGGACAAAACCTCGTCGATGATAGTTCGGCCGCCATCGAGCGTCGAGATGGCCGTCATGGCGCCGTGGTTTCGTGGATGCCCTTGAGCTGCTCGGCCAGCCGGCGCAAGCCGTCGTCGCGATAACCGTGGGCTTCCAATTCCTTGACCGCGGCCAGTACATAGTCGCGGCAGGCGCCGGAACGGCCGTGACCCTGGCGCACATAATGCAATTGCTGGGCGAGCGTGAGGCGGCCGGCATATTGCCGGTGGCCGCGGTCCACTACGTAGCCGAGCGCGTGCACGCTTTGCTGCGGATCGTCGTCAAGCCAGACCGCGCGCCAAGCCTCGCGATAGACTTTGGTGACCTGCTCGCGTGCGCGCAAATAGTCGATCGTGGCCGCCCGCTTGTTCGAAGCCACCCGGTAGGCGACGCCGCGGCAGGTGCCACCGCGGTCGAGGCCGAGCACCAGGCCGGGCTTCTCCGGAGTGCCGCGATGGACGAAGGAATAGACGCAAAGCGCCCGGTGGGCGCCGACCAGGCGGGCGGTGCGCCGCTCCAGGAAATCGAATCCCGGCCGCCACATCAGCGATCCGTAGGCAAAAACCCACAGGTCTTCGCCGCTTTGGTCGGATTTCTTGCTCATCGGGGTTGGATTTTGACCACGCCGTTGATACCACCCGGCGACTTTCGCTCGCGTAACAGGCCGGCCGCTCCGGCGCAACCCATCCCCGCGCCCACGGTCTACGGACAAAGGCGCAGAAACGCCGCATTCAGCAGGTGTTAAGCTCGCGATGGCTGCTCGGTCCAACAGAACCCGCTCCGCGCGCCGGCGCAACCGGCGCTATATCGGCACGGTCGTTCTGTTTTTCGCGTTGATCGGCGGCTGGAGCTGGTTCTGGCACTACGCCGCCGGCAAGGCGGAAGTCGCCATCGAGGGCTGGCGCGCGCGCGAGGCCAAGAGCGGCCGCGTCTATAAATGCGGCTCGCAGAGCATCGGCGGCTATCCGTTCCGTTTCGAGGTGGATTGCGAAAAAGCCTCCGCGCTGCTTCGCAGCAACCAGCCGCCGATCGAGATCAAGACCAGTGGCATGTTAATAGCGGCGCAGGTTTACCAGCCGAACCTGCTGATCACCGAATTCCACGGCCCGCTCACCATCGCCGAACCGGGAAAACCGCCGACCATCGTTGCGAACTGGAAGCTGGCGCAGTCGAGCGTGCGCGGCACGCCGCAGGCGCCGGAGCGCGTGTCGCTGGTGTTCGACGGTCCGGTGGTCGACCGCATCAACGGCGGCGCGTGGGAGAACCTGCTGCATGCCAAGCACATCGAAATCCACGGCCGCATCGTCGAAGGCTCGGTGACCGACCATCCGGTCATCGAGGTCGTGACGCGGTTGACGCGGGCGGCGGCGCCCACTTTGCACCCGGCCGCATCGCATCCGCTCGACGCCGACGTCGACGCGCTGCTGCGCGGCTTGAACGATTTCTCGCCCAAGCCCTGGCCGGCGCGTTTTCGCGAAATCCAGGCGGCGGGCGGCCGCATCGACATCACGCAAGCGCGCGTGCAGCAGGGCGACACCATCGCGATTGGCAGCGGCAGCCTGTCGCTCAATGCGAACGGCCGGTTGGACGGCCAGTTGCGCGTGACCGTTGCCGGGCTGGAGGCGTTCCTCGCCTCGCTCAACGTGGAGCAGAAGGTGCAGACGTCGCCGGACATGGACAAGGTCGCCGGTGCGCTCGACCGCCTGCTGCCCGGTCTCGGCGGAGTCGCGCGCCAGCAGGCGACAAGCTCCAATCTTTCGCTCGGCATCAATTTGCTCGGGCAGCAGACCACATTGGAAGGCAAGCATGCGGTCACGCTGCCGCTGCGTTTCGAAGACGGTGCGGTGTTCCTTGGGCCGATCAAGTTCGGCGTCGTGCCGGCGCTGTTCTAGTCTTCCGCCGCGTAAGGCTTCGGCAGCGGCTCATGCGCCAGGTCGGGATGCGGGCGGCCAAAATCGGGCGCCGGCGAATCCTGGCCGATCTCCACGATACCCTTGCGGATCGCGCGCGTGCGTTCGAAATGCTCAAACAGCGTCTCGCCGTCACCCTTGCGAATGGCTTTGGTCAGCGCGGCGACATCCTCGGTGAAGCGGCCGAGCATTTCCAGCACCGCGTCCTTGTTGGCGAGGAAGACGTCGCGCCACATGGTCGGGTCGGAAGCGGCGATGCGCGTGAAATCGCGGAAGCCGCCGGCGGAGAATTTCAGCACCTCCGAGCGCGTCACCGTCTGCAGTTCGTCGGCGGTGCCGACGATAGTGTAGGCGATCAGATGCGGCAGGTGGCTGGTGATGGCGAGCACCAGATCGTGGTGATCGGCCGTCATGGTTTCCACATTGGCGCCGAGCAGGCGCCAGAACGCGGCGAGCTTGTCGACCGCTTTCGGATCGGCGCCGGCAGGCGGCGTCAGAATGCACCAGCGGTTCACGAACAATTCGGCAAAGCCCGCGTCGGGCCCGGAATATTCGGTGCCGGCAACCGGATGGGCCGGCACGAAATGCGCGGTTTTCGGCAGATGCGGGCCCATGTCGCGAATGATCGAGCCCTTGACCGAGCCGACATCGGATACGGTCACGCCGGCGGCGAGATGCGGGCCAATCTCCTTGGCCACCGCGCCGCAGGCGCCGACCGGAACGCAGACGATCACGATATCGGCGCCTTCCACGGCGGCGGCGTTGCTTTCCACCACCTGATCGGCGAGCCCGAGTTCGGCCACGCGTTTCCGCGTTGCCGGCGATCGTGCGGTGGCAACGATCGAACGCACGGCACCTTGGGCACGCGCTGCACGCGCGATCGAGGAGCCGATCAGGCCGACGCCGATCAGCGCCAGGCGGTTGAAAAGAGGCGTCGGTTTGCTCACGCCGTTTTTCCCAGAAATTCCGCCAGCGCCTTCACCACCAGCCGGTTGGCTTCCTCGCTGCCGACGCTCATGCGCAAGGCGTTCGGCAGCTTGTAGGCGGTAACCTGGCGCAGGATCAGGCCGCGCTTGCTCAGGAACGCATCGGCCTCGGCAGCGGTACGGCCCTTGGCCTCCGGAAAATGGATCAGCACGAAATTCGCCACGCTCGGCGTCACCGGCAAGCCGAGTTTGCCGATTTCTTCCGTGAGCCAGGCGAGCCAGCGAGAATTGTGCTCGCGCGAGCGCTCGACATGGGTGACGTCGCGGATCGCGGCGATGCCGGCCGCGATCGCCGGCGCGTTGACGTTGAACGGCCCGCGGATGCGGTTGATCGCGTCGACCACGTGCGCAGGGCCGTACATCCAGCCGAGGCGGAGCGCGGCCAGCCCGTAGATCTTCGAGAAGGTGCGGCACATCACGACGTTTTCCGATGTCGCCACCAACTCGATGCCTGATTCGTAGTCGTTGCGCTGCACGTATTCGGCATAAGCCGCGTCCAGCACCAGCAGCACCTGCGGCGGCAAGCCCTGGTGCAGGCGCTTGACCTCGTCGAACGGAATGTAGGTCCCGGTCGGATTGTTGGGGTTGGCCAGGAACACGACCTTGGTGCGCGGCGACACGAGCTTGAGGATCGCGTCGACGTCGGCGGTGAAATTCGTCTCCGGCGCGACGACCGGTTTGGCACCGGTGCCCAAGGTCGCGATCGGATAGACCAGAAATCCGTGCGTGGTGTGGATCGCCTCATCGCCATCGGTGAGGTAGGCGCGCGCGATCAAATTGAGCAGATCGTCGGAGCCGGCGCCGCAGACGATGCGCGCCGGATCCAGTCCGAAGACATCGCCGATCGCCTCGCGCAAGCCCGCGGCCGAGCCGTCCGGATAATCCTCTAGGTGCTCGGCCACCTTGCGATAGGCGGCAATCGTGCTCTCGCCCGGCCCCAGCGGCGTCTCGTTGGAGGAGAGCTTGAACACTTTGGCGACGCCCGGCGCGGTGCTCTTGCCCGGGATGTAGGGGGCGATATCGAGCACGCCGGAGCGCGGTTGCGGTTTGGTCGCGGTCATTAGCTTTGTCCGAGCAATCAGGTCTTGTCGGCGGCAACCGTATAGCGGGTCGCGTGGCTTCCGACGAGGGCCGCCGAACGAACCGTGGCCCCGGCCTTAACCAAGGCCGCGCTGATCGTTTCCAGGGTCGCGCCCTTCGGCAGCGTGATCAGCAGGGCGGCGCCGTCGAAGGCGCGGTCGGGCACGGCGATGAAATCGACCAGCGCCGACAGCGCCTGCGCGGCGCCCGCGCCCCAGCCGGACACGCGCACGCTCCACACCGGCGCGTCCGTCGCCATGGCGTCGGCGGCGACCCGCGAGAGCACGAAAACCGGCAAGGCGGCGGGGTGGTCGGCCCGCTCGACGAAGGGCAGGCGCGCGATGATCTTGGGCGCGGCGTCGAATTCGAGCGCGCTCCACCAGGCGCCGGCCGCCGGCACGGCGAAGGCGGGCACCAGGCCGAGATCGCCCTTCGAGGTCGACACTGCCGCCACCACGGCGGAGGCGCCCATATGCGCCACGAACGGCACAGTGAAGCCGAAATGGAAACGCGCGGAATCCCGCATCAAAGCGTCGCCCGCCGAAAGGTCGGCGTGCACCGAAAACGGCGATTGCACGTAGGTGAAAGTCGAGATGATGACGCGCCAGATGCTCTCGGCGGTGTCGAGCGGCAGGATGCCTTTGTGCCTTTTGACCAGCCGGCGCATCATTTCGGCCTCGCGCGCCGGGCGGAACGCCGAGCCGGTCTCTTGGCTGCGCTTGACCGAGATCAGCCGGTCGATGATCTCGCCACGCTCCATCAGGAGCTGGTGCATCGCCTCGTCGATCTGGTCGATCTCCTTACGCAGATCGTCAAGTGCGGGTGCTTGCGCGGGTGGTTGGGGTGGCTTCGCCATGGCGGCATTGATAGGAGGCCCAAGTCCTGAAATCAATAAAGCCTTGAAATCAATGAAATCGTTGACAGCAAGGTGTCAGATTGACAGTTAAACGGCCCGCAATCCGGGATAATGTCCTAAGATTGCGGTGCGCCGGGAGCGCTAGGCGATATGGTCGAGGCCAATCTGACGAGCCAGCGTGAAGCGGCGGAGGCTCCGCGCGAGGCGGACGATCCGCGCGACTCGCTCGTCGTTCGCTTCGGGCCCGACAAGCCGCTCAAGCTCGACGCCGGCGTCGAGCTGTCGCCGTTCCAGATCGCCTACAAGACTTACGGCACGCTCAATGCCGCGCGCACGAATGCCGTGCTGGTGTGTCATGCGCTCACCGGCGACCAGCACGTGGCAAGCGACCATCCGGTTACCGGCAAAGGCGGCTGGTGGGAAACCATGGTCGGACCCGGCAAGCCGATCGACACCGAGCGCTATTTCGTGATCTGCCCGAACGTGGTGGGCGGCTGCATGGGGACGACCGGGCCTGCCTCGACCAATCCGAAAACCGACAAGCCTTGGGGTCTGGAATTTCCCGTCGTCACTGTCCGCGACATGGTGCGCGCGCAGGCCATGCTGCTCGATCATCTCGGCATCGAAACGCTGTTTTCGGTCGTGGGCGGATCGATGGGCGGCATGCAGGTGCTGCAATGGGCGGCAAGCTACCCGAGCCGAGTGTTCTCGGTGCTGCCGATTGCCTGCGCCACCCGCCATTCCGCGCAGAACATCGCTTTCCACGAGGTCGGCCGCCAGGCGATCATGGCCGATCCGGAATGGCGCCGTGGCCGCTATCAACTGGAAGGCACTTTTCCGCGCCGCGGCCTCTCGGTCGCGCGCATGGGCGCGCATATCACGTATTTGTCCGACGCCGCGCTGCATCGCAAATTCGGCCGCAAGTTTCAGGACCGCGAAAATCCGACCTTCTCGTTCGACGCGGATTTCGAGGTCGAATCCTATCTGCGCCACCAGGGCATCTCTTTCGTCGAGCGTTTCGACGCCAATTCCTATCTCTATCTCACGCGCGCCATGGATTATTTCGATCTCGCGGCCGATTGCGGCGGCGTGCTGGCCAATGCCTTCAAGGGCACGCCGACACGCTTTTGCGTGATTTCCTTCACCAGCGATTGGCTGTTCCCGACGTCGGAGTCGCGCGCGATCGTGCATGCGCTCAACGCCTCCAGCGCGCGCGTCTCGTTCGCCGAGATCGTCACCGACAAGGGCCACGACGCCTTCCTCCTCGACGAGCCGGAATTGTTCGCAATCGTGCGCGGCTTTCTCGACGGCGCCGGCAATGCGCGCGGGCTTGCTCGCCAAAACATTGCGGCCAAGAGTTGACGCGATGAGTAATCTCACTGTTTCCAATATTGCGCGCACGCCCGGCGACGCCCGCGTCGATCTGGTGCTGATGGCCGAGATGATCGACCGCGGAGCCAGGGTGCTGGACGTCGGCTGCGGCGACGGCGAACTGCTGCGGCTGCTCGGCGAGAGCCGCGACGTCGACGGGCGCGGCATAGAACTCTCGCGCGAGGGCGTCAACGAGTGCGTGGCCAAGGGGCTGGCCGTGATCCAGGGCGACGCCGACACCGATCTTGCCGACTATCCGGACGATGCCTTCGACTACGTGATCCTGTCGCAGACGCTGCAGGCCACGCGTCACCCGCGCGTGGTGCTCGAACACATGCTGCGCATCGGCCGGCGCGCGGTCGTGTCGTTTCCGAATTTCGGCCACTGGCAGGTGCGGCTCCAGCTGCTGTTCGCCGGCCATATGCCGCAGACCGATATCCTGCCTTACAGCTGGTACGACACCCCCAACATCCACCACTGCACGATCAAGGATTTCCGCCAGCTCTGCGAGGCGACTGGGGTGAAGATGGAAAAGGGGGTGGCGCTCAACGCCTGGGGTTCGCCGTTGCGGTTGAACGCGCCGTGGTGGTTCTGGAACCTGTTCGGCGAGCAGGCCGTATTTCTGCTCAGCCGCAAGAGCTGAGCCTGGCCGAACCATCGTCGTAAAGCCCCGCCTAATTGCTGCACTGCAATTTTAACTTTGCTGCAGCTGCACAACGACTATGGCGTATAGTATATACACCAATGCTTTCTGTATTAAATATTTCACTGAAGTATATTAGAAAAGTGTATCGTATAAATTCTAAGCCGCAGGCTTTAATTGGTAATACCAGCTATGCGGACCACCAAATGACCTTTGGATGATCACGTTCTCGCCACATCCGAACGGCGTCTAGGCCCCGGTACTCGATGCTGATCCTGTCTGGATCGGGTGCATTGCTTTGATGACAAGGGGACTAGACCGAATGAAACTAATTCAAAATCGGGTGGCGATTTTATTGTGCTCGGCGGCGGTCGCGGCTTTTGCGACGCCGGCCTTCGCGAGAGCCGCCCATCACCACCACCGTCACCACTATCGGCACGCTACCGGGCCGGTCGCCCAGGGTCGGCTGGCCTCGCGGAAAGACGTCGCCGATCGGGACATGCGTTATCCGTCCTATGCGGCCCAATCGGCCGACGCCGCCACCGGCGGCAGCCGCCGTCACGGCCGCCGGTCGTTGGCCGACGCCCGCGCGCAGGCGCAGTCGCATGCGAACTCCGCCTATGGCGGCGCCACCTCTAATTCCCTGGTTGCGGAGGCGCGCAAATATATCGGCACCAATCCGACCGGGCGCGGCCGCCTGTGGTGCGGCGCCTTTATGGACTTTGTGCTCAAGCGCACCGGCCATCCCGGCGGCGGCAACCTCGCTTTGGGATATTCGCATTACGGGACCCGCATCAGCGGGCCGCAGGTTGGCGCCATCGCCGTGATGGGCCGCCGTGGCGGCGGCCACGTCGGTGTGGTCAGCGGCATCGACGCCAACGGCAATCCGATCATCATTTCCGGCAACCACAATCACACCACGGCGGAATCGGTTTATCCGCGCAGCCGCATCGCGGCTTACGTGGTGCCCGGCGGCTGATCGAATTCCGGCGGCAATAGAAAATGCGAAGCGGCCGGCTTTATCCGCCGGCCGTTTCCGTTATGGGGTCGCCGTCAGCGATCTCGCCGCCGGCAATGACTTCGGCATAAACGCCGCAGTCGGCGTGGCCGAAATGATCCATCAGCGTGCTGGGAATCGGCAAATCCCGGATGCCGATGCTGGGGTCGACTTCGGTGGCCGCGCAACGTTGGATACGCTTGACCACTTTGAGCCGGGCCTTGCTGATCGTCAGCTCACGGCCGAGCAGATCGAACTCGTGCCAGGCCGGCCAGCCGGTGACGTGGAGATTGCCGCGAAAGCGCAAGGGATCCACGGCCGCGCCGGCGGCATTCTCGACCTCCGCCACCGAGGCGAGGTTGATGATAGAGACGACTTTCTTCGCCACGTCGGAGAAGCTGTGGCCTTCGCCGAAAAGCACTTTCGGCGGCCCGCGCAATTCGGCCGGCATGAAGCGGCGGAAGAACGCCTCGATCGCCAGCCGGCCCTCCTTGCTGCGCAGGTCGCCGCGCGCGGCTTGCCGGCCTTCCCACTGGATCGTGAGGGTATGGCTCGCTTCGTCATAGTCCGTGCGCAATGCGGCCAGCCGCTCATTGCGCATCAGCATAAGGAAGCGCTGCTTGGGAAAATAGGCGGGCCGCGCCGGGACGAAGCCGCAGGGCCCGTTCTCGACGGCGTAAAGCCGGTCGGCTGGCAACGTCGCTCCCGGCGACAGCGCGGCCCGCGGCAGCCGCTGGGGCGAAAGCCCCTTCACCGGGTAGCGGTAGATGGCATCGATGCGGGCTTGGTTTGTCATTGGTTTTTGGGCACTTTCCAGGCGGCCCGCGGCGGTTAACTTGGCTGACCTATATCAAGCGGAAGGGCTCTTCAAACTGGAATAATGACACCCACATAATGCTGGGACGGGCCGCCTTCGGGGATCCGCCAGAATACGCCCGGCGCCGCAATGGGCCGAGGGAGTTGACCGATGAATTTCGAGAAATACACCGACCGCGCCCGCGGGTTTGTGGAATCCGCTCAATCTCTGGCCCAGCGCGAGGGCCATCAGCAATTCGCCCCCGAACATTTGCTCAAGGTTTTGCTCGACGACCCGGAAGGGCTCGCGGCAGGCCTGATCGATCGCTCCGGCGGCAATTCCCGCCAGGCTTTGAAGGCGGTCGAGGCGGCACTTGCCAAACGGCCGAAGGTGAGCGGCGGCGGCGCCGGGCAAATTTACCTCGACCCCCCGTTGGCCCGTGTTTTCGATACCGCCATCAAGGCCGGCGAGAAGGCCGGCGACAGTTTTGTCACCGTCGAACGCATGCTGCTCGCGCTCGCGCTGGAGAAGGACAGCGAGGCGGGCAAGATTCTCAAAGGTGCCGGCGTGACGCCGCAGGCGCTCAATGCCGCGATTGAAGCGCTGCGCAAGGGCCGCACGGCGGACTCGGCGTCGGCCGAAAACGCCTACGACGCATTGAAGAAATACGCCCGCGAACTGACGCAGGCGGCGCGCGAGGGCAAGCTCGATCCGGTCATCGGCCGCGACGAGGAAATTCGCCGGACCATTCAAGTTCTGTCGCGCCGGACCAAGAACAATCCGGTGCTNNGCAAGACCGCGATCGTCGAGGGTCTGGCGCTGCGCATCGTCAACGGCGACGTGCCGGAGAGCCTGCAGGACAAGAAGCTGCTGGCGCTCGACCTCGGCGCGTTGATCGCCGGCGCCAAATATCGCGGCGAATTCGAGGAGCGGCTCAAGGCCGTGCTCAACGAAGTCACTTCCTCGGACGGCGGCATCGTATTGTTCATCGACGAGATGCACACGCTGATCGGCGCCGGCAAGGCCGACGGCGCCATGGACGCCTCCAACCTGCTCAAGCCGGCGCTGGCGCGCGGCGAGCTGCATTGCATCGGCGCCACCACGCTCGACGAATACAAGAAGCACGTCGAGAAGGACGCCGCGTTGGCGCGGCGCTTCCAGCCGGTATTCGTTTCCGAGCCGACGGTCGAGGATACCATCTCGATCCTGCGCGGCCTGAAAGACAAATACGAGCAGCACCACGGCGTGCGCATCAGCGACTCGGCAATCGTCGCCGCCGCAACTTTGTCGAACCGCTACATCACCGACCGGTTCTTGCCCGACAAGGCGATCGATTTGATCGACGAGGCCGCGGCGCGGCTGAAGATGCAGGTCGATTCCAAGCCGGAAGAGCTCGATTCGATCGACCGCGAAATCGTGCGGCTGAAGATCGAGCAGGAGGCGCTCAAGAAAGAGAGCGATCCCGGCTCCAAGTACCGGCTGAAGAATCTCGAAAGCGAATTGAAGACGCTGGAGAAACAATCCGCCGACATCACCAGCCGCTGGAAGGCGGAAAAGGAAAAACTGTCGGACGCGCAAAAGCTCAAGACCGAGCTCGACCAGTTGCGCGCCGAGCTGGCCAACGCGCAGCGTCGCGGCGAATACCAGCGCGCCGGCGAATTGGCCTATGGCCGCATCCCGGAGCTGGAGAAGAAGCTCAAGGACAACGAGGCAACCGACGCCAAGCGCGGGGCCATGGTTGAGGAGACCGTGACCGCCGATCACGTGGCCGGCGTGGTCTCGCGCTGGACCGGCGTGCCGGTCGACCGCATGCTGGAAGGCGAGAAGGACAAGCTGTTGCGCATGGAGGGCGAACTCGCCAAGCGCGTCATCGGTCAGAAGGAAGCGGTGCAGGCGGTCTCGACCGCGGTGCGGCGCGCGCGCGCGGGCTTGCAGGACGCGAACCGGCCGATCGGCTCGTTCATGTTCTTGGGTCCCACTGGCGTCGGCAAGACCGAGCTGACCAAGGCGCTGGCGGCCTACCTGTTCGACGACGAGAATGCGCTGATCCGCATCGACATGTCCGAATACATGGAGAAGCATTCGGTCGCGCGCCTGATCGGCGCGCCTCCGGGTTACGTCGGCTACGAGGAAGGCGGCGCGCTCACCGAAGCGGTGCGGCGGCGGCCCTATCAGGTGATCCTGTTCGACGAGATCGAGAAGGCGCATCCGGACGTGTTCAACGTGCTGCTGCAAGTGCTCGACGACGGCCGGCTCACGGACGGGCAGGGCCACACCGTCGACTTCCGCAATACCCTGATCGTGATGACGTCGAACCTCGGCGCCGACTTCCTGGTCAATCAGCCGGAAGGCGAGGACACCGATGCGGTCAGGGATCAGGTCATGACGGTAGTGCGCGCGGCGTTCCGGCCGGAATTCCTTAACCGCATCGACGAGATCATCCTGTTCCACCGGCTCAAGAAGTCGGAAATGACCCGCATCGTCGACATCCAGATGACGCGGCTGCAGAAGCTGTTGGACGACCGCAAGATCACCATCACGCTCGATGCCGGCGCGCGCGAATGGCTGGCCGACAAGGGCTGGGACCCCCCTTACGGCGCGCGGCCTTTGAAGCGCGTGATTCAGAAGGCGGTGCAGGACCCGCTCGCCGAGATGATCCTCGCCGGCACCATCAAGGACGGCGAGCAGGTCACCGTCTCTTCCGGCAAGCAGGGCCTCACCTTCAACGGCAAGCTGGCGCAGGCGGCGTAGTTCTTCCGTCACCCTTCGAGACTTGCCGCTCACGCGGCTCGCATCTCAGGGTGACGACCGAAGACCGTGGATTGAAAAACTACCGCCCGACCGGCGCGCTCGAGGCTACGCGCGCGGGCTTGCGCGCCATGATGCCGTCGAGCCGTTCGCGCTCCTGCTCGAAGCTCGCCAGCAGCGGGCCTTCCAGCACGCGGCCACGCGGCAGCTTGATGCGCATCGGATCGACGAAGCGGCCGTTGACCAGGATTTCGTAGTGCAGGTGGGAGCCGGTCGACAGTCCGGTGGAGCCGACGAAGCCGATCACCTGGCCCTGCCGCACGCGCGCGCCTTCGTCGATGCCGCGCGCGAACGCGCTCATGTGGCCGTAGGCGGTCTCGTAGCCGTTGGTGTGGCGGAGGCGGATGTATTTGCCGTAGCCGGATTCCCAGCCCGCCTTCTCGACCGTGCCATTGCCGGACGCGTAGATCGGCGTGCCGGTCGGCGCCGCCCAATCGACGCCGGTATGCATCTTGGTGTAGCCGAGGATTGGGTGATTACGGATGCCGAAACCGGACCGCATGATGCCCATGGCGACCGGCTTGCGCACCAGGAATTTCTTCGCGCTCTTGCCGCTCTCGTCGTAGTAATCGACGATCCCGTCGTCGGTCGATTGGAAGCGGTAGAACTTCTTTGCTTCGCCCCCGACGGTGAGCGCGGCGAACAGCACGTCGTTGCGGCTGTCGGCCAGCGGCGTCTCGTCTTCGCCGGCGTAAAGCACCTCGAAGGAATCGCCGGGCTGCACCTTGCGCTGGAAATCGACGTCGTAAGAATAGATGCGGATCAGGTCTTCGATGATCGGCTTCGGAATCTGGTTGCGCAGCGCGGTCTCATAGACGCTTTGATAGAGCGTCACGCCCGCGGTGTCGGTGTCGTCGGTCTCTTGGGCGTTGTCCGCGACGTCGCTGCCGACGCTCTTGACGTCGACCGGTACGTATTTGCCGGTATCGGACAGCGCCACCACGGCTTCGACCGAGGTGTCGTTGGCGAGGATGACGCGGATCGGCTCCAGGCCGTTTCCGCCGGGCGTCTGCGCCATCAGAATGCGCAGCTTCTGGCCTTCTTTGATGCCGCCGTCGCGGCCGCGCGGTCCGAGCACATTGACAATCGCGGCGATTGCCTCCGGCGCGGCGCCCTGATCGCGCAAGATGGTGCTGACCGTCTCGCCCTTCTTGGCCAGGATCACCCGTTCGTTGAAAGGATTGCCGCCGGTCGTTTCGTTGGTGGTTTTCGGCAGCAGCGTGATGTTCTCCGGCACGATGCGCGCTTCGAAGCCGGCATAAGGGTCTGGCGCGGCCTGGCCGGCGTAGGCGAGTTTGATGCCCGTGATGTTGGCTTCAATGGGAAGATTTTTGGAGGCCTTCTCGCTCCATTCGGCAGCCTCTCGCACGCGGTCCACGACCTCGTCATTCGGCGTGAGCACCGCGATTTTGAGTTTCGGCAAGATCGGCGCCAAATCGCGCATCACAAAGGCAACCTCGGCATCGGGCTCAGCCGCCGGCGCGTCGTTGGCCGCGGCGGTGGCGCCACCCGGCGCGGACTCGGCCAGCAGGCGTTGCGGATTGAACGGCGGGATGCTGGCGGAGAGATCGGAAACCGTGAGCGAGAGATTGCCGGCGATACGAACGAACGGGCGCACGCGCACCACCTCGTGATTGCCGACCCGCGTCATGGTGGAAACGCGGATTACCTGGCGGGCGAAGGACGGCTCTTCCGCGGTCGGCAGCCGGTCGCTCTTGTGCGAGGCGCTGAGCCGGTCCGCGCCGAGGCTGAACGCGCCGCGGAGCGCCACCTCGACCCGTTCCGGCAGCGACGCGAAATTGGTTTCGCCGTCGAGCGATGTGAAAACGGCGCCGCCCATCAGGGCAGCGCCGCACAGCGCGGTCAGTATCGTGCCGGCGAACCACTGCACCGAAACGCGGCGGCGATCGACAAAGCCGCTGGTGCCGCCGTCGACCGACAGCGGCGGCTCATTGCCGAGCTCGACGATCTCGGCCCCCCTCGATCGATATGCGCCGCGCGACCGCGTGTGATCCAAGCCCACCGTCCCCTGCGCTTCTGATCGAAGATGGCCCGCCGCAACCCATTCGCCCCGGTCACCGTTGCAGGCCGCTTAATTCAAGGCCGTCACGATGCCGGTTGACTCCTGGCCCGTCAATGACGGAACACGGAGCCCGGTTATTTGGTTGAAGCGACGGTGACTGGATGCCCCCGCCGGCGTATCCATCCCTCGAATTCGAACAGTGCCAAGGACGGCTTATGAATATGGCTTCTGTGCGGCGCGGCAGGTCTTAAGAAACCGTTTTCGGCGGCTCTGGAAGCCCGCTCGCGGCGGATAAAATTAGGCCTTGGTAGGGTCAATAATGCTGGCCATTTCCGGTTGACAACGCTCGGGAGCGAAGCCTATATACACCCTCTCGGCGCGCCGTCCGCTTACGGCGTGATTGCGCGCCTCTGAAGCTCCTCACTGGAATGGTGAAACGGTATCCGATCGTATTCGGATGCACGGGCTTCGACGGCTCTCCGGTTCACCGGAGGGTGGGGATCGCCATGATCCCCGGGCTGTTTGAAAAGTGAATCGGAAGAAAGAGAAACGTGGACGGCGGGGTCCTTGCGGGCCGCTTTCTCGTGAAGAAGCAATTCTTTGCAAGAGGCGGCTTTGGAAGAGACTTCGGCGGTACACGTTTTAAGGTACATCGCTGGTTTTTTGGATTTTCGGGCGCAAGTTCGAAGGTGCAATCGATCAGTGGGTGGACCTCGTCAATTGACAACGTCCCAAACGTTGTCATGCGCAAACGTGACCTGCCGGGATAAAAATCTCATCCAACTTGAGAGTTTGATCCTGGCTCAGAGCGAACGCTGGCGGCAGGCCTAACACATGCAAGTCGAGCGCCCGTAGCAATACGGGAGCGGCAGACGGGAGAGTAACACGTGGGAACGCGCCCTTCGGTTCGGAATAACTCAGGGAAACTTGAGCTAATACCGGATACGCCCTTACGGGGAAAGATTTATTGCCGAAGGAACGGCCCGCGTCCGATTAGCTTGTTGGTGAGGTAATGGCTCACCAAGGCGACGATCGGTAGCTGGTCTGAGAGGATGACCAGCCTCACTGGGACTGAGACACGGCCCAGACTCCTACGGGAGGCAGC
>PMAF01000280.1:0-9147 GCA_003152455.1 Hyphomicrobiales bacterium
CATGAGGTGATCATGCCCCAGCGCACGACGGTGTAATGCTCGATCTTCTCGAACACGAATTTCTCCAGCGCCAGGCCGATGATGGCGATCACCGAGATGCCGGCGAGCATGACGTCGGTATTGAGGAATTCGCGCGCGCCGAAGATCAGCCAGCCGAGGCCCCAGGGCACGGCGGCGAGCATCTCCACCGCCACCAGGATGCGCCAGGCCTGCGCCAGGCCGAGCCGGAGGCCGGTGAGGATATAGGGCAGCGCGCCCGGCAGGATGACGTGGCTGAACAGCCGCCGGTCGTCGGCGCCCATGGATTGCGCCGAGCGCACCCAGATTTCCTTCACGGCTTTGACGCCGGTCCAGCTGTTGAAGATGATCGGGAATGCCGACACGAAGCCGACCAGCAGCACGGCCGAGAAATCACCGAGCCCGAACCAGAGCAGAAACAACGGCGCATAAGCGAGGCCGGGGATCGGCGCGCAGATCGACACCAGCGGCAGGAAAATGTCCTCGGCGCGCCGCGATCGTCCCATCAGCACGCCGATGGCGACGCCGAACACGGCGGCGAGCGCAAAGCCGGAGAGCAGGCGGATCACGGTCTCGATGGCGTGATGCGGCAATATACCGGAAACCGTGAGCCGGACGAAGGACAGCGCCACTTCCTCCAGCGTCGGAAACAGACGGTGCGGGAATACGCCGGCCCAGGCCACGATCTCCCAGATCGCGCCGACCACCAGAAACGGAAAGGCGCTGCGCGCAAAAACGCGCCAGCGCTCGCCGCCGGCGCTCGCCGGTCGTTCGGGCGCGCCCGCAACGTCTAGGGTGGTGACGGCATCCTGCATGGCGCTGGCGAAAACTCCTCCCGTTGCCGCTTGCATTGACCCCTGGCCGGGGCCTGCGAGCGGCGGCCCAACGAGCAGGCCTTTTTTGCGTCCTTGCGCGGCAGGATAATGCGCCTTCATGCGATACCACAAGCATGCATGGCGTCCGCATCTGGCCCACCAAGCGGGCATGCGTGGCGGCGGGTTTCACGCTGGCGAATTGTGTCCAGAACGGCTAAACGCGCGGCACGGCGCGCAGGCGTCGCGGCGGGTTTAACGGGAGTTTCGGGATGTCGAAGAATGCACCAAAGATCGGCTGGATCGGGGTTGGCCGCATGGGCACGCCCATGGCGGAACGTCTGCTCAAGGCCGGCCACGATGTGTCGATCTGGAACCGCACCCGCGCCAAGGCCGAGCCGCTCTCCGCCATCGGCGGCAAGATCGTCGACAAGCCGGCCGAACTCGCGGGTTGTGAGGTGGTGTTCGCGATCGTCTCCACCGGCAAGGATGTCGAGGAAGTGCTGTTCGGCAAGGACGGCCTGTGCACCGGCAGCAAACTGCCGCGCATGGTGGTCGACTGCTCGTCGATCTCGGTCGAGGAATCCGCCGCCATCCGCAAGCGCCTGACCGAGAAAGGCGTGAGCTTCCTGGCCGCGCCGGTGTCCGGCAACGCCAAGGTGATCAAGGCCGGCAAGCTGTCTTCGGTGGTGTCGGGGCCGGAAGCCGACGCCAAGATCGCGATGCCGCTGATCGAGGTATTCGCGCCGCAGGGCGTCTCCTACGTCGGCGACGGCGAACTCGCGCGCATCTGCAAGATCGCGCACAACGTCATGCTCGGCGTGGTGATCGAGAACCTGATCGAGATCACGCTGCTCGCCAACAAGATGGGCGTGCCGCGCCACGCCTTCCTGGCCTTCATGAACAACGGCGTCATGGGCTCGATGTTCACCAAGTACAAGACGCCGGCGCTGGTCAATCTCGATTGGACCACGACGTTTACGCCGGAGCTGCTGCGCAAGGACCTCGATCTCGGGCTCGAGCTCGGCCGCGAATGGGACGTGCCGATGCCGGTCACCGCCGCCACGCGCGAGGTGCTGCAAAACCATTTCGGCGCCGCCATGCTGCAGAAGAATCCGCAAGAATATCTGCAGAAGGATTTTGCCGCGCTGGCTGAGACCATGGCGCTCGCCGCCGGCATGAAGCTGACGCCGGAAAACAAGAACGTCGGCACCGGGCTGGAGTAAATCTCGGCCTCATGGTGAGGAGCGCTGCAAAGCAGCGCGTCTCGAACCATGAGGCCGCCCCATCCTTCGAGACGCATCGCCTCGCGATGCCCCTCAGGATGAGGCGGAAAATAAAAAAAGGGCCTCTTGCGGGGCATCGCGCGCCGCGCGCACATAAAAAAAGGGCCCCTTGCGGGGCCCTGTGTGCATAAGGTGGAGGATTCACGCCGCCGTTATTGCCTTAAGGGAGGAAAACGGCGGCTGCGCACGAACTTACTCAACCCGTTGCGAGTGCTTATCACAAGTAAAATGCCCGTAAATTCCCCGATGGGCAGTTTATGCTCTGGCCCACCGCCGCTTTTTACGCGCTCGTCTGCGAATTCCACTTTGTTCCCGTGGCATAAGGAACGAAAACATGACGTCGTCCATCGCCGCGCTGATCGAAAAAATGCAAGCCCTGGAAGGCGAACTCGACGCCGAACTCGCCAAGCGCCGCGCCGAACTGCGCGTCGGCCTGGAACACGGCCGCATCGCGTTCGAGGAGGAATTGCTGCGCCGCCATCGCGCGTTGCGCCAAAAGCTGTTGCCTTATTTGTTCGGCGCCAGTCCGCTGGTGGTGCTGACCGCGCCGGTGATTTACGCCGGCATCGTCCCCTTTGTGCTGCTCGACATTTTCGTGAGCATTTTTCAAGCGGTCTGCTTTCCGATCTACGGCATCGCCAAAATCAAACGCGCTGACTATTTGGTGTTTGGCCGCCATCATCTGGCTTATCTCAACGAACTGGAAAAGCTCAACTGCGCCTATTGCTCCTACGCCAACGGCATCATCGCCTTCACGCGCGAAATCGCCGCGCGCACCGAGCAGTACTGGTGCCCGATCAAGCATGCGCGCCGCGTCATCGGCACCCATGCGCGCTATCCGTTGTTTGACGATTACGGCGACGCCGAGGGCTATCAGGCGCGGCTCGCCGAGCTGCGCAAAGGTCTGGCCAAGGACGAGTCGGAAGTGACAAAATAGATTTTACTGTCATTCCGGGACGCCCACGAAGTGGGCGGGCCCGGAATCCATAACCCCTGTCTGTGATTATGGATTCCGGGCTCGCTCGCTATGCTCGCGCCCCGGAATGACGAAGTCGGGAGACGCCCATGGCCTTTACGCTCTACAACGCGCCGCAATCGACCTGCAGCCAGCGGGTTCGCTTCGTGTTCAACGGCAAGAAAATTCCATTTGACGAGGTGAAACTCAATCTGCTGGCCGGCGACCAGCTCAAGCCCGACTACCTCAAGCTCAATCCGAATGGGGTGGTGCCCACGCTCGACCACGATGGCGACATCGTGATCGATTCGACCGTCATCACCGAATATCTCGACGAGGTCGCGCCGCAGGCGAGCTTCACGCCGGAATCCCCGGTCGCGCGCGCCCGCATGCGCGCGCTGATGCATTTCATCGACGAGATGCCGGCGGCGGCCGTGCGGGTGCCGACCTTCAACCTCGCCTTCCTGCCGAGCTTCCAGAAGATGAGCCGCGAGGATTTCGTGGCGATGGCGGAATCCAAGCCGCTGCGCCGTGAATTCATGATGACCATGGGTCAGACCGGCTTTCCGCAGGCCGAGATGGACTCGGCGCTCGCGCGCCTGCGCCGCACCTATGAGCGCATGGACGCCGAGATCGGGAAAAGCGGCGGTCCGTGGCTCTTGGGCAAGAATATTTCGCTCGCCGACGTGGCGGTGATGCCTGCGCTGGTGCGCATGCATGACTTGCGGATGCCGGGATGGCAGGACTTAGCCCGCATCGTCACCTGGTTCGACAACATCCGCGCGCATCCGGCCTTTCAGCCGACTTTTTATCACGGCTCGCTGCTGTCCGAGCGGTTTCCGCATTTGCGGGAGAAAGCGCCGGCCTGACCGGCATCATCCGAGAGACTATCTTGGGGCCGGGCGCGGGCGCATAGTGCCGGCAGCGCCACGCCATATTTCCGGTAGGGAGGCCTCGGCCCATGAATCCCATCACCTCGCTCGTCACCATCGTTCTCGCCCTCATCGGCGCGCTGTTGTTCCTGGCCCGTTTTGAGTTGCCCGGCATCGGCTTCGGCATCGTCGCCGTGTTAGTGCTGTTCTCGCTCAAGATGGCCAACAACTGGCAGCGCTTCGTGATCCTGCGCGCCGGCAAATTGTCGAGCGTGAAAGGGCCGGGGCTGTTCATGATCATTCCGGTCATCGACGCCGTCGCCGCCGTCATCGACGAGCGCATCCAGACCACCGGGTTCAACGCCGAGCAGGCGCTCACCCGCGACACGGTGCCGGTCAATGTCGATGCCATCATCTTCTGGCACGTGCACGACGCGCAGGCCGCCGCGCTCAACATCACCGACTACCGTTCGGCCATCGACCGGGTGGCGCAAACGTCGTTGCGCGAAATGATCGGCTCCTCGCATCTCTCGGAGCTGTTGTCCGAGCGCAAGCAGGCCGACGAGGTGCTGCGCGCCGAGATCGCGCGCAAGACCGCCGACTGGGGTATCTCGGTCAACGCCGTCGAGATCCGCGACGTCGCGATTCCCGTCGCCTTGCAGGACGCCATGTCGCGCCAGGCGCAGGCCGAGCGCGAGAAGGAAGCGCGCGTCATCCTCGGCTCGGCCGAGGCCGCGATCGCGCAGAAATTCGTCGATGCCGCCAACACCTACGGCAGCAACGCCGCCGCGCTGCATCTGCGCGCGATGAACATCATTTATGAGACCACCAAGGAACGCGGCGCCACCATCCTGATGCCGACCTCGATGGTGGATTCCATGAGCGTCGCGCTGCCGGCGGCGATGATGTCAATGAGCGGGCCGGCGGCAATGATGGGAACGGGCGGGCCGGCGGCGAAAACCGGCGGGTGAGCTTTAGCCCACGTCCGCCGCGGCGGCGAGCGCGCGTGCCTTCTTCGACGCTTCGAAGCCGTGCATGCCGCCGTACCACTGGATGGCGACGACGGCGCCTTTGACCGGCTGCAATAGGCCGAGCGTCATTACCAGCGCGAGCGAGGGCCACAGCGTCATGCTGATCCAGATCGCGGGAGCGATTTCGGTTTCCACCGTCAGCACGATCGGCACCAGGATGTGGCCGACGATCACGATCACCAGATAGGCGGGAAAATCGTCGGCGCGGTGATGATAAAGCTCCTCGCAGCAGTGCGGGCACTTGTCGGCGACCTTCAGAAAGGCGCGGAACATATGGCCCTCACCGCAGGCCGGGCAGCGGCCGCGGAATCCGCGCCACAGCGCCTGCGCGGCGCTCGCTTCACCTCTCCCCGCTTGCGGGGAGAGGTCGGCCGCCGTAGCGAAGCGAAGGCGGGCGAAACACCCAAACCAAGCGCCTTGGCAAGGCCTCAACCCCACTCAAACGAACCCAAAAAGCGTCCAAAACATCTCACAACCCCTCAATATACCCCTCCCGGTGGGTTCGTTTTCGAAAACGAACCCACCTGCAAAAAGCCTCTGCAAACCACATAAGTATTTTGTAATACGGATGATACGGAATATTTCTTCCGCCAAAACGGTGGGTTCGTTTCGCAGAAACATATAGGGGCCCCTATATGTTTCTGCGAAACNNTCGCCGCTGACATTGTCGGTGTTGTTCAAGACGTCACTGTTGCAAAAGCGCGGCATTCGATAGCCATGGCTGGTGAGCCATTTGTCTCATGTAGCGTCAATTGTGCGCATAGCAAGCTGGCGAACACGCTCAGTCGAAAACCTGTCCGCACCGCACATGGCGGCAACGCCCNNCCCCGCAAGCGGGGAGAGGTGAGGCGTCTCAATACTTCGCCGAGATCGGCAACTCCTCGGCCGGGAACAGCGAGATCAGGCGGCAGCCTTTGTCGGTGACCACGACCTCTTCCTCGATGCGCGCGGCCGAATAGCCGTCGGTCGCCGGGCAATAGGTTTCGATCGCGAACACCATGCCTTCCTTGATCTCGGTCGGGTGATCCATCGACACCACGCGCGAGATGATCGGCCGCTCGTGCAAATTCAGCCCGAGGCCGTGGGCGAACTGCAGGCCGAAGGCCGACATTTCGTCGGGGAAGCCGAACTCGTCCGCGGTCGGAAACACGTCGCAGATATGCGCGGTGGAGGCGCCGGGCTTGATGCGTTCGATCGCGCTGTCGAGCCACTCGCGCGCCTTCTTGTAGGCGTCGTGCTGCGCCGGCGTGGCGCGGCAGACGTTGAAGGTGCGGTAGTAGCAGGTGCGGTAGCCCATAAAGGCTTGCAGAATGTCGAAGAACGCTTGGTCGCCGGGGCGAATCATGCGGTCGGTGAAATTGTGCGGGTGCGGGCTGCAGCGCTCGCCGGAAATCGCGTTGACCGCCTCGACGTCGTCGGAGCCGTGCGTGTAGAGGAATTTGTTGACCTCGGCGACGATGTCGTTTTCGCGGATGCCGGGACGCAGCATCTCGTTGACCACGTCGTAGGCGCCATCGACCATCGCGGCGGCGCGGTTGAGCAGCGCGATCTCGTCGGCCGATTTGACTTCGCGCGCGCTCAGCATGACTTGCTGGCCGTCCTTGATCTTGAGACCGGCCTTTTCCAGCTCGAACATCATCGGCGGCTCGATGATATCGACGCCGACCGGCATCTTGGCGACGCCCGCCGCTTTCAGGATCGAGGCCATCTCCTCGGCGTGGCGCTTCATCAGGCCGAAGGCGGGATCGACGGTGCCGCGCAGGCCCACCAGGCCGGCCTTGCAGTTCTCCGGCTTGAGCCAGGGCGAATAGAGCTTGTGATGGACCGCCGCCGAGCCGAAGTCCCACAGAATCGGATCGCTGCTGCCGCGCACCAAGAGCGTCCAGCGCGACAGCTTGTCGCGCGCCCATTCGCCGATCTTGGTCGAGGTGACGTAGCGGATGTTGTTGTCGTCGAACAGCAGCAGTGCGCCGAGATCGGAGGCCTCGAGCGCGGCTTGCGCGCGGCCGAGCCGGTAACGGTGCAGGCGGCGGTAGTCGACGCGCTCCTCGAAATCGACGCCCATGGTGCCGAGCACCGGCAAATGACGGCCCCAGTTGTAGCGCGGGTTGATGTCCTCGGCCGTGATCTTCTTCGGCGCGTGCGTTCTCTCGTCCATGGGTGCTCTCCCTACTCGAATTGGCTGGCCGGCTTTGGACCGGCGTCGTGAGGTGCATTAGTGGATGGCCGCATTATAGGCAATGCCGGCCGTGCTGTCGGCATTTTACGACGGCGCCAAGATATCCCCGCCGGCGGCGCGATATTGTTGACATGGTTCAAATTAGGAATATATTCTACGGCGTCCGATCCACCGAGGGCGCTGTCATGAGGCGTCATGAAAGTGGGATCGGATGCGGCGCCCGCGGGCGTGGTTCGCAGCCACGCACTCGGNNCGCCGCGTGGCGCGCCATCCCCTCGGCTTTTCGAGGGGCGGAAAGCTTGTCCCCGCGAAGGCGGGGAGGAATACGGCGTACCCGGCGCCGCATAAAGAATACGGGCGCTCAAGCGCGCCCTATTGGAATACGGGCAGCGGAGCGTTGGCTTCTTACGCGGCTTCGACGACGCGCAGCAGCGAGGCACGCAGCGCTTGCGCGGCGTCCGCGCCGAAGCCGCTTTCGAATTCTTTTTGCGCTTTGCGCCACTCGACCACGGCCTGCGCGAAGCGGGTTTCGCCGGCGGCAGTGAGGCGGACACTGCGGGTGCGGCCGTCGGGACCGGCGCCGACCGCCACCAGCCGGGCGCGTTCGAGCGGGCGCAGCGCGCGGCCGAGCGCGGTGCGGTCCAGCACCAGGGCCTCCGCCAGCCGGCCGATCGGCAGGGCGCCCAGCCGGCTCAGCTTCGACAGGATCGAATACTGCGTGCCGCGCAGGCCGACTTTCGCCAGATGCCGGTCGTAGATCTGGCTGACGTGCCGCGCCGCCTGGCGCAGCGCCAAACAGTTGCACCGGGTGGGATCGAACAATTCCGGCCCGGCGGCCTTGGGCGCGACTTGCTTCATTTGCATGGCTCACATTCCGGCGGCGGCAAGGCCGCCCATTGCCAATAGATGCATATGCACGTATTAAAGTCAAGATCAGGTGCATATGCACTAATAAGCCGAAAGGCGGAAAGGCCGTCATGGACCCGAGGACCAAGCTGCTGCTGGAAGCGCCGGTCACGCGCACCATCGTCAAGCTGGCGCTGCCGAACGTCGCGGTCATGGTGGTGCAGGCCTCGATCGGGCTGATCGAAACCTATTTCGTCGCAAAACTGGGCCTCGACGCGCTCGCCGGCATGGCGCTGGTGTTCCCGCTGTTCATGCTGCTGCAGATGGTGTCGGCCGGCGGGATGGGCGGCGGCATCCTGTCGGCGATCGCGCGGGCGCTCGGCGCCGGCAATCGCGAGCGCGCCAACGAGCTGGTCTGGTCCGCGGTCGCGATCACGGTCACGCTCGGCACTATCACCACCGTCTTGGCCTTGGCGTTCGGGCCCAAGCTCTACGCGTTGATGGGCGGCACCGGCGGATCGCTCGCGGCCGCGGCGACCTATTCGACCATTGTTTTTGCCTGCGCCGTTCCGCTCTGGCTGTTCAACTCGTTTGCCGCGGTTATTCGCGGCACCGGCAATATGCTATTTCCGGCATCGGTCGTCATAGCGGGCGCATGTTTCCTGGTGCCGGTTTCGCCGCTGCTGATCTTCGGCCTCGGCCCGTTTCCGCATCTTGGCATTGCCGGCGGCGCCGTCGCGGTGCTGCTGTATTACGTGGTCGGCTGCACGATCTTTGCGGTCTACATCTGGTCCGGCCGCGGCGTGCTCAAGCCTTCGCGGCTGCCGCCGCGCCTGACCTGGCCGCCCATGCGCGAAATTCTTCGCGTCGGCGCGATCTCTTCCATCGTCAGCCTCTCGACCAATGTCAGCATCGGCGTGGCGACCGGGCTTGCTGGTGTGGTCGGTCCCGCCGCGGTCGCCGGTTACGGTACCGGCGCGCGGCTGGAATATTTGCTGGTGCCCCTGGTATTCGGCCTCGGCGCGCCGGTGGCGGCGATGGTCGGCACCTGCATCGGCGCCGGCAACCGCGAGCGCGCGATGCGCGTTGCCTGGACCGGCGCGGCGATCGCCGGCGGCATTACCGAAGCGATCGGTCTTGCGGCCGCG
>PMAF01000280.1:9154-9845 GCA_003152455.1 Hyphomicrobiales bacterium
GGCCTATGGCGGCCGCGGTGCTGCGCGTCGTCATTGCCGCCGGCGGCGGCTGGCTGGCGGTCGCATGGCTCGGCGGCAGCACCGCGCTGTTCGTCGTGATCGCCGCCGCGCTGGTGACTTACGGACTCGCCAATGTCGCCGCGGTTGCCGGCGGCGTGTGGTTCAAGGAGCGCAAGCCCGCGGCGAAGGCCGCCGCGGTAACGGCTTAAGCGACCTTCTTTCCCCACAGCCGCGCCGACGCGATGTCGGCGCCTTCGCGGATCGAGCGCAGCTTGAGCCAGACCGCCGGCTCGATCACCCATTCGCGATTCGTGAATGTCCCGAAGCCACAGTCGGTCGACGCGATCACCCGCTCGCGCTCGCCGACCGCCGCCACCGCGTCCTCGATGCGGCGCGCCACCACTTCGGGATGCTCGACGAAATTGCTGGTGGTCTCCACCACGCCGGGGATCAGCAGCATGTCCTTCGGCAGCGGATGTTTTTTAAGCGCCGCGTATTCGTGCGCGTGGCGCGGGTTGGAAAATTCGATCGACAGCGCGCCGACCTTGGCCTGGTACAGCGCCGGCAGAATGGTGCCGAGCGGCACGTCGTGGATGTGCGGGCCTTCCCAGTTGCCGTAGCAAACATGCAGCCGGACGCGGTCGCGCGGGATGCCTTCGATGCCGTCATTGATGGCCTGCACGTGGCGCTC
>PMAF01000082.1 GCA_003152455.1 Hyphomicrobiales bacterium
GCCAAAGAGCGTAATATGTCGGCCCCTTATTATCAGACCTTGATGAGACCATTGCTCGCGTATGGCCAAGATGGCGGCGAGAAAAACATTGGTGAAGCAATCAAGCGGGATCTTCCGTCCGGAGCGAGGCGTTTGAGCGAACGTTTGAGCGTGCCGACAAACGCGCCGCGTTGCCGCGCATATCACTGGGGATCGTTGATCTAGATCAAAGCCAATCAAATGGGCCGGATGATTGGTGTTGCGATGCCAGAAGCTGAAAATGGGTGATGGTGCTGCGATGTAAAATCAGCAAGGGGAGGAAGCCGTGCTTGCGACACATCACACTTGGAACCGATGGTGGATCGTATTCGCTGCGATGCTGGGGCTCATTGTCGGACAGGGTTCCATCAACGTCTTTGCGGCTAGTGTGTTTTTGAAGCCGGTGGCTCAGGAGCTTGGATTCGGTCGCGGCCACATATCGACTGCCATCGGCCTGTCATCCGTCGTAACGGCGCTGATGGTGCCATTCTTCGGCCGGCTCGTGGACGTGTTCGGCGTTCGCCCCATGCTGCTGTGGTCGATTACGCTTTTTGCCCTCGCGACGGCGGCCATGTCGTTTCTCACCGCATCAACCGCCATCCTCTACCTGCTGTTCGCAATCTCAGGCGTAACAGCAGTGGGGCAGACCCCGACCGCCTATTGCAAAGTGATCACCGCATGGTTCGACCGGCAGCGCGGCCTCGCGCTCGGCCTTGCGCTGGCTGCGGTGGGGCTGGGAACTGCATTGATCCCGCAACTGTCGAATGCGCTGATCGGGCATTTCGGCTGGCGGATGGGATATGTCGGACTTAGCATCGCCATCTTCGGCTTGGCTTTCCTGCCGGTCGCGCTCTTCGTTCGCGAGCCCACAATGCCCGAAGCCGCGCGGTCGCCGAATTCCGCTCGCGAAATTGCCGCGCTCCCGGGCATCGGCTTCGCCGAGGCGATACGCACCTGGCGCTATTGGGCGATGACGCTCACCTTCTTTTTCGCCGCGACCGCGATAAACGGTTCGCTCATTCACGTCGTACCACTGCTCACAGACCGCGGCATTCCTGCCAGCGTTGCGATTGGTGCACTTTCGGCGGCAGGTCTCGCATTAATCGGCGGTCGTATTATCGCCGGCTATTGCATCGACAAGATCTTCGCGCCTTATATTGGGGTATTGTTCCTGCTTACGCCGATGGTGGGGATCGCCCTTCTTGCGACCGGGTTGGGCAATGTGGTCGTCGGAACTGTTCTGCTCGGGCTTGGGATTGGCGCCGAGATAGATCTGATGTCGTTCATCATCAGCCGCTATTTCGGCATCCGCTTCTTCGGCGCGCTGCACGGGTTCATGTTTGCGCCGGTGCTTCTCGGAAATGCCGTTGGTGCGAGCGTCCTCGGTTGGTGCTTCCAGTTGTTGCATAGCTACACGCCCGGCTTCGCGCTGTTTGAGGTTCTTCTGGCGATCGCCTGTATGCTGATTATGACGCTCGGGCGCTATCGCTATCCGGCCATGCCTGAAACGGCGCCGGGGCACTTGGTGCAGGTATGACCGATATATAGCTGCAATAGAGGCCCGATTAGCCGGCCGTCGTCACGGATTCGTGGACGTCCCGTTGCGAGCAGAAAAACGATCATGGGTGCATTAAGGTGCGCGTGGGAACCGATGCAAGATCGTGTTGGCCTATCGACTGCACGATGAAGCTGAAGCCGTCAGTCGATTTCAGCGGCCATTGGCAGAGGTGAGGCTGATATGATCTGAAAGGCGGTATGTCGGATGAGTCCTCTTCACCTTCAGCCGGAGAGCCACCTCGTCAACCGCATTGGGTGGTTGCGAGCCGCAGTGCTCGGCGCCAATGACGGCATCATTTCAACCGCGAGCTTGATCGTCGGCGTCGCGGCTGCCGCTACGGCACAGAACGCTGTCTTGATCGCCGGTGTTGCGGGGCTGGTGGCTGGCGCCATGGCGATGGCTGCCGGCGAGTATGTGTCCGTCAGTTCGCAATCCGATTCAGAACGGGCAGATCTTGCGCGCGAGCGCAAGGAGTTAAGTGAGAATCCTGCGTTTGAGCTTGATGAGCTTGCCGAAATCTACGTCAAGCGGGGTGTCGATCAGGTGCTTGCGCGGCAGGTTGCCCAGCAGCTAATGGCGAAAGATGCCTTAGGCGCCCACGCCCGCGATGAGCTTGGGATTTCGAAAACCACCACCGCGCGTCCTGTACAAGCCGCACTGGCCTCGGCCGCATCGTTTACGGTAGGTGCGGCGATGCCCTTGCTTATGGTTGTCGTATCGCCCACGGGCTCACTTGTTCCGATCGTGTTCGCTGCGTCTTTGGGTTTTCTCGCTCTTCTGGGTGCGATCGGGGCAAAAGTAGGCGGTGCAAAGATCCTGCGCGCCACGGTCCGAGTTACGTTCTGGGGCGCATTAGCGATGGCCCTCACCGCCGGTATCGGCAAATTGTTCGGAACGGTTGTCTGAAACGCCGGACCCTAAATCCGAGCCTCCCCAACCTGCCGCAAACGCATTGGCCTCAATGTGCCGCGCACCGTGGTGCGATCGTCGTTGGCGAGCTGACGCAGCTTAGCAACGTCCTTGACCACTACATGCGACGCGTCGACAACGACCCCAATGCCTCGCAGCCGCGCGAAGGCACGCGATAGCGATTCTGGAGTCAAGCCAAGCTGTCCCGCAATCAGCAGCTTGTCGTAAGGTAGCACGACTGCACAATGCCCCTGTTCGGCCAATGACAGCGACGCCAGAAATTCGGCGACACGCTGTACTCCGCTTTGCACCTTGAGCTGTTCTACCTGTTGGACGAGGTGGTGCATGTGCTGCGAAATCGAGGCGATCATGCCCAACGCAATGTCGGGACTTTGACGGATGCAACGGACAAGATGATCGGCCGGGATACGGGCGACGCGGGTTTCGCTCACCGCTTCGGCCGTCGCCAGATAACGGTTGCCGGTGAACGCAACGGCCTCAGCGAAGCTGTGGCCCCTTGTGATCATTTCGATCACGGTGTCATCGCCAGACGGCGTAGTGCGATAAAGCTTCACCCATCCATTGATCACAATAAAGAATGCCGTCGCCGGGTCGTCTTGGGTCATTATCCCTTCGTGCGGGCGCAACATGAGAGCGGTTGCCGGCGCGACGATGTGTTCGACGGTCTCCGCCTTGAGGCCGCGAAATACGGCTATACGGCTAATAATTTGAAGATCGCCCGCCGTTAATTTTGCCACGGTGACCCCTTAGGCCAAACAGGTGTCAGAACGATGGATGTCGCTATTTTCGCCTATTCTTATCAGTTCAGTGCAGATATTGGCGCGCCGCGCTTGCATGATTAAGCCGATCAAGCTCATGTGTGAGATGCAACAGGCGCTGCTTGAGTTCACCGATCATCAGATCGTCGCCGGGGCAATACGGCATGCCTCTGTTGATTTCATCTTCGAGGAACCTTTGCCGTCGTTCGAGATCAGCAAGGTAGTCTGATTTTGCCACGGTTGCCTCCAATATAGCCAGTGGCGGTGCTTATGCGGCGATGCTCCGTCGCGAGCCTCTGCGATACCCATTAATAGAAGAGCTGAAATTCGCGACGCTATCTTTGATATAAATCAGACAGCGCTATTGACGCTCTTGAGATTTGATCAGGATCAAAGGGCATCGCAGGCCGAAATCGAGTTTTTTCCGCTGTTACTCCAACAACGGACACTCAAACCGGCCGACGAATGAGCAGCGATCCACGTCTTTCAATTTAGTCAACGATAGAGCGCTGCCTCGGCACGGCAACGCTTCCTTCGCGTTTCGCGTAATAGCAATAATCGGAAGCCTTTGATCCGATAGGTCTTCCCTCGCCCACGTTCTCCACCCCGCGAGCGATCGGCACGCAAGCGGCACACGGCCAACACAACCAGAGCTATGGAGGGAAACTGCTTGGCACCGAGTCACCGATGTCCTTCAATGACATCAGAAGGATACGCGCTGACCGATGGCCACCATCAGACAGCTAGGCATTAGCCTCCGGGCCGCCCTTTGTCCGTTGTTGGTCTAACAGCGTCCTAGATTTTGCAGCGCCGCGAACGCAGCGATGTGCCAATAGGCGACATTGCACAATTAGGGCGCGTACTCATAAATCCAGGTTGGTCAGCGGCGGGCGGGGGCGCCGACTAATCAATGTCAAGTTTGGAGCCCATTGCGGACTCAAGTCAAACATTGCGCCGAGTCCTAAAATTGGCAGAAACAGACGCCGCTCCGTTGGCATTTGGCTCTCAACTGCTATTTTCGGGCGCGCTTCCACCGCGCCAGTCGCCACCCGAGGCGCCGCAACTTTTCACTGGTTCGAATCGCATATTTAACCCCGGCAATATCCAACAATCCGACACGAAACAGATAGTGGGCGATCCACAGGATGGATCGCGCAAGACTCACCAGGGCGCTCGCAGCATAAAGCCGTGATCGCTCGGCGATAAGTTCCCCCGGTCCCAAGATGCATAGTTGGTTATCTTCAGCGACCAAGGTCAATTATTGCGTTCCAAGACAATGGACACCGTACTCGCTTTTCAGCCGCTGTTATAGCCACTGACCGAAGCGACGAATGTAAATCCGCTTCATCAATTGCGTGAGGACGCAGTAGCTCAACAGGATTCCCGCGAGCCAAGGAAAATAGGACAATGGCAACGGCACCAATCCTAAATGCGCGCCCACCGACGAGGATGGCAAGAAAATGCCGAAAGCCATGATCGAGGCCGTCAGCAGGATGACCGGCGTCGCGGCCCGACTCTGAATGAACGGGATGTGCTGGGTCCGGATCATGTGCACGATGATCGTCTGCGTCAGCAAGCCGACGACAAACCAGCCCGATTGAAACAGCGATTGCTTTTCGACCGTGTTGGCGCCGAACACGTTCCACATCAACAGGAAGGTCACGATATCGAAGATCGAGCTGATCGGCCCGATAAACACCATGAAGCGCGCAATGCCGCCGGCATCCCATTTGCGGGGAACTTTAAGAAAATCCTGGTCCACGTCGTCCCACGGGATCGACACCTGCGAGATGTCGTAAAGCAGATTTTGCACCAGCAATTGGATCGGCAGCATCGGCAGAAACGGCAGAAAGATGCTGGCGATCAGCACGCTGAACACATTGCCGAAATTCGAGCTCGCAGTCATCTTGATGTATTTGATGATGTTGGCGAAGGTCTTGCGCCCTTCAATCACGGCCTCTTCGAGCACCAGCAAGCTCTTTTCCAGCAGAATGATATCGGCCGACTCCTTGGCGATATCGACGGCGGTATCTACAGAAATCCCTACGTCCGCATCCTTGAGCGCCGCGGCGTCGTTTATGCCATCTCCGAGGTAGCCAACGGTGTGCCCTTTTCGTTGAAGCGCGCGTATTACGCGCGATTTCTGCACGGGCGACATTTTCGCAAAGATGGTGGTCTGCTCGGCCGCTTCCTGAAGTTTGGCGTCCGATAATTTTTCAACGTCCTTGCCCAAGAGCGCGTGTTCGATCGGAAGCCCCACCTCCTTGCATATCTTGCGGGTGACGACCTCGTTATCGCCCGTAATTATCTTGACTGCCACGCCGTATTCCCGCAGCGCGGCGATTGCCTGACGCGCGGTTTCCTTTGGTGGATCAAGGAATGCAACGTACCCGGCCAGCACAAGTTCTTTTTCATCTTCGACGGTGTAGGTGCGGTCTTCAGGCGGCAGCCACCTATAGGCGACAGCCAAGGCGCGAAGGCCCTCTTGGTTTAGTTTGCGGGTGACCCGGCGCACTTCCTTGCGCATTTCGGTGGTGAATGGCACCACGCCTCCAGCGACCGCCCCGTTATTGTCCGCAGATACGCAGAGCGGCAGCATCTCCTCGACAGCGCCTTTGCAAACCATGAGGTTTCTCCCATCGCCGTCGCGCACGACGACTGACATGCGGCGGCGCATAAAGTCGAACGGAATCTCATCGATTTTTTTGTAGTGCTGCAGCTTGTAGACGACGTCGTGCTGTACCGCGTAGTCGAGCACAGCGACGTCCAAGAGATTCTTCAAGCCCGTCTGAAAGAAGCTGTTTAGCCAGGCAAATTCCAGGACTTGCAAATTCTCTTTGCCGTGCACATCGAGGTGGCGTTCGAGGATAATCTTATTTTGTGTCAGCGTGCCGGTCTTGTCGGTGCAAAGAATATCCATCGCCCCGAAGTTTTGGATGGCGTTGAGCCGCTTGACGATGGCCTTATGGCGCGCCATCACGACCGCGCCCTTGGCAAGGTTGGTGGTGACGATCATCGGCAACATTTCGGGCGTCAGGCCAACGGCCACCGAAACGGCGAACAGCAGCGATTCCAGCCAATCGCCTTTCGAAATGCCGTTGATGAGGAAGACCAGCGGCGTCATCACCATGAGGAAACGGACCAGCATCCAGCTCACTTTGCTGATGCCCTTGTCGAAACTAGTGAGCGGCCGCGCACCGACGATGTCTCTCGCCACCGCGCCGAAGAATGTCGCATCGCCGGTCGCCGCCACGACTGCCGTCGCTGTGCCGCTCACCACGTTCGTGCCCATGAAGCAGGCGGTTTCGCGTTCGAGGAGCGTTCCCGCCGCGGTCGCCGAATTTATGCGCTTGGGCAACGGGACCGGATGTTTTTCCAGCGGAATGGATTCGCCGGTCAGCATGGCTTGACTGACGAACAAATCTTTCGCGGTTAGCAGGCGCACGTCGGCTGGTACCATGTCGCCAGCCGACAAATAGACGATGTCCCCCGGCACGAGCGTGGAAATCGGGATTTCTTGCGGGCGGTCCATTCCTGCCCGCAGCACAGCCGTTGTGGAACTCACCATCGCTTTGAGTTCTTCCGCCGCCTTGTTGGAGCGGAATTCCTGCCAGAAGCGAAGCAGCGTGCTCAATAGCACCATCGAAATCAGGACGATAATGGTCCGGAACGTGCGATCTTCCGGTGCGGCAAAAATCACGTCGGAAAACAGGGAAACGACGCTCACGGCAAACAACACGCCGTTGAACGGCGTCAGGAAGGCGTGGAAAAGCTGAACGAACCAGGTCGGCGGCTTTTCGTGGGTTATTTCGTTGGGGCCGTATTTCTCCAGCCGTTGCTCGACCTGTTCCGGCGTTAGCCCGGTCCGCGCGGCATCGAGCTGCTTTAGCGCGTCGTCCGGCGCGCAATCGCAAAGCCCCAGCAGCGGGGACGGCCGCTTGATATCGGTCGCGCCGCGGTGGTTGGGCTGAACCTTGATTTGTTCGTTCATGGCAGAGGGCTTTCACGCCGAAGCTGACCCGGACCCTAGGGCCGTCAAATCGCAATGATCATAGGTTTGTTGACAGGTTTGTGATACGAGCGATGGGGGCCACCGTCGCGGCGAATGCCGCGGGGGCTGGTGCCAGCGTCGCCTGGCTCTATTCGGACCGGGCCATAATTGGTCGTCTGCGGATCGCTCGTCGAGCGACCAACGGCACTCGAGCCGTCCGGTCTCCGGTGACACACGCCAGCGGGCGATAAGCGCACCGGAATGCCGCCAAATTCTCAGAAATTGCACAGAATTTGACCGCAGCAGGATGTTCGCGTTGGATCGGCCGCGATACGTGCCGACATGGTCAACGCTGCCAACGCGGACGATAGAAAGGGTTGCGGGTGCGAGCTTCATGACTCACCTCCAGGGTCCGGTCTTGGCCGGCCTGAAGGTGAGCGAGGGACAGACCCTTAGGTCCGACCCTTACTTCTCCCGGCGGGCTCCGCCAAGATCGATCCGGTTATGTCTTATGGGCGCACGGCGAACCGACACAATGACCGCCGTGGCGCAACTAGGGTAGCTGTCCATGTTTTCCACGATGCTTGTTCGAAGTTCCCTCGAACATATTCGCGGATACGCTCCTCGTTTTACGCTGTCAAATAAAAAAGGTGCTAACGGCCCGATCATGCGATCGCATCATGTGCCGTTTCCCTGCAACGTCGGAACATAGACGCGTCCGGCGTTTTTACCGCACCAAACGCCAACTCAATTTGCGGAGTTCCTCGCTGACGACAATCGCGAATCTAACGCCGGCCAGGCTTAGAATTCCGGCTCGATACAAACGATGCGCCAACACCAGCAAATATCGTGCAAGCCGAACGATGAGAGCTGCCATGTAGAACCGGACGAAATTGCTGATGTGAGCCGCCATCTGACCATCGCCCACGAATTAGCTACTGCTTAATCGGCGAAAGCAGCACCCTGTGCTTCAGGGCCGTGTCGATGCAATCTAGCAGTTCCTTTTCGCTGAACGGTTTGACAAGGTAGCCGGCAACGCCGGCATTGAGCGCACGCTCACGAATGGCCTCGCCGGGATAGGCGGTAATCAAGATTGTAGGGATTGGATTACCGGCGGCAATCAATTGGCCGTAAAGGGCCAGCCCGCTTATGCCAGGCATTTGCACATCTGCAATCAGGCAGGAGATGATGTGCTGGCGATTGGACGATAAAAACTCGTCCGGTGATGAAAACCCCTTCGCGATAAACCCAAGTGACCGTAAGAGACGCGTCGTTGCCTCACGAACAGATTCATCATCATCGACGACAGCAATCGAAGGTTTGATCGTCATAGTGACCTTCCAATGCGGCAGCTTGCGAGATCCGCCCGGTGGCGGACCTTCACGCGCGAAGGATCATCGATATCCGGGAAACAGGGAAGTGACGATTATACTCTGGTATCGCCGCTGGGCTCGGTTCTACTGACCACATCGCCGAGCTTATCGGCCATCCGTACCAGTTCAGCCAATGATTTGGCCTCCATCTTTTGCATGACGTGGCCGCGATGTACTTTTACCGTGATCTCGGCCAAGCCAAGCGAGGCGGCAAAACGTGGCTGCTCTGCATCTCGCTTGCCGTCAATATTATGATTTCACGGACAGTCTCATTAATATTCAGCAACTCTTTTTGAGGAGGCGTCCGTTTGGCAAGGGAACGGACCCGCGCTACTACGTCACTCGCACGGCTGGCGTCCTTAGCGATGCACTCGATGGCTTGCGTTGCTTCTTCCAGGTTAGGCGGTTGCCGTAGCAGTAGCCGACAATCAGCATCCGCAACATGAGTTCGGGGTCGATCGAGGGCCGGCCGATGTCGCTGTAGAATGGGGCCAGCTTCTCGCGCAGGTCAGCCAGCACCCGCGTCACGACCGGATTGATCCGGCGGAGCAGATGGCTCGCCGGAATGCGTCCTTCGAGATTGAACAGGTAGAACAACTGGCTCTGATCGCCCCTCTGCCGACCCATCATGGCAAACCTCGCCGCTGAAAGCCGCAGCCAGACGGAATCACTGTTCGCCGAAAATAACGAGCCCTTTTTCAACACCATCTGCCAAAAGCAGAAATCAGCGACAGTGAGCAATCAGCCCATCGAGATCAGAAGAAACCGATTTTTCAGCTATAGCGAACGAATTCCGCCATTCGAATACTTGTGAGAAACGCAATTGTCGGCCCAGCATTAAGGCGGCATTTACCCAATCAATCGGTCGAGCAGCACTCAATACAAAACTGAAACGACTATCGCTTAGCTTCCAATAGCAGCAAGCCTCTTCTTGAAATCCGCGTCATTAACCACTTTGCTCAGGTAGGCGCTAACCTTGCTGATGATCGGGGCGGGCGTGCCGAGCGGCGCCACCAAAACTTGCCAGCCGCTTGCAGTGATGCCCGGAATCGTTTTCCCAACTGTCGGAAGATTAGGAAACTCGGGCAGACGCCCATACGCAGCGGAAGCCACCGGCAATATCAGCAGACACATGCCCGCAATGCTGAACCAACGTCCCTTCATGTAATCCTCCGCGCTGTGACGACCTCGGCTATCTGGAGTACGGCTTAGCGGCAATCAATAACGAGCGTCAATTTGGAGCTAATTTTTCAGGGTCGCCATGTCTCAAGATGGGTCACGTCATAGCCGTCGCGGGCCAAAATTGACGATTGTCCGTTGTTGTCCAATCGCGTCCTAAATGGTGCGTCGCAGCGAATGCACTCATATGCCAATCTCGACCAACGCACGGCAAATAGAAAGACCGCCAACGCGGCGGTCTCTCCGAAATCCGATCAGGTGTTTTGGTTATGCGGCAAGCCGTGAGCAGGCCATGGCGAATTTCAAGGCGGCGTGGTCATCGCAGGCCCCGCATCGGTAACGTTGCCGCTGTGTTCGTTTCTGAATTGACGAAATTTATCTTCTGGAATTGCGCGAAAGATCATGCCCAACTTCTTCAGTACCTTCAAAAGCAGCCAACCGATTACGGTGGTGGTGCTGGCCAAGAGCGCTAGAACCGCTGCGAATGAAGTGAAAAATAAGAGCGCGTTAAAGACTACAGTCATGCAAAACTGATTTTCACTCTCGCCGCGCTCAAGCCGTCGTTGGCACTTCAGAGCGCCCGATAACGCCTTGTCACACCCACAGAACAGCGTCAATTGGGCGCAACCGCGCGAACCGCTTCTTACAGCGGCGGTAAGGCTACATAATAATACGGGATAGGACGCCACCGTGATCAGGCTAGGCTGCGTTCACCAGATCGTTCTCCCTGAACATTTGGTTTTTGTCCTTAGCCCCCTGGTAGCCCCTAGGCTGCTGGGGGATTTTTTTGAATCAGGCTGAGGCGAGCTAAGTGCAATTCGCTGGGCAATGGCCGATGTTGCTCCAAGAGCGACCATAAATATTGCGTCGCGGCGAATGACGTGATGTGCCAATAGCCGACATTCGACC
>PMAF01000299.1 GCA_003152455.1 Hyphomicrobiales bacterium
CGCGGCGCTTTCGCGAAACAGGCGGCAATCAGCGCGTCGAGATCCGTCCGGTTGGCGACGCGTTTCGTATTGTCGGCAAAGCGCGCATCCGCCGCCAATTCCGGCGCCGCCATGATCTCGCCGCAGAAGCGCACCCATTCGCGCTCGTTCTGGATNNTCGGCCGTCGCATCGAACAGCGACAAGGCAACGTACGCGCCCTGCCCGCTGCGCTCGCGGCGATAGAGCGCCTCGAGAATTTGCGCATGGGCGTTAAGCCCGGCGGCGATGTCGGCGATCGAGACGCCGACCCGCCCGGCCGCCTCGGGCGGCCCGCTCAGATAGGCGATGCCGGTCTCGGCCTGGATCAGCAGATCGTAGGCTTTGGTGCCGCGATAGGGACCGCTCTCGTCATAGCCCGAGATCGAGCAGGCGATGAGGCGCGGATAGCGCGCGCAGAGCTCGGCAGGATCGAAGCCGGCACGTGCGGCCGCCCCCGGCGCCAAATTCTGAATGAAGACATCGGCGCGCGCGATCATGCGATGGAGCAGTGCCGCATCGGCCGCGACCTTGATGTCGAGCGCCACCGATTGCTTGCCGCGGTTGAGCCAGACGAAATAGCTGCNNAATAGGCGCTCTCGCCGTGCACGACCGAATCGTAGTTGCGCGCGAAATCGCCCTCGGGCCGCTCGATCTTGATGACCCGCGCACCCGCATCGGCAAGCCGGCAGGAGCACAGCGGCGCCGCCACCGCCTGCTCCAGCGCCACCACCAAAAGCCCGTCGAGCGCGCCCGCCATTTGCCTCCCCGCGATTTCCGCTAGCTTTGCGCGGCGGCCCGTCCTGGTGTCAACTGCGGTCCGGCTTGCGCCCCGGCCCCGTCATCGGCTAAATCGGCGCCTGGCGGCAAGGAGAGGTTCGATGATGCGCGTGGCGGTGCTTGACGATTACCAGCGCGCGGCGCTCGGCCTCGCCGATTGGCAGAGCCTGCATCCGGCTGCCCAAATCGAGGCCTTTCCCGAGCATTGGGCCGACCCCGCCGAGGTGGCAAAGCGCCTCCACGTCTACGAGGCGGTGGTGCTGATGCGCGAGCGCACCCCCTTTCCCCGCGCGCTGATCGAGCAGCTTCCCAACCTTCGCCTGATCGTCACCGCCGGAATGCACAACGCATCGATCGACGTCGCAGCGGCGGCATCGCGCGGCATCACGGTCTGCGGCACCGAGATGCTGGGCTATCCGACCGCAGAGCTCGCCTGGGGCCTGATCCTCTCGCTGGCGCGGAAGATTCCGCAGGAATTCGCAAGCCTCCGCCTCGGCCATTGGCAATCGACGCTCGGCACCGGGCTCAAGGGCAAGGTGCTGGGCATCGTCGGCCTCGGCCGGCTGGGCAGCCAGATGGCGAAGATCGGCCACGCTTTCGGCATGAGCATCATCGCCTGGAGCCAGAACCTGACACCCGAACAGGCCCAAGAAGCAGGCGCGGACTACGTGTCCAAGGAGGACCTGTTCAGCAAAGCCGACATCGTGAGCATCCACGTGGTGCTCAGCGACCGCTCGTGCGGCCTGGTCGGCGCCAAAGAGCTCGGCCTGATGAAGAAGACCGCCTATCTCGTCAACACGGCGCGCGGGCCGATCGTCGACGAGAAAGCATTGATCGCGGCATTGAATTCCAAATCGATCGCCGGCGCCGGTCTCGACGTGTTCGACGTCGAGCCGCTGCCGCTCGACCATCCGTTCCGCAAGATGGACAATGTCGTGCTGACGCCGCATCTCGGCTATGTCAGCGAGCGGAATTACCGCGTGCTTTACAGCGGCGTCGTCGAGGACATCCGCGCGTGGCTCGACGGCAAGCCGGTGCGCCTGCTTGAGGCGAAATACTAAAGGCCGAGCAGCTTCGCCGCATTGTTGTAGGCAATATCCGCGCGCAAGCTTTCCTCGATCGGCACCGTGTCGAGGAATTCGCAGCCGGGCCAGTCGAACGGGTAGTCGGCGGAAAACATCACGCGGTCGCGCCCCAGCGCATCGAGCGAACAGCGCACCGGCGGCAGGTCGTACATGCCGGAGGTCGTCACCCAGACGTTTTCCTTCAGGTATTGCGACGGCGGCTTCGGCAAGTTCCAGCCGTAGGGCGCCGAGCGGCTGTCGAAGCGCCAGAGTTGGAACGGCAACGTCTCGCCGAGATGTCCGAGCACCAGCTTGGCCTTCGGATAGCGATGGAAAACCCCGCCGCAGATAATCCGCAGCGCGTGTGAGCCGGTTTCCACGCCCCAGCCCCACATCGGCCGCGCCAGCACGTTGTAACCCGCGAGCACCGGCAGCGGCGCCACCGGATCGGCCGGATGCAGGTAAATCACGGTGTCCAGCGCCGCGGCGCGTTCCCAGAACGGATCATAGGAGCGGTCGTCGAGATATTTGCCGTTGGTATGACCGTCAATCATGGCGCCGCAGAATTTGAGCTCGCGCACGCAGCGCTCCAGCTCGTCGGCCGCGGCTTTCGGATCCTGCATGGCGAGATGGGCAAAGCCGGAATAACGGTCCGGGCGCTTCTGCACTTGGCCAGCCAGGAAATCGTTTGATTCACGCGCCCGGCGCACCGCTATGGCGGTATCGCGCTCCAATTGGACGCCCGGCCCGGCAATTGCCAGCACCGCGCGCGCGATGCCGGTCTTGTCCATCATCGCCAGCCGTTGCTCGCCAAAATCGGTGAGCGCGCCATCGAGCTGGGCGGTTTTTTGCGGCGCAACGTCGGCCATGGTCGGCCGCCAGTACTCCACCGTACCGGGATCCAGGAAATGTTCTTCCAAGGCGATCTTTTTGACCATGGCGTTTCCTCACCTTTTGCCTTTGCGCATGATCTTGCCCGAAAACCGGTTGCCATTTTTCGGGGTCATGCGGCTTTGCGGCCAGCGCCGCCCGAATTTTTTCGTTTTTACCTGTACCGCATATTGGGCTAACGTGTACCATCATGCAAGGCGGCAGGACCGCCCGCGTCCGTATCGAGTTGTGTCGATGAACCGCCACGTCACCAACGACAAGAGCCAAGTGCAAGTGATCGCGCGCGCGGCCACCATCCTGCGCGCGCTGGAAGCGGAAAACGCGGGGCTCAGCCTCGGACAAATTGCGCAGCGGGTAAACCTCGCACGCTCGACCGTGCAGCGCATCGTCTCGGCGCTCGAAATCGAAAAGCTGGTGATCGCGGCGACCCCCAATGGCCGGGTGCGGCTCGGGCCCACCATCCTGCGGCTGGCGGCATCCGTGCGCAGCGACTTCATCGCGCTGGCGCGGCCGTTCCTGGAGCGGTTGAGCGAGGAATTGCACGAGACGGTCGATCTCTCGACGGTCGGCAAGGACCATCTGGTGTTCATCGACCAGGTGATCGGCCCGCAGCGCCTGCGCACGGTTTCGGCGGTGGGCGAAACTTTTCCGCTCTATTGCACCGCCAACGGCAAGGCCTATCTGGCGCAGCTTTCCGATCCGGCGATCGAGACGCTGATTGGACGCGTCTACGAGCCGCGCACGCCGAAGACGCTGACGCGTCTCGATGCGCTGCTGGCGGATATCAAATCCGCCCGCCGCCACGGCGTGGCGTTCGATCGTGAAGAACACACGCTCGGCATCTGCGCCGCCGGCGTCGCCATGCATGACCCGCTCGGCAATTCCGTCGCCATCTCGGTGCCGGTGCCGAGCCAGCGCTTTGGCAACCGGCAGGCGCTGATCGCCGAACGGCTGCTCGCCACCAAACGCGCCATGGAGACGCATATGAATTCCGCCGCCGCCTGAGTTAGGCTGCAACGAACGTTCCGACGACAATAGAAAAGGGAGGATGCCGTGGCCAAAAGAATTCGCGGCGTGATGTTTGAAGAAAATCTCAAGAACAGCATGGGGCTGGAATTCTACAACCTGTCCCATCGCTTCGGCTATCAGTCGCCGAACTGGCCGTATTTCGAAGACGTCAAGATCGAGCGCATCCACTACATGGCGAAATCAGGTGTGCTGTCGCAGCGCATCACCACCTCGATGCACAACACCACGCATATCGACGCGCCCGCGCACGTGATCCAGGGCACGCCGTTCATCGACGAAGTGCCGCTGCCGCACTTCTTCGGCTCCGGCATCGTGGTCTCGATCCCCAAGGACAAGTGGGAGCCGATCACCGGCGACGATCTGGAAAAAGCTTGCGGCAAAATCGTGCGGCCGCGCGACGTGGTGATCGTCAACACCGGCTGGCACAAGTTCTACGAAGACAGCGAGGACTATTTCTGCCGCGCGCCCGGCTTCGTGCCGTCGGCCGGCGAATGGTTCGTCAAGAAGAAGGTCAAGGTGGTCGGCCACGACACCCAAGCCAATGATCACCCGCTCGCCACCGCCATCGGCCCGCAGCGCAACGGGCCGCTGCACCCGCATCTCGCCGAAGAATACAAGGAATGGTCGGGCGGCCGCGACTGGAAGGACGACTTCCCCGAATGGGAGCCGGTGCACCGCATCCTGTTCAAGAACGGCATCATGGGCATCGAGAATGTCGGCGGCGACATCGACAAGGTCACCGGCAAACGCGTCACCTTCGCCTACTTCCCATGGAACTGGGACCGCGGCGACGGCTGCATCGTGCGCCTGGTCGCCATCCTGGATCCGGACGGCAAATACAAGATCGAGCGCGGGAGGAAGTTCTAATGCACGTCAAACGGTTCTCCGACGCCAAGGCTTACGACGCGCCCAACCATCGCGCCTGCACCTCGCTGCGTTTGTTCGGCGCCGAGGCCGGCGGCACCAAGGGTCTCGTAGTCGGCTACTCGCATTTCCTGCCCGGCGGCGGCGCCGGTCCGGACGCCTCGCCTCCCGAAAAGGTCTACTTCGTTTTGAGCGGCGAACTGACCGTTATCGTCAACGGCAAGGAAACCGTGCTGAAGGCGAACGACAGTTGCGTGATCGAGCCGAACGAAACGCGCGAGATCATCAACCGCGGCAACGAGGTGTGTTCAATCGTGGTCGCGGTGGCGATGCCGCCGAAGTGACGGGCCTCTTGGCCCGTCATCACCTGGCTTGACCTGGTGATTACAAAGAAAAATACGTGTGAGGAAACGCCTATGTCCGAAGCCTTTCTGAAGAACCCGCTCGCTTTGTTCGAGGTCAAAGGCAAGACCGCCATTGTCACCGGCGCGTCGGGCGCCTTCGGCGCGCTGGCGGCGAAGACATTGGCCGGCGCCGGCGCCCATGTGGTGCTGGCGGGGAGCAAACAGGACGAACTGAAAAAAGTCGCCGCCGAATGCGAGGCGCTCGGCGGCAAGACCGAGATCGTCGCGTTGCGGCCGAGTTCGGAAGACAACTGCGAGAAAATCGTCAAGGCCGCGGTCGACAAATTCGGCCGCCTCGACATCCTGGTGGTCGCCTCCGGCTTGAACAAGGTCGCCAAGATCGGCGATCTGAAGCCGGCGGATTTCCTCGACGTGATGGACGCCAACGTCACCCAGTCGTGGCTGATGGCGCGCGCAGCCGGCAAGCAGATGCTCAAGCAAGGCCAAGAAGGCGAACCTGGCGGCAAGGTGATCCTCACCTCGTCGGCACGCGGGCTGCTCGGCCATCCCGCCGGTTACACCGCCTATTGCGCCTCCAAGTCGGCGGTCGACGGCATCACCAAGGCGCTCGGCTGCGAATGGGGCGAAAGCGGTATCACCGTCAATGCGATCGGCCCGACCGTGTTTCGCTCGCCGCTCACCGCCTGGATGTATGAGGACACCGAACGGGCGCAGACCGTGCGCAAGGGATTCCTGGCGCGCGTGCCGAAAGGCCGCTTGGGTGAGCCGGAAGATCTCGCGGGTCCCTTATTGTTCCTTGCGTCCAAGGCGTCGGATTTTTACACCGGCCACATCCTTTACGCCGATGGCGGCTACACGGCGGGGTAATCCAATGGCGAAAGCGCGCATCGCGGTGATCGGCGCCGGCCTGATGGGCCACGGCATCGCCCAGGTGTTCGCGCTCGCCGGCCACGAGGTGATGATTTACGACTCCGTGATGGCGAGCCTCGACAGCGCCAGGGCGCGCATCGCCAAGAATCTGGAAGACCTCGACGACGATCCGAAGGCCGTCGAGCGCGTGACGCCGGTCGCCAACCTGGCCACCGCCGTGCGCGATGCCGATTACGTGGTCGAGGCGGTGCTGGAGGATTTGCCGCTCAAACAAAAATTATTCGCCGAGATCGAGAAATACGTTCGCCCCGAAACAATTCTCGCCAGCAACACCTCGGTCATCCCGATCACCAAGATCATGAAAGGCCTCAAGCGGCGCGACCGCGCGCTCGGCACCCACTGGTGGAACCCGCCGTTCCTGGTGCCGCTGGTCGAAGTGATCGAGACGCAATGGACGGGCCCCGCCGCGGTCGACTTCACCATGAAGCTGCATGCCGCCGCCGGCAAAAAGCCGGCGCACGTGAAGAAGGACGTGCCCGGCTTCATCGGCAACCGCCTGCAACATGCTTTATGGCGCGAGGCCATCGCGCTGGTCGAACAAGGCATCTGTGACGCCGAGACCGTCGACAACGTCGTCAAGGCGGCATTCGGCCGAAGGCTGGCGGTGCTCGGCCCCCTGGAGAATGCCGACATGGTCGGCACCGATCTGACGCTGGCGATCCACAAATTCGTGCTGCGCGATATCGACAGCCGGCCCGGACCCTCGCCTTACCTGAAAAAACTGGTGAAGTCCGGCAAGCTCGGCTTTAAGTCGGGCGAAGGCTTCCGCAAGTGGAGTCCGGCGCAGCAAGCGGAATTACGTCTGAAAGTCTTGCAGCATCTTAAAAAAGCGCGCGCCCAAGACGTTTAACGGTCGCGCATAAGAGGAGACGATGACCGACAACAAGACGATCTCGCGACGTACTTTGGTCAAGACCGGCATCGGCGCGCTGGCCGCTCCCGCCGTGCTGGGCGTGCTGCCGGCGCAAGCGCAGTCGCAGGTGATCAAGATCGGGCATGTCAGCCCCAAGACCGGTCCGCTCGCCGGCTTCGGCGAGGCCGACGGTTATATTCTCGATCAGGTACGCGGCATTCTGAGCAAAGGTCTCGCCAATGGCGGCAAGACCTACAAGGTCGAGATCATCTCCAAGGACAGCCAGTCGAACGCCAGCCGCGCTTCCGAGGTGGCGTCCGAACTGATCCTCGGCGACAAGGTCAACCTGATCGTCGCCTCGGCCACGCCCGACACCACCAATCCGGTCGCCGACCAGGCCGAGGTCAACGAGGTGCCCTGCATCACCACCAACTGCCCGTGGCAGCCCTATTTCTTCGGCCGCAAGGGCGACCCGAAAAAGGGCTTCACCTGGACCTATCATTTCTTCTGGGGCCTCGAGGACGTGATCGGCGCCTTCCTGGCGCTGTGGGATGAATTGCCGACCAACAAGGTGGTCGGCGGGCTGTTCCCCAACGACGCCGACGGCAATGCCTGGGGCGATCCCAAGCTCGGCCTGCCGCCGGCGCTCGCGAAGGCCGGCTATAAGCTGCTCGATCCCGGCCGCTATCAGCTCATGAACAACGACTTCACCTCGCAGATTTCCGCATTCAAGGCGGCGGGCGCCGAGATCGTTACCGGCAATATGATCCCGCCCGACTTCACGACTTTCTGGTCGCAGGCGGCTCAGCAAGGCTTCAAGCCGAAGACCGTCACCATCGGCAAGGCGCTGCTGTTCCCGTCGGTCATCGACTCGCTGGGCGAACGCGGCAACGGGCTCACCAGCGAAATCTGGTGGACGCCGCATCATCCGTTCAAGTCCGGCCTCACCGGCCAAAGCGCCCAGCAACTCACCGACGGCTACACCAAGGCGACCAACCGGCCGTGGACCCAGCCGATCGGCTTCCAACATGCATCGTTCGAGGTGGCGATCGACGTGCTCAAGCGCGCCAAGAATCTGCACGATCCGAAGTCGATCCTGGAGTCGATCGTGGCGACCAACTATCAGTCGATCGTCGGACCGATCCACTGGACCGGACAGCCGGTGAAGAACGTCACCAAGACGCCGCTGGTCGCCGGGCAATGGCAGCGCAAGAACGGCAAGTTCGACCTGGTGATCGCCGAAAATAAGACCGCACCGAATATTCCGGTCGGAGGCAAGCTGCAGCCGATCGGATAACGTTCAACACCATGGCCCCGATCCTCGCGCTGGAAAATATCTCGAAGCGGTTCGGGGCCGTAGTGGTGGCCGATGGGATCGGGCTTGCGCTCGCGGAGGGCGAGGCGCTCGGCATCATCGGGCCGAACGGCGCCGGCAAGACCACGCTGTTCGGCATCGCCACCGGTACGGTCGCACCCGACGCCGGCCGCGTCATTTTTGCCGGCCAAGACATCACCCGCCTGCCGCCCGAACGGTGCTGCCGCTTGGGGCTCGCGCGCTCGTTCCAGGTCCCGCAGCCATTTTCCGGCATGACCGTGTTCGAAAACGTGGTTGTGGCGGCGGCTTTCGCGACCGGCGCCAGCGAAGCATCGGTCTATGAGCCCTGCGCCGACCTGCTCGACCGCTGCGGGCTAATGGCCAAGGCCAATCAGCGCGCCGGCGGCCTTACTCTGCTCGATCGCAAGCGGCTGGAGCTGGCGCGCGCGCTGGCGACCAAGCCGCGCGTGCTGCTGCTCGACGAAGTCGCCGGCGGCCTCACCGAACATGAATGCGCCGTGCTGGTGCGGCTCATCAAGGACGTGCGCGCCGGCGGCGTGTCGATCATATGGATCGAGCATGTCGTGCATGCGCTGCTCGCCGCCGTCGACCGCCTGCTTGTGCTGCACGGCGGCAAGTTCATCGCCGACGGCGATCCGCGCACTGTGATCCGCAGCCCGCAAGTGGCGGAAATCTATATGGGGATCGCCGCCGATGCCTGATCCCCTGCTCGAGCTGCGCGCCATCGACGCTTTTTACGGCGATTTCCAGGCGTTGTTCGGCGTCTCGCTCAAGGTCAATGCCGGCGAGGTGGTGGCAGTGATCGGCGCCAATGGCGCCGGCAAAAGCACGCTGCTCAAGAGCATCGCTGGGATGATGCCGCCGCGCCGCGGCGACATCGTCTTCGACGGCCAGCCGGTCGGCGGCGCGCCGGCGTTCGACGTACTCAGGCGCGGCATCGCGCTGGTGCCGGAAGGCCGCCGGCTGTTTCCCTCGCTGACGGTGGCGGAAAATCTCCTGATCGGCGGCCAGTCACGCCGGCCCGGCCCATGGTCGCTTACGCGAGTCTACGACCTCTTTCCGGTACTGGCCGAGCGGCGCAACCTGCCCGCACCGTCATTGTCCGGCGGCCAGCAACAAATGTGCGCGATCGCGCGCGCGCTGATGTCGAACCCGCGTCTGATGCTGTGCGACGAGATCAGCCTCGGTCTCGCGCCGATCGTCGTGCGCGACATCTATGCGCGGCTGCCGGCGATCGTCGCGGAAGGCCTATCGCTCATCTTGGTCGAGCAGGACATCGCCCAGGCGCTCAAAGCCGCCGCCCAGGTCTACTGCCTGCAGGAAGGCCGCATTGCGCTGCAGGGCAACGCCGCGGAGCTTACGCGCGAAAGTATCTCCGCCGCGTATTTCGGGATTTGACGATGACCGAATGGCTCAACGTCATCCTGCAAGGCGTGCTGATCGGCGGGCTCTACGCCATGTTCGCCGCCGGCCTGTCGCTGATCTTCGGTGTGATGCGGCTCGTCAACATCGCGCATGGCGACCTGATCGTGCTGGCAGCCTATGTGGCGCTGATGGTGACGCAGGCTCTCGGTATCGATCCGCTGACGTCGCTCATCTTCGTCGTTCCGGTCATGGCGATCATCGGCTACGCGCTGCAGCGCGGGCTGCTCAATTACACGCTCGGCGACGATCTGCTGCCGCCGCTACTGGTGACTTTCGGCCTTTCCATCATTATCCAGAACGGGCTGCTGGAGTGGTTCACCGCCGACAGCCGCAAACTGCAGGCGGGCCCGATCGAAATTCAGACCTTCCAGGTCATGCACGGCGTCTGGATAGGCCTATTGCCGCTCATCCAGTTCGCCGTGGCGGCGGCGGTGATCGCCGGGCTGCAAATGCTGTTCTACAAGACCGCGCTCGGCCGCGCCTTCCGCGCCACCTCCGACGACCAGGCGGTGGCGCAATTGATGGGCCTCGACACCCGCCACGTCTTCGCCATGGCGATGGCGCTGTCGCTCGCCGTCATCGCGGTCGCCGGCGTGTTCCTGGCGGTGCGCACGAATTTCGACCCGGCCATCGGCCCGGCACGGCTGATCTTCGGTTTCGAGGCGGTCATCATCGGCGGGCTAGGCAATATGTGGGGCACGCTGGTGGGCGGCATCATTCTCGGCGTGTCGCAGGCGATCGGCGCGCAGATCGATCCCGGCTGGCAACTGCTCGCCGGCCATATCGTATTCCTCGCCATCCTGGCGGTACGCCCGCAAGGCTTGTTTCCAAAGGTGTGGGGATGAGCCGCGTTGAGCACGCTACCCGCTCAAGCCGCATCGGCGTCGCGCTGATTGGCGTGGCGCTTATTGTCCTGGCGCTCGCGCCGTTCTGGGGCGACCGACAGATGCTACGCCTGTTGGCCGAGGTGTTCACCTTCGTGGCGCTGGCGAGCCTGTGGAACCTGCTCGCCGGCTATGCCGGCCTCGTGTCGGTCGGCCAGCAGGCCTTCGTGGGGCTCGGCGGCTATTTGCTGTTTGCGCTTGTCATCCTTGCCGGGGTTCACCCGATAGTAGCCATTTTGATCGCCGGGCCGATCGGCGCGCTGGTTGCCGTTCCGGTGGCGGCCCTGATCTTCCGCTTGCGCGGCGCTTATTTCGCCATCGGCACCTGGGTGGTGGCGGAAGTGTTCCGCCTGCTCGCCTCGCAAATCTCGGTGCTCGGTGGCGGCTCCGGCATCAGCCTGCCAGCGGCAATGGTGGTCGCCATGGCGCCGAGCCGGCAGGCGCGTGAATTCGAAATCTATTGGCTGGCGCTGGCGCTCACCGCCGCCGTGCTGGGTACCATCGTGGCGCTGCTGCGCTCGCGCCATGGCCTCGCGCTCACCGCTATCCGCGACAACGAATTGGCGGCGCAGAGCAACGGCATCGACGTCACCCGCATCAAACTCATCGTCTATGTGCTGACGGGTTTCGGCACCGCGATGATCGGCGCGCTGATCTTCCTGATGAAGCTGCGCATCTCGCCGGACACCGCCTTCAGCGTCAACGACTGGACCGCCTTCGTGATCTTCATCACGGTGATCGGCGGCATCGGCCGTATCGAAGGCCCGATTGTCGGCACCATCGTGTTCTTCATCATGCGGCAGACGCTGGCCGATCTCGGCAGTCTGTACTTGCTGATCATGGGCGCGGTCGCCATCGTGGTGATGCTGTGGGCGCCGAAAGGCCTTTGGGGGCTGATCGCGGAGCGCTTCGGCTGGCAGGCCTTGCCGCTGCAACGACGTCTGGTGCTGGCGCCAAAAACGGAAGAACCGGGAGAAAGATCATGAGCACGATCGTCGACATCTATTGCCACATCTATCCGGACCGCTTCTTCCAGGAAATGACCAACGTCGCGCTGAACCTCAGCAATATTGGGCAGCGGCTGCGCGGCATCAAAAAATTGTTCGATCTCGACGCGCGCTTCAAGGAAATGGACGAGTTCGGCGATTACCGTCAGATTATCTCGCTGCCCAACCCGGCCATTGAGGACATCGCCAAGCCGGACGTCGGCCTGCAACTCGCGCGCATCGCCAACGACTCGATGGCCGAGTTGTGCCGCAAGTATCGGGAACGCTTTCCGTCCTTTGCCGCCGCGCTTTGCATGACCGACGTCGCCGGCTCGGTGGCAGAAGCGCGCCGCGCGGTCAAGGATCTCGGCGCGCGTGGCGTCTTGCTCTACACCAATGTCGCCGGCCGACCGCTTGACGATCCGGAGTTCGAACCGATCTTTGCCACCATGGCCGAACTCAATCTGCCGATCTGGCTGCATCCGGTCGGCACCGCGGCGATGCCGGACTATCCGGCCGAGAAAAAATCGCGCTACGAGATGTGGTGGTGCTTTCACTGGCCCTATGAAACATCGGTCGCCATGATGCGCATGGTGTTCAACGGCCTGCTCGACCGTTATCCCAAGCTCAAGATCATCACCCACCATCTCGGCGGCATGATTCCTTACTTTGACGGCCGCGTCGGTAACGGGCTCAAAGTGCTCGGCCAGCGCACGTCCGACGAGGACTATTCGAACATCCTGCCGTCGCTGAAACGCCCGCACATGGATTACCTGCACGATTTCTACGCCGACACCGCCATGTTCGGCGGCGGCGTGCCGGCGACGCGCTGTGGCTTCGAATTCTTCGGCGCCGACCGGGTGGTGTTCGCGACCGATACGCCGTTAGGTCCGATCGCACCGACAATTAAAACGGTGCAGGCATTGGGGTTGGAGCCGGCCGAGCAGCACAAAATCTTCTGCGGCAATGCCGAGAAGCTGCTGAACATGACTTTCTAGAGTGCGGCCCGGCGCAGCGGTGGCCACGACACCACTCCGATTATCCAAGGTTGGGGGCATCCGACCCACTGCCATTCAGATCGCCGCCCAGCACGCGATTTGATGTGCCGATCGACTTCAAGAACGCGCCTTCGTTCGCCTCGCTTGCCACCGGCAGGAACGGGTAGAACCAAAGCAAATGGTCGGGATGCTGCGGACGGTTCGGGAAGTCGATTGGTGTCGGATAAATTCTGGTCGAGATCTTTTTCTCGACGAGATCGGACCTCACATATGACAACTCGATAACGTCTGCGACGGCAAACCCGTCGACAAAACCGATATTTCCGTAATTATTTGCGTGCACGTGAAACAATGTGAAATCGCTGTTTATGCTCGACAGCGCGGCAACGAACCTGGCCCTGAAGGCCGGGTCGCCGAGGCCGAGCAGGCCATGGACTTCAAATACGATCTGGCGAAAATGCCGCAGCGTCTCGCGTGAAACGGCCGGAAAGATATCAAGTTCGGCGCCTTCAATATCCATTTTAAGAATGAGGTCCGAGCGTCCCGCGTGATCGTGTCTGCGGATCAGGTGATCGAGGATGCAGATGGCTGCGGCCTCGTCATTCGCCGCACCCAAGCACTCCCGCGAAAAATGGAAATTGGCGTGCCCTACGGGGAGGCGTTCGATCGTGTGGTCGAACATAAAGATGTGCTTGCCTGCATTGGCAAGCGTTTCATCAAAAGAGACCTGGCCGCCAATTTCTATGCTGTAAACAGGCCCGACATCATCGAAATCGTCGAGCAGCACGTATCCACCATCGCGCGCCCATCCGATCCTTTTTTTATTGAAGGGCGCGACCTCGTAGGGCGTCATCAGACCTAACGCGTCGAAAACTTCGCTGGAGTGCGGCTGCTTCGCAAGCGTGAACATTTCGCAGGCACCGCATTCCGCCTGGGATAGGACGATGCGGCCGTCAGGTTCGGCGCGGAGAAAACGCCCTTCGGTCTTGAGCGCTACCCAATCTCCATCCTGTCGGACCACTTCAAGGACCGAAGAAGCGGGGCGCCCATTGTCGCCGCTTACGACATCGATTGGCTAACAGCCGTCCAGGAGCGGGGGGCAAGCCTATATCAACGGCCGAAGCAGGATGCGGTTCCCGCAGCCGGAAATCGGTGTATATGCTGCAGTTCCAATGGGTTCGCGACGTTTGCAACGGCGTCGGAATCGAAGATTACTCCGCCGCCACCTTGTGGACGGCGTCCAGTTTCGCCTTCACCACCACCTTGATGGCGTCGTCGACGCGATCTTTGGCGTAGCGGATCGCGGTCGGCAGATCGACGAGCGGGAAAGTGTGGGTGTGAATCTTGGTGGCGTCGAAACGCTTCTGCCGCATGAAAGCTTCGGCACGATGCACCGCGCTCTTGCCCTCGCCGCGGATGCCGTAGAGGTAGATGTTGTTGCTCACGATATGCGCGATGTCGACCGATGCCTGATCGTGGGTGAAAGCGGCGAGGCAAACCTTGCCGCCGCGACTGACCATGTGCACAGCGTCATTGACGGCCTTGCTCGCGGCCGAGCATTCCACCGCGTAGTCGACGCCCTTTCCGCCGTTGAGCTTCTTCACCGCCGCGACGACGTCCGGCTCCTTGCCGATGTCGACCACGGCGTCGGCGCCGAGTTCGAACGCGATCTTGAGCCGGTTGCCGCGCATTTCGGTGAGGATCACCGGCTGGGCGCCGAGCGCCTTCGCCACCGCAACCACCATCAGGCCGATCGGGCCGGCGCCGCTGACCACGACGCTCTCGCCGGCAATCAGACCGCCGAGTTCGGTGAGCGCATACATCGCGGTGCCGGCGGTGACCACGAGCGCGCCCTCCTCGTCCGACATGTCGTCGGAAATTGCGACTAGCGTATTGATATTGTTGACTTGGTATTCGCAGAAGGCGCCGTCGGTGGTGAAGCCGTTGGCGCGGTGGCCTTTGTCGACGTCGCCATAATTGAGGCCGTAGTTGTGGCAGGAGGTGTACATGCCCTCGCGGCAGCGCTTGCACTGGCCGCAGCCGGCGTGAATCTCGACCGCGACGCGCTGGCCGATTTTGTATTCATCGACGCCGGGGCCCAGCGCCGCCACCGTGCCCATATATTCGTGACCTGGCGTGAAGTTCTTGTTGAACGGCAAGCCGCCTTGGATCATGCCCGGCGGGCCCTGGTAGATGACTTCCAGATCGGTCGCGCAAATCGCCGCCGCGTCGATGCGCACCAGCACCTCGGCCCGCTTCGGCACGGGCACCGGCTTATCCGTGAGCGTGAGCTCTCCCGGATTACCCAATACCCAGGCTTTCATGGAGTCCGGAATTGGAAATTCCGCGCTCGTCTTCACGCCAGCCGGTGCGTACATGGAATCCTCCAACGCGATTGTGCTGAAGGTCGCGCATTGTCTCTCCCCGACTATTGAGAAAGATCAATTCCGGTTTTGTTCCGAAGTCGCGTCGGCTCCCGCGCCGGCACGTAGCGGACGACGCTTTTAGGCAGCGCCGACGCCTAATGCATCACTCAATTTGCGACCGCCTCGGGGCGGCCCACTTGCGAGGTCGGCGCGCCGAATTCGGCGGACAATGCGCGCGTGGCGGCGTTGACCTCGTCGCGAATCAGCGCGACGTGCTTTTCACTCGCCCGCATGGCTGGCGTCGACGCGCTGATCGCGCCAATCACGGTGCCGGCCTGATCGCGGATGGCGGAGCCGATACAAATGACGCCGGGCAAGAATTCCTCGCGATCGATCGCGTAGCCGTTGCGGCGCACGACGCGCAGCGATTCGATCAAGGCCGGCAACTCGGTGATGGTCTTATCGGTGAAGCGCTTCATGCCGCCGGTAAGGATGCGGTGGATCTCATCCTCCGGCAGCCAAGCCATGATGGCTTTGCCGACCGAGGTGGCGTGCGGTGCTTCCATCCGTCCGATCTTGCCGGTGTCGACCCGCACCGCGTGGCGCGATTCGCGAACCGCCAGCGTGACCACCGCGTCGCCCTGCAGCGCCGCCAGATGCACGGTTTCGCCGGTGGCTTGGTTGATCGCCTCCAGATAAGGCTGCGCGCGGCGCGGCAGATCGACCTGCAGGCAGGCGTGACCGAGATAAAGAATGCGGGCGCCCAGCGCATAGAGCCGGCGGCCTGGCACCTTGGCGGCGAAGCCGCGCTGGATCAGCGTCGCCAGCAAATGGTGGCAGGTGGAAATATTGAGGCCGGTGCGGTAGGCAAGTTCGGTGAGCGAGGCCTCACCGCCGGCTTCGGCGATGGTTTCCAGCAGATAGAGCGGGCGGTCGACCGATTGAATGCTGTGACGATCGCTGCCGGCGCGGGGGCGCGGCGGAAGGGCCTTGGTTCGCGGCCCAGGCTGAATCGTTGCTTCCATGTTTGTTTCTCCCTGGCCGCCAAGGAAAGCGTCCCCCGACTGTGAGTCAAGGGATTTTCAGGATGCGAACGATGTTTTCTATTAGTGAAAATATCAAATCGGTGTACGTACAGTTGGTTAACGACCAGGACGGCGTTTATTTGGCCAATCCCAGCTCGATCTCCAGCGCACCGCAGAGCATCTGACCCAGGGTGATATGCATCTCCTGGATGCGCGCCGTGGTGTCGGACGGGACGACCAGCAAGTGATCGGCGAGTCCGGCCAAATCGCCGCCGCCTTTGCCGCCAAGCGCGCCGGTCACCAGCTTCATAGCCTTGGCCTGCCGCAGCGCCGCGATGACGTTCGGACTCTTGCCCGACGTCGAGATCGCAATGGCGACATCGCCGGCACGCCCCAACGCCTCGATCTGGCGCGCAAAGATTTTGTCAAAGCCGAAATCATTACCGGCGGCAGTAAGCGCGGACGTATCGGTGGTCAAAGCAATCGCGGCAATGGCGGCGCGATCCGTCTTGTAACGGATGGTCAGCTCGGTCGCGAGATGCTGGGCGTCGCCGGCGCTTCCGCCATTGCCGAAGAACATCAGCTTGCCGCCGCCACGGATCGATTGGACGCAAGCGCCGACCAGGCCGGCAAAGGCACTCGCCAACGCCGCTTCGGTGCGCCGCGCCGTGTCGTGATGCTCGGCAAATTCCGCTTTGAAAAACGCTGTGAGGTCCATGGGTCCCCTTATTGCTTTCGCACGACCTTTTCCGAAAACCGGTTGCCGCTTTTCGGGACCACGCCGCTCATGCCGCCTCGCCGCGGAATTCCGGCACCGCGTCGCGCAGCACATTGTAGATGACCGCGCGCTCGCTGCGCGAAAGGCCCTGCTCCAGCGTCGCCGCCCAAGCCCGGATCGCCTCCAGCGACGGTTGCACCGGCCTGGTAGCGACGATGCCGGGAATACCGATGTCGGCGGTCTCCTCCTCGCGTGCGAACAGAATCTCGTGCAACCGCTCGCCCGGGCGAATGCCGGTAAACGTGATCTGGATATCGCGTCCCGGCTCAAGCCCGCTCAGCCGGATGATGCGCTCGGCGAGATCGACGATCTTCACCGGCTGACCCATGTTGAGCAAATAGACCGAGACGTCGCCGCGGTCCGGTCCGAGCGCGTGGGTCGCGGCGGTGATGACCAGATCGCAGGCTTCGCGGATAGTCATGAAATAGCGCACCATATCGGGATGCGTGACGGTGACCGGGCCGCCGGCCTCGATTTGCGCCTTGAATTTCGGGACCACCGAGCCATTCGACGCCAGGACATTGCCAAAACGCACCGATATCAGGCGCGTCGCGTCTTTACCCTCGGCATGGCGGCCCAATTCCTTATCGAGTGCCTCGCAATACATTTCCGCAAGCCGCTTGGTGGCTCCCAGCACGGAGACCGGCTCGATCGCCTTGTCGGTGGAGATCATAACCATGGCGGCGGCGCCGGCCGCAGCTGCCGCGTCCGCGACGTTGATCGAGCCGAATACGTTGGTCTTGATGCCCTCGTCCCAGTCCAGTTCGAGCATCGGTACGTGCTTGAGCGCTGCGGCGTGAAACACCATGTCCGGCTTGAACTGCGCGATCAGTCCCATGATCCGCGTACGGTCGCGAATATCGGCGATGCGGCCGGATAGGACCGCCGACGACTGCTTGGCTTTGAGCGCCTCCATCACGGCGTGCAGCGCGGGCTCGGAATTCTCGATCACCAGCAGACGGGCGGCTCCGAAGGCGACCATGCGGTCGCAGATTTCCGAACCGATCGAGCCGCCACCGCCGGTGACTACAATCGCCTTGCCGCTCACGAATGTTTCAAGCCGGCGGTAATCGATTTTGACGCTTGGCCGCAGCAACAAGTCCTCGACCGCCACGGGCGCAAGCTGCACCGCCTGCCCACCAGCATCGAGCGACGGCAACTGGCTCATGGTCAGGCCGAGCTTGCGCGCCCGCATCAGCAGCACCTCCGGCCGCGCTTCCGGCGAAAGCGCCGACGGCGTCAGCACGACGCGGGTCACCTGGGTGCCGCGGCCGGAAAAGTCGGCGACCACGCGTTCGAGGTCGTCGATGTCGCCGAGCACCGGAATGCCGCGGATCGATTGACCACGATCGGCCGTGGACGGCGACAGGATGCCGACCGGCCAGATTTTTTTTACCGCGCCGCTCTCGATCGAGCGCAAAAGAATTTCGGCGTCGGCCGCGCGTCCGAGCACCAGGGTCGGCGTCGCATCGGCGATTTTGACACGCTGGAGCGTGCGCGCGTAATGGAAATAGCGATAGGCGACGCGCGAACCGCCCAGCAGAAACATTTGCAGGAACCAGTACAGCAGGATGGTGATCTTGCCGAAGAAAAAGCCGCCATAGACGTTGGGCGCGACCAGCACATAGTCGAGCGCAAGCAGCGACACCGCCAAAACGGTGGCGGCGCGAAAAATGTCGTAGAGATCGGGTACCGAGGTGAACCGCCATTTGTTGCGCTGCAGGCCGAACACGAAATAGACCGCCGCCGCGTACAGCAAAAAGAACGGCAGGAATTTGAGACCGGGCAGCCTTTCACCCAGCGGCTGGCCCTCGAACCGGACAAAAAATGTCAGCACGATCGCCGCAGCGGTCGCGACGAGATCGTGCAGCACGATCAGAACCTGGCGCGGGGTTAGTTTCGGCAGCCGTGTCATATTGCGGTGTTCCAAGCCAAATGCTGCTTTACGCTATTTGACGGATGCGGTGATCGATTTGATAGAGACGTCGTTAAATGGCGAGTTTTCCCTGACGACAGGAAATTATACAGGAAATTTGCCGTTTACAGTGTTTTCCAGCGGCGCGGAAGCCTCCAGAGCGAGCCCTATCGGCGACCTTTTTCATTCGAGAAATGCGCGGCCAATCCGCTGCAAGCCGTGCATGGCGCTGCAGTCTATGTTATCCCGCCCGCGAAAAGATCAACACTTCAGAACTTTCCAGCAATGCCCGTCCGCGCCATGGAAAACCTCGTCGAGCCCCGGCCGCGGGCTCGCTTTCTTACCACATTGTTGCTGCTATGGCTCGCGGGCACCGGGCTGCGGCTCACGATCCTTGCGGTGCCGCCGGTCATTCCGCTGATCCACGACGGGCTCAAGCTCAACGCCACCCAGATCGGCATTCTCACCGGCTTGCCCTCGATGCTGTTCGCATTCGCCGCCGTGCCCGGTTCGCTGCTGATCGCGCGACTCGGCGTACGCACGGCGTTGGTGGTGGGACTGGCCGTCACCGCGATCGGCGGCGCGCTGCGCGGCGCGATGCCCGATGTGATGTGGCTTTACGCGATGACCATCCTGATGGGCGCCGGCGTCGCCGTCATGCAGGTGACCATGCCGCCGGCGGTGCGCGCGTGGTTTCCGGATCGCATCGGCTTTGCCACCGCCGTGTACACCAATGGTCTGCTGATCGGTGAAATCCTACCCGTGGCATTGATGCTTCCGCTGGTGCTGCCGCTGGTCGGCGGCAGCTGGCAGTGGGGCTTTGTAATTTGGAGCGTACCTGTCGCCGTTATCGCGATGCTGATCGTGGCACTGGCGCCGGCAGCGGCCAACGGGCAAACGTCCACGCCAAGCCGTCGTTGGTGGCCGGACTGGAACAGTCACCTAATCTGGCGGCTCGGCATCATGCTCGGCACCACCAACGCCACATATTTCGCGACCAACGCCTTCCTGCCGGATTACCTGCGCGGTAACGGTCAAGGCGAATGGATCAGCGCGGCGCTCGCCGGATTGAACATCGGACAGATTCCGGCGTCGTTTCTGCTGCTCGCTATTGCCGGCAGGCTGGAGCGCAAAGCCTGGCCTTACGTCGTCAGCGGGTTGCTCTGTGTGATTTCGACCGGCGGCATTGTGTTCGGTTCAGGCGCCTGGATCGTGGCGGCAGCGATTTTGCAGGGGTTCGCCAATGCCGTAATTCTAATTCTGATCCTGGCGCTGCCGCCTCTGCTCAGCGCGCCGGACGACGTGCATCGCGTCACCGCCGCCATGTTCACCATCAGCTATAGCTGCGCGGTGATCGTGCCGATTATCAGCGGCCTGGCCTGGGATCTCAGCAACACTGCCAGCTTGGCATTTGCGCCGATCGCGATCTGCGGCATCATCCTGGTCATCCTGGCGCCGGCGATCAACCACGTCAGACCAGCAGGGAGTTGACCCGATGCGTCCGATTCCGGTGGGAGCGAAGGGCAGCTACACGTTGCGGGTGATGCCCGCGCATCTCGCCAATCAGTTCAAGGACATAAGCCTGCCGCAGGTATTCGCCACGCCGATGATGGTGACCGCCATGGAGAACGCCGCGCTCAACGCGGTGCGCGATTATCTCGACCCCGGCGAAAGTGTGGTCGGCACGCTGGTCAATATTCGCCACCTGGCGGCAACGCCGGTGGGTCATCAGGTGACCGCCGTGGCTGAAGTGACCAAGGTCGACGGCCGGCGCATCGAATTCAAGGTCAGCGCACGCGACGAAATCGAAGAGATCGGCAGCGGCACCCACGAGCGCATGGTGGTGGACATGGCGCGCATCGATAAGCGGCTGGCGGCCAAAAAGCGGCCTTGATCACAGCTCCTCGCAAGGGCCTTGAATCCTGATTTAAGGCGCAGTATACATCAATAGATACATCGAATGTATCTATACCGATGTCTAAAACATGATAACCGGTCTGCAAATGCGGGCAGCCAGGGCGCTGCTCGGCCTCGACCAGCGCCAATTGGCGCAAGCTTCGGGCTTGTCGCTGCCGACCATCCAGCGCATGGAAGCCAGCGACGGCGTTGTGCGCGGCAATGTCGACTCATTGATGAAACTTGTCGATGCGCTGGCAGCGAGCGGCATCGAATTGATCGGCGAAGGCGCGGCGAGCAGCGGCGGCGGCCGCGGGGTGCGGCTCAAATGATGGTCGTCTACGCGCTATACGGCGTGGCGGCGCTGGTGGTCTTGGCCCCCGTCGCGATCGCGCTCGGCGCCTCACCGCGCGGCATCGGCGTGGTCTACGGCGCCAGCCTGATGATCACGTTGACGTTGGGCATGGTCGCGCTGCTCTGCCTGTTTGGAATTACAGAACCGTCGACCGTCACCCTGCCGCTTGGCCTGCCCTGGCTGGGCGCGCATTTCCGCATCGACGCGCTGGCGGCATTTTTCCTTGTGGTGGTCAATCTCGGCGGCGCTTCGGCGAGCCTGTTCGCAATCGGCTATGGCCGCCACGAGGATTCCCCGCAACGCGTGCTGCCATTCTATCCCGCCTATCTCGCCGCCATGAACCTCGTGGTCATGACTGACGACGCCTTCAGCTTCCTGGTGTCTTGGGAATTCATGTCGCTCACGTCTTGGGCGCTGGTGATCGCGCACCATCGGACAGCTGAGAACGTTCGGGCCGGCTACATCTATCTGTTGATGGCGAGCTTCGGCACGCTGGCTTTGCTGCTAGCCTTCGGCCTGCTTGCCGGCCCCGACGGCAACTATGCGTTCGACGCCATGCGCGCGTCGTATCCGACCGCCGGGGTGGCGGCGCTGATACTATTGCTCACGATTGTCGGCGCCGGCTCGAAGGCCGGCGTGGTGCCGCTACATGCCTGGCTGCCACTGGCGCATCCCGCCGCGCCCAGTCATGTCTCCGCGCTGATGAGCGGCGTGATGACCAAGGTCGCGGTCTACGGCTTGGTGCGCATCGTGTTCGACCTGCTGGGGCCGCCGGATTGGTGGTGGAGCATGGTGGTACTCACCATCGGCGGCATCACCGCGGTGATGGGCGTGCTCTACGCGCTGATGCAGCACGATCTCAAGCGCCTGCTCGCCTATCACACCGTGGAGAATATCGGCATCATCTATATCGGGCTCGGTCTGGCGCTGGCCTTCAAGGCCTATGCCATGCCGCTGGCCGCCGCGCTGGCGCTCACCG
>PMAF01000180.1 GCA_003152455.1 Hyphomicrobiales bacterium
TCAATTTAGAAAATAAAGAAGTTCTCCATAGACTTAAATGCCCGATTTTGTGCAAATCTAAAATCGAGCGCTTGAGAGTGCAGCCGGCGATCAACGCCGGCGTAAAATCCCACTGGGAGGAACATCAATGACCATTTCACGCCGCAAGTTGATCGTCACCCTCGGCCTCGGCTCGGCCGCGAGCCTGCTGCCGCGCGCCGCCTTCGCCGCCTATCCCGACCGGCCGATCCACCTGATCGTGCCGTTCGCCCCCGGCGGCAACGCCGACATCGTCGGCCGCATCGTCGGCGAACGCATTTCGAGCGCGCTCGGCCAACCGGTTGTGGTCGACAACCGCGGCGGCGCCGGCGGCGGCATCGGCGCCGAATTCGTGGCGCACTCGACGCCCGACGGCTACACGCTGTTCGTCGGCTCGAACGGGCCGCTCACCGTCAATCCCTTCGTGCAGGCGCACCTTCCCTACGATCCGCTCAAGGACTTCGCGCCGGTGGCGCTGACCAGCTACGTGCCGCACTGCATCATCCTCAACGACAAGGTCGAGGCCAAGACGCTGCCGGAACTGATCGCGCTGTCGAAGAAGCAGCCGATCAACATGGCCACTAGCGGCGTCGGCAGCGCGACGCACATGACGCTCGAGCGCTTCAAGGCTGCGACCGGCGCCAACATCACGCACATTCCCTACAAGAGCGGCGGCGCGCTGATGCCCGATCTGATGGGCGGCGCCATCCAGGCGGCGATGACGGAATTCTCCACCGCGCTGCCGCTGCACAAAGGCGGCAACGCCCGCATCGTCGCGGTCGCGTCGGCGCAGCGTTCCAAGCTCGCGCCCGACATCCCGACATTCATCGAGGGCGGCGTGAAGGGCTTCACCGCGCAGAGCTATATCGGCATCGTGGCGCCGGCGAAGACGCCGCCGGCCATCGTCGCGCAATTGCAGAAGGCGGTCGCCGCCGGACTGACCGCCGGTCCGGCGCCCGACAAGCTGCGCGGCATGGGCGCGGAAATCGCCACGCCCGAGCAGATGACCTCGGCGGGCTTTGCCGCCTTCATCCGCACCGACTACGAGCACATGCGCGAAGCCGCCAAGCTCGCCGGCATCGTGCCAAAATGACCGGCGCGCTGCCGGGCGGCGCTTGCGACTGTCACTGCCACGTGTTCGGGCCGGCCGCGCGCTTTCCCTATGCGGAGCCGCGCAGCTATACGCCCGACGATGCGCCGCTGGAGGCCTATCTGGCGCTGCTCGATCGGCTCGGCTTCGACCGCGGCGTGCTGGTGCAGCCGAGCGCCTATGGCCGCGACAACCGGTCGATGCTCGACGCGCTCACGCGCGAGCCCGAGCGCCTGCGCGGCGTCGCCGTCGGTGGCGCCGAATTGACGCCAGCGACGCTCCGGCAATGGCACGCCGCCGGCGTGCGTGGCTTGCGCGCCAACGAGTTCCGCCGCGACGGCAAGCCCTACTACCAGAACGGCGTCGGCCTCAAGGAGATCGAGCCGCTGCTGCCGCTCATCGCCGAGCTTGGCTGGCATCTGCAGCTCTGGGTCGACGCGCGCGACCTGCCGGACATGGCGGGAGCATTGGCGCGGGTATCGGTGCCGGTGGTGGTCGATCACATGGGCCGTCTTGAATTTCATCACGGCACGCAGCATCCCGGCTTTCAAGCGCTGCTGCGCGGGGTCGGCGAAGGCCGGCTATGGGCGAAACTGTCGGGCACCTACCGGCTGGGCGCGACGGCGCCCGACTACGCGCAAGCGCGGCCGTTCCACGATGCGCTGATCGCCGCCAATCCGCAGAACCTGGTGTGGGGCACCGACTGGCCGCATCCGCGGCCCGAGGGTCCGGTGCCGGACGCCGCGCGCCTGCTGGCGGTGTTTCTCGATTGGACGAAGGATGCAGGCCTGCGCCAGGCCATCCTCACCGACAATCCGGCGCGGCTCTATGATTTTCCGCCCGCGTGATTACGTGACCATCATGAAGCTACCCGGCCCCGATCATCCGATCACCATCGCGCGCAATCCCAGGCGCGTGCGCGTCACTTTCGGCGGACAAGTCATCGCCGACACGACGCGCGCGCTCACGCTGCAGGAGGCGGGCTATGCTCGGGTGCAATACCTGCCGCGCGCCGACGCAAAAATGGACCTGCTCAAGCCGACCGAGCACCGCACGCATTGCCCCTACAAAGGCGACGCCAGTTATTTTTCGATTGAGGCCGGCGGGCGCACGGCCGACAACGTGGTCTGGAGCTATGAGCAGCCCTTCCCGGCGATGGCGGAGATCCAGGAATATCTCGCGTTCTATCCCAACCGCGTCGACAAGATCGAAGAAATCTGATGGCTCCGCTCATTCGCGCGAAGGCGGGAACAATGGCAATCGCCGATGGCGGCGCAAGGTCACGAATTGCGCGTCTTGACGCGCTGGGCCAGCACGTCGCCGGGAAGTGCAAGCGACAGTTCGCGGATTTCGCTTGCCGGCGCGCCGTAGCCTTCGCGCATCAGTGGAAAGGCGCTCTCAAGCCAAGTGCGAGCGAGTGGCTCGACCGACGTCAAATAATGTGGATTGAGCTCGGCAAGTTTTGTCACGCCCAAGAGAGCCATGGCGCGCACGATCTCGTCTTCGACGATTTCGAACATGCGGACGACGGCGCCTTCGCCACCGGCTCCTAACGCAATTCCCTGCAGACGGCCGATCCCTACCGCCGTCGCACCGAGCGCCAGCGCCTTGAGAACGTCGGTTCCACGCAGAATGCCGCCGTCGACAATGATCTCGGCGCGACCGCCGACAGCGGCGACAATCTCGGGCAGCGCCGAAATCGTTCCTTGTGAATGGTCGAGCTGCCGCCCCCCATGGTTGGAGACGTAAATGCAGTCAACGCCGCGGGCGACACCGATCTCCGCATCTTCGGCCGTGCTGATGCCCTTGAGGATCAGCGGCACGTTTACGTAGGATCGTATGCGGTCGACGTCATCCCAATTGAACGCCGCCTGGAACGTTTCGGAAGCGTGTCCGACGTGGACGGTCGGACGATGACCTTTGGCAAGATCGCGTTCACGGCGCCCGTAGGCGGCGCGATCGACCGTGAGGCATATGGCGCGATAGCCGAACTCCAGCGCCCGTTTTATCGTGCTATCCACCCATTCCTTGTCGCCGCGCNNCTCAGCATATGGACGACGCCGGCACGCGCGGCGGCGCGCGTCGGGGCCACGCCGCCTTCGGCGATGATGTCCTGCATCGAACCGATCGGCGCGAGGACGATGGGGAGCTTGAGCTTCTGGCCCAGCAAGGTCGTGCTCGTGTCGATGTGTTCGACATTGCGCAGCACGCGCGGGCGGAACGCGAGGCGATCGAGCGCCAGACGATTTTGGTTCAGGGTCGTCTCGGTTTCCGAGCCCCCCATGAGGTAATCCCAGGCGCCTGGCGAAATTCTCTGCTTGGCCAAAGACAGAAGCTGAAACAGTGTGTTCACTTGACTGATATCGGTCATGCCAGGATCTCGGGTGATGGCTGCTCAACCGCCAATGAATGATAGGGAAAGGCCCCCTGAGCCGCCGGGAAATGAGGCCGCTCTAATGCATCCGCGGCGCCTTGAGAAACTTCTGCCGGTCGGACGAGTTCACCCGCACGTCGAAAGTGACGCCCTCGCGGTAGAGCGTGAGCGGCACTTCCACGCCGGCTTGGCCCAGCGCCCAGACCTTGCGGTAGAAGGCGGCCAGGCTCGAGACGTTCTCGCCTTTCACCGCCAGGATCACGTCGCCGGTTTTCAATTCGGCGCGCGCCGCCGGACCCTTGGGCGCGATGCCGCCGGCGACGATCTTGTCCTCGATCTCGGTCGAATAGAGCCCGAGCCACGGCCGCGGCGGCTTGTTGACGCGGCCGAATTTGCGCAGGTCATCAAGGATCGGCGGCAACAGGTCGATCGGCACCACCATGTTGAGATGCTCGTTCTTGCCCTCGCGCGCGCGTTCGAGCTGCAAGGAGCCGATCCCGATCAGCTCGCCCTGCGGCGAAATCAGCGCGGTGCCACCCCAGTTGGGATGCGCCGGCGAGGTGAAGATCGCCTCGTTGAGCACGTATTCCCAATAGCCCGCGAATTCCTGCTTGGCGGCGATGCGGCCGGCGAGCGAACGGGTGCGGCCGCCGGCGCCGCCGATCACCACGCGCTCGCCGATCTCGGCCGCGCGCGAGGAGCCGATGGGCAGCATCGGCAGATCGATCGGACCCAGCGCCTGCACCAGGCCGAAGCCGGTCTCCTGGTCGAGGGCGAGCGCATGGCCTTCCACCACGCGGCCGTCGCCGAGATGCAGCCAGACGGTGGCCGCCTCGGTGATCAGGTAGCCGATGGTCAGCACCAGGCCGTCGTCGATCAGCACGCCGTTGCCGGCGCGCTCGGCCCCCAGGGTTTCGGCGGTGAAGCCGTCCGGCGGGATGATCGAATGCAGGCCGACCACCGAGGACAGCGCGCGCTCGAGATCGTAGGAGTAGTCCTCCGCGCGCGGCTGCGCCGAGAGTGGCACCTTCCATTCGGTCAACGCGGCCATGGCGGGCTCCGTTTATTCTCTGCCTATCATACGCCTTCGGACGCGGGCGAGAAGATGGCGGACGCCGCGAACATGATAAGATAGCGCCGAACCATGACCCCGCTCTCCATCCTCGATCTCTCGCCCGTGTCCGCCGGCTCGACCGGGGCCCAGGCGTTGCGCAATTCGCTCGATCTGGCGCGGCTCGCCGACGGCCTCGGCTATGTGCGCTATTGGGTGGCCGAGCATCATAATCTACCGGCGGTCGCCAGTTCAGCCCCCGACATCATGATCGGGCAGATCGCCGCCGTCACCAGCCGCATGCGTATCGGCTCCGGCGGCGTCATGCTGCCCAACCACGCCCCGTTGATGGTGGCGGAGCGCTTCAAGGTGCTGGAGGCGCTTTATCCCGGCCGCATCGATTTGGGGCTCGGCCGCGCGCCCGGCACCGATCCAGCCACCTCCTACGCGCTGCGGCGCCGCCAGGGCATCAGCGAGGAGGACGATTTCCTCGACCGGTTCAACGAATTGATGCTGCTGGAGACGCGCGGTTTTCCCGCCGGCCATCCGTTCCACAATGTCCACGCCATGCCGGCCGACGTGCCGCTACCGCCGATCTATCTGCTCGGCTCGTCCGACTATTCGGCGCAACTCGCCGGCCAGATCGGCGCGGCCTTTGCGTTTGCGCACCATTTCGCGACCTTCGACGCGGCCGAGGCGATGAAGCTTTATCGCGACAATTTCCGCCCTTCGGCGTCGCACGCCAAGCCCTATGCCATCCTCGGCACCCATGTGATCTGCGCCGACAGCGATGACGAGGCCGATCGCCTGGCCAAGACCGTCGATCTCAATATCGTGCGGCGCGCTAAGGGCGAATATCTGCCGCTGGCCTCGCCGGAAGACGCTGCCGCTTACGACTATACGCCGGTCGACCGCGCGCGCATCGCGCAGAACCGCACCAAGCTGTCGGTCGGCTCGCCTGCGACGGTGAAGGCGCGGCTCGAACCGTTGATCGCCGCCACGCAGGCCGACGAGGTCATGGTGATGACCATGATTTTCAGCCACGAGGCGCGCAAGCATTCCTACGAGCTGCTGGCGAAGCTATTTGCCTGACCCGTCATTCCGGGACGGCCCGAAGGGCCGGGCCCGGAATGACGAGCCGAGAATTTCCATGCTAAAACCCGCGCGGGCGACAGGGTTTTCCGCATTTCGCAGCATCAAAACTATGGGAGGTTTCCTTGGGTAAGCAGCTCAAACTCACCACCGCCGACCAGCATTCGCTCGGCGCCTATCGCGCCGATCCGCAAGGCGCGCCGAAGGGCGGGCTGGTCGTGGTGCAGGAGATTTTCGGCGTCAACCATCACATCCGCGCGGTGTGCGACCGGCTGGCGGCGCTCGGCTACGTCGCGGTGGCGCCGGCGGTGTTCGACCGTTTCGTGCGCGATTTCGAGTGCGGCTATACGCCGGACGAGATCGCCAATGCCCGCAGCTATCTGGGCAACCTCAACTTCGAGCACATGATGCATGACATCGCCGCCGCCAAGGAAGACATGAAAGGCGTCGGCCCGCTCGGCGTCATCGGCTTCTGCATGGGCGGCACCGCGGCGTTTCTAGCGGCCTGCCGGATCCCCGGCCTGTCGGCGGCGGTCGCCTATTACGGCGGCATGATCGGCAAGTTCGCCGACGAAAAGCCGAAATGCCCATTGCAGATGCATTTCGGCGAGAAGGACGAAGGCATCCCGATGAGCACGGTGGACGAGATCAAGAAGAAGCAGCCGCAGGCCGAGACCTACGTCTATCCGGACGCCGCGCACGGCTTCTATTGCGACGAGCGCGCCAGCTACAACAAGGACGCCGCCGCGCTGGCCTGGAGCCGGACGCAGGAATTCCTCGGCAAGCATATGAAGAAGTGACAGGCTAGGGCGCTAGAACCACCGCTCCTTGACCAGCA
>PMAF01000230.1:0-7269 GCA_003152455.1 Hyphomicrobiales bacterium
CGCAAAATTTGGTCGCTATCGGATGCATAGCGGACATCACGCGGACATCGCGAGAGCCGGTCGAGTACCGCTACCGCTCCTCGCCCACGCACAGGGCGACAACCATCACGTCGCGATGCTGAAACTCGACGAGTGCGCGCCAAAATTCGTTCATGCGGGCCGCGCGGACCTTGAGGTCGACGTCCGCCGGCAGCCCGACGCTCGCCGTGTCGAGGCCGGGTGAGCTCATGACGCGGACCTCGCCGACGTCCTCGCGCATCTGACGACGCGATCGCGACGGCTTCGGCGTGCTCGATTTCCGTCGCGCTAGGTCATGGCGGGTGATGTATTCCTTGAGGCTGACCACGATCTTGTTCTCCGTTGTCACGTCGTGTTGCGGTCGAATATTTATGGACGACGCGCGCCTGTGTCGGGCTGGCGGCCCCTGGCGCGTATGGCTGCCAGCAGGCCGGCGCCTTTTAGATGAACCTGGAGAGTCCCGGGCCGGTTTCGGATGGCCGGATACCAAGCCGGGCCACCGGTGCTCCTACGAGTCATCCGGCGGGCCGCAAGGCCGGAACGGATCGGCGACAGAGGGTCGTAAGTCCGATCCGGCGAGCGCGCACATAAATTGAGAACGGTGAGCGACGGTCGGTCGGCGCCAGGTTGATCAGCGGATTGCGCTAATGGCGGCGCGAGAGGCATTCACGCCGGGTGCTTGGCCAGGTGCGCTAGCAATAGCTCGTTGACCCTGTCGGGAGCCTGCTCGGCGGCGAAATGACCAACGCCCGGCAGGATTTCAAACTGATAGGGCCCAGAAACGAATTCGCTGGTGCCCTCCGCAGCCGAGCGTCCGACGGTATCGTCGGCGTCGCCCCACAAGTAGAGCACCGGAACGCTGATCATACCGAGCGGCGCGCGGATCGCGCCGCGCGCGCGATACCAGGCAAGAGCTGCTTCCATCGCCGGTTCGTTGCCGAGCACGGAGAGATGTCGCTCGATGGCGACCTTGGGAACGCCGGACTTCGCAAGCCGTTCGCGCAGGCGTCGCGCATTGTCTGCCAGTAAGACCGATCCCGCATCGGGCTCCAGAAAGGCCCTGTGATGTTGCGAGCGCCGCGCCTGCTCACCGTCCGGCATCTGCAGCGCGCGATTGAAGGCATTGGGATGCGGGCGTGACAACACAGCGAGAGAAGCAAGACGGTCCGGATATCGATCCGCAATGCCCCAAGCGATGCTGGCGCCCCAGTCATGACCGACGAGGTGAAAGCGGCGATCGGCGTAACCGCATGCGGCGGCGACGTTCATTGCGTCGGCTACCAGTCGGTCGAAGTGGTATTGCTCGACGTCCGCCGGATTCGGCCGCGCGCCGGGAGAGTAGCCCCGCTGGCTGGGTGCCACCGCCCGATATCCTGCCGCCGCCAAAGCGAGCAGCTGCGACCGCCATGTGTGGAACGACTCCGCAAAGCCATGCAGCAGCAATACGAGAGGTGCGCCGGGCGGCCCCTCGACCAGCGTATCTAATATTAGGCCAGGTCCACATTCAATCTTGAGCAGCTCAGTCATGAACGCGCTTTCCGCTCGTAGTCGATTGGCGGTCCGAATATCGTCCGCGTCGATTCTAAGACGCCTCTTCGGGATCGACTACCTCCAGGGCGTGCCGCTGCAGGGCCCTCAGTTCGGCCTCCGCCTCGATCACCTCGGCCTCGGTCAGCACCTCTAGCAGCCGGAACATGCCCGGCGGCGTCCAGTGCGAGGGCCGCTGCTTCGCAACCAGTTCGCGCTTGGTCGCGGCGTGGGCGANNCGGCTCATGTGCGTGAAGTCGACGAGTGCGAAACGGCGTTCGGACATCTCACGTCTCACACGGACGGCCCTAGCCTATCGTGGCGGAAACTTAGCGGCAGCAGTTGTCGTGACTATCGCTCTCCCGCTGCTGTCGAGGGCCTGAACAGTCCATTCGTATGTGTGCTGCTGGCCGGAAGGCGGGCACGGCCCTTTGAATGAGAATGCGCCGGCCGGAATCTCACGCCCGCCATCGTAGGCGATAGTCCCGCCACCATGGGTGTAGCTCGGCACGTTCTTGTCCACCATCTTGAATGCGAGACGCGCTGTGCCCGTCGGGACGTCAGAGACATTGAACGCGGGCGAGCTGGAGCTGCACGGTCGATAACCCGTCCATGAAAATCTTATAGACATCGCCAGCGAAGCGGACGGAAAAGATACTAGCGCAGCGAGGCCAGCGACCGCGGCAATGCATGGAAGCTTCCGAGCCATCACATTCTCTGTTTCCATACAAACACTTCGGCATCCGCACCAAAGTGCTCACGTAAAAAGCCGGCAAGGATTTACTAGCGTCAGCATCCGACGACGCTCTGCAAGTGGCGCGGCATTCGTCAGGAAACGTGCCGGCGTTCGTGGATCATTTTGTCACCGTCGTCTTTGTCGCTATTCGAGACAAGTCGAATGACTGCGTAGGTCACGACGCCTACGATCGGCGGCACGATTAGCATCACCAGGATCTGGCCCACTCGCACGCCCTCCCGTGCGACAGAATAGACCACTGCCGAGGGCGCCGCTACGTCTCCGAGCCTCCCGGCCGCTCGTCAGGCCGCCGTCCGGACCCGCGGGAGGGGATTTACGGCGCGACGACGGTGGTCGACGACGGCGAGCTGCTGCTGGCGCCTCCGGCGCGTCGTCGCACAGCGGTAGGCGCACGCTGATCACGCGTCTGGCCGAGCGCGGCGTCGACCTGAAGTCGATCGCGCAGATCGCGGGCCACACCAGCATCAGGACGACGGCGATGTACGTCGAGGCCAACCCGACGCGGCTCGCGCGCATCCTGCAGGACGTGACTTTCTGAGGCCGGTATCGATTGGACGATCGCGATGACAGAATGTCCCCACAGGCCTGATCGTGAGGATGGCAACTCTCAGCGGGTCGAGGTCGATCTGCTTGCGGAAAGCCTCGCGGTCCACATCGGCGTCGTCGGCATGGGTATGGGCGAACAGCCGGTTGGCGAGCAGATGCTCGCGGCTGTAGCCGGTGATGGCGCAAATCGCCTCGTTGACGCGCAGGAAGCTACCGTCCGGCGCGATCTCGGAAATGCCGATCGCGGCATGCTCATAGGTCGCAGCCAAACGCTGTTCCTGCTCGAGGGCATGCAGGCGCGAATGTTCGAGCGCGGCGGCCGTCCGCTTGCGCTCCGTGATGTCGATAAAGCAATTGACCGCGCCGACCAATTCGCCTTTAGCGTTGCGCAGCGGATCGATATTGAGCGACACGATCACCCGCGCTCCGTCCATGCGCTCGACGTCACGCGCGGGCTTTCCGGTCGCCAGTACTTCGGCCAGCTCCGAGCGCCGCAACGGCGTGCCGTCGATATCGAAATATCGCGCCGCCGCGGTGAATTCCTGATGCATTTGACCCGGCCGTGGAACCCGGCCCCAGATCTCCACGGCGAGGGCGTTATATTGGAGGATCGTGCCTTGCGCGTCGCAGATGAAGGTCGCGATCGGCAGTATGTCGAGGATGCCGTCGGAGGCGCGCAACATCGCGGCCAGCGCCGCGGGCAGCCACGGTGCGACGGGTCGGCTGTTGTCGTTTCGAATCGAGCATGCGCTGAGCCTCCGCACGGCGATCGTCGGCCCCCCTCATTCCCCGGCGCAACGATCAGGCTGGACGGCGATTTGTCAATGGTATCTCCCAGACGGCGCGGCGCGGGCGGCTTATGGGGCGTCGGCGGCGGCCGGTTGCTCGGCCGGCTTGCGGCCGATCCAGTGGTCGATGAACGCCGCGAGCCAGCTGTGCGAGGCGTGGTCGTGCACCGCACGGTCGGCAATGTGCTCATGACGCTGCTTGGTGCCGGGCAGTTCCATGCGATGGGCGCCGCGCACCAGCCAGCGATACATCATGGCGTGGGTGACCTCGGGGTGGAACTGCAGCGCATAGCCGGTCTCATAACGAAACGCCTGCACGGAAAAGGCATCGCCTTCCGCCAGCAGTTCGCCGCCGGCCGGCAGGTCGAAGCCCTCGCGATGCCATTGGTAGACGTGGTCCGGCCAATCGGCACAGATCGCCCGCCCGGCCGGCGTCGGGCGGATCGGGTAATAGCCGACCTCGGCATGGCCTTGCGGATGCGGATAGACGCGGCCGCCGAGATGGCGCGCCATCATCTGCGCGCCGAGGCAGATGCCGAGATAGGGTTTCTTGTCGCGCAGCGGCACGCCGATCCAGTCGATCTCGCGGCGCACGAAGTCCTCGCTGTCGTTGGCGCTTTGCGGGCCGCCGAAAATCGCGGCGCCGGCGTACTCGTCCATCGTCTCCGGCAGCGGATCGCCGAAACGCGGGCGGCGGATGTCGAGCGGATAGCCGAGCTTGCCCAGCACCTGGCCGACCCGGCCGGGCGAGGAATGCTCCTGGTGCAAGATGAGGAGGACCGGCTTCAACATGGCGGTTCGGCGCGCGATTCTGCGCTGGTATCGACTACTACCCGCTTTACCGGCCTTTGCAATATGAGGGACGAGTGGCGGCTATGTCCACTACGCGGGCCTGCGCCGGCTCTGGCGGCGGTCGACGACCGCCATCACCAGCCGGCCCGGAAAAAGCTTGATCAGCAGGACGAGCAGCTTGTTGAGCAGGCCCGGGATGATCGTCCGCCGGCCCTGCATCAGCCCGCGATAGCCCGCCTCCGCCACGTCCTCGGCCGACTGGCTGAGAAAGTCGGGCGCCAGCGAGCGCCCTTTGACGCCGGCGCGCACCGCGAATTCGGTCGGCACCGGCCCCGGGCACAGAACGCTCACCCGCACGCCGCGCGCTTTGAGCTCGCTGTGCAACGCCTCGCTGAACGACAGCACATAGGCCTTGGTGGCGTAATAGACCGCCATACCCGGCCCCGGTAGGAAGCCGGCCACCGAGCCGACATTGAGAATGCCGCCGCGGTGGCGCGCCAGACTGTCGACAAACGCGAGCGACAGCTCGGTGAGCGCGCGCATGTTGAGGTCGATCATCGCCAGTTGCTCATTGCGGTCGAGCGCGGCGGCGGTGCCAACCAGACCGAAGCCGGCATTGTTGACCATGAATTGCGGCTCGGCCCCTTGCGCAGCCAGCGCGTCGCCGATCAGGCGGGCAGCATCGCGTTGTTGCAGGTCGGCGACGATCACCAGCGGCCGGACGCCGCGATCTCGTCCGCCAGTGCGTGCAAGCGGTCTTCCCGCCGCGCCACCAGCGCCAAGACATGGCCGTTGCGCACGAACACACGCGCCAGCGCGGCGCCGATGCCGGCCGAGGCACCGGTGATGATGGTGACGGGGCGCAAGCCGCTCATGGCTTTGCGTCACCCGTGCGCGACGCCGAAACCTGCTCACGCAGCGCTATCCGCTCGCCCTGCGAAACGCCGAGCAAGTCGGCGGCGCGCCAGATCAGATTATCCTCGAATTCGGTGACCACGCCGTCGGTGAAGGCAATCTGCCACATCATTTCGACCATGCGCGCGCGCCCCGCCTCGTCCAGCGAGCGATTGAGCCGGGCTGTGAACTGGTAGAGATCGATCGCCTTCTGCTCGGCTTCGGTGGCCTCGGCGACCAATTCGTCGGTCGCGTCATCGTCCAGATTGAAGCGCTGCTTGATTAGGATATGCAGCTTGTCGCGCGCGGCGTCCGAGACCGAGCCGTCGATGGCGGCCGCGTGGACCAGCAGCGCGGCGGCGGCCAGGCGATAATCGTTATCCTCGAAGCGGCTAGGATGCTTACCGTCCTCGCCAAATTCGGAAATCAGTTTTCGCAACGAATTGAACATGACCGCTTTTTTCCTCACGCTGCGCGCCCCGCCCCTGCCATCTATGAACGCAATCGGCCGTCCGGTAGGCCGGACGGCCGATACCGATCGATGAGGGCGCCGATCAAGCTGGCGCGGTGGCGACATCCTCGAGCGCCCGGTTGCGCGGCTCCACGCCCCAGGCCAGGACCACGATGATCTGGATGACCACCAGGCCGATCATAAGCCAGACCACGCCGGGCAGCTTGTAGTTCGCCATCAACGCGCCGACGATGAAAGGCGAAATCACCGTCGCCCCGCGCCCCAGCGTATTGCAGATGCCGTTGGCGCGCAGCCGGATCTCGGTCGGGAACAACTCGGGTGTGTAGACACCGAACAGGATTGCGGTCTGCACGTAGATCGCGACGATCAGCAAGAAGCCGACCGACAATACCGTCGCCGGATCGGAGGCGGCGTTGAAGCGGGCATAAATGTAGCCGAACACGATGGTGGCGACCGACGCGCCGACAATGCTCCAGCGCCGGCCGACGGCGTCCGAACTCCAGGCGCCGAGCGCGCAGCCAACCAGCGAGGCGATCGACAGCACCAGCGTGTAGGCGAGCGAGTTGGTGATGGTGAGGCCCTGGCGCAGGAAGAACTGCGGCAGGAAGATCACGAAGCCGAAGATCAGCGTATTGATGGTAATCAACACCCAGCTTCCGACGATCAGGCGCTGCAGGATCGGCGGCTTGAACATATCGGCGGCGGAGAGTTGCCGCACGGTCGGCGCCGGCGGCGGCAGCGGCAAAGTCGGCAACGCTACTTCCGCCTCGATCGACGTCATCAAGGCTTCCGCCTCGGCGGTGCGCCCTTCCGATTCGAGCCAGCGCGGCGATTCCGGCAGCGCCTTGCGCAGATACCAGACGATCAGGGAGCCGACGCCGGCGATGATGAACATCGGCCGCCAGCCGAAACTCGGAATGATCAGATAGCCGAGGATCGCGGTCGCCGGGAACCCCGCCACCACGATGAAGGCCATGAAGGAGAGCCAGCGTCCGCGCGTCTTCGGCGCCACGAATTCTGTCAGCGTCGAATAACCGACGACGATCTCGGCACCCAGCCCCAGCCCCTGGATGAAGCGGCATACGATCAGCCAGCCCATGGTCGGCGCGAACGCGGCCGCGAGCGAGGCGAGGCCGAAGATCAGCAGGTTGATCTGATAGGTAAAGCGGCGGCCGTATTTATCGCCGACAAAGCCGGTGATCAGCGCGCCCAGCGTCATGCCGACGAATGTGAGCGAGAGGAACTGCAAGTTCTGTGGCACCGTCGAGAACTTGGTCTGGATCGCCGACGCCAGCACGCCGCCGGCGACGTAGAGATCGTAGCCGTCGAAAAACATGCCGGCGCCGATCAACCAGAAAATGCGGTAGTGAAACGACGAGATCGGCAGCCGGTCGAGACGCGCGCCGGCATTTACTGCGCTAGCCATTGGATTCCCCCCTGAGACCGGATGTTGAACCACCGGTTTTGTTGCCCAC
>PMAF01000230.1:7292-8000 GCA_003152455.1 Hyphomicrobiales bacterium
TTCAGCACGTATTTGTTGCCGGGGTCCCTGCGGCGTGCCTCGCCGAGCTTTTCGCGCGCGCGCTTGTAGTCGCCGCGCAGCATGTAGGAATAGCCTTGGTTATTCAGGATCTCGGCGGTCGGCCCGACGATGCTGACGGCCTGCCCGTAAGCGCGGTCGGCAAGGTCGAAACGGCGCAAGCGGTCGTAGGACGCGGCAAGTCCGAGCCAAGCCTCGGCGTCGCGCGGATGCAGCTCGACCGCGTGGCGGAAATATTTCTCGGCCAGCCCGAAATTATTGGCCCGGTATTGCTTCTTGCCGAGGTTCAAGGCGTCGTTCGGATCGCTGCCGTACAAACCCGGTTCGGCGGCGGCCGGCGCGCCCTGCGGCGACGCCAACTGTTCGGCGGCACTGCTATCGGTCGCCGGTGCCGCGGCGAAAGCGTCCGCGCCGTCCGTTTTTGCTTCGAAGGGGTTGGAAAATTTTCCGGCGCTGCAGCCCGCCAGCCACAGGCCGGCTGCCGCAATAAGCAAGGTACGAGCAATTCCAATACGCATGACAAAGCCAGGCGGGATGCCCGCTATCTGGTGAGGGTTAAGCTAGGAGAGGTTGGTTAAGAGCCCTCCGAGAAGTTTAGATTCATGGCTCGAGATTTGTGGCGAGCCGCCTGAGCATGATGCGGATCATGGCGAGGCGGACGAAAGCGGCGGTGGTGTGCGCATAGCGCTC
>PMAF01000277.1 GCA_003152455.1 Hyphomicrobiales bacterium
TCCTTAGGGCCGTTGGTATGAGGGCGCTAAACGCTTCGCGGCGGAAATAAAGCCGCATCTTACGGCCGATCAAATCAAAGCATTGGGCAACACCTACAATAAATGGGTAATACTTCCTTACGGGCGGCTGTTTACAACTGAGCAACTGAACAGCCACCCAGAATTCTTCTCTCCGGTGGTGATCGTAGAAATCAGCCTTGATGACTGGGCAGAGTACATGCGAAATGCACCGACAGAGACCGTGTCACCACACGATGAAGAGGCCGAATTACTTTTTGGTTTGGGCCAGTTGGTGATCTGGCCGTTTTTTCTCGCATATGCGCTCGCCCTTCGGATTACGAAGGTCACAGTCGACGTGTTTGAGTGGGCCAAATAGCGCTGGGGGTTAGGCGCATAGCGCCGTAACCCACCACAGTGACTCGCAACTGGCGATGGCCCAGTGGGTTACGCGCCTTCGGCGCTAACCCGCCCTACGGGCTCACCGTAAACCTTGCAGCAATGATGGCCACCTTTATTGTCGAAACTTGGCTCGACCGCCAAAAGTACTCTACGTCGCCGCAGCAGGCGGCGCTGCGGTACCGGCCGCTAGTGGCGGTGGCGTCAGGCTCTCCTCACCGACTTCTGACATCCGTTCGATCAGGGCGTTCCACTTGTCCTCGCGCAGACCAGGGTTTTTCTGCTGGTCGTGGTATTCGACAATCTTGTACGGGTTCAAAATCAACGCATAGCTGGTCGGTCCTGAAGAGCCACTTTTGAGCAGGATGAAGCGCAGCTCTTCCAACAATTTTAACCGCGTCCGCCATGTTCCAACGGCTTACCCTGGAGTTGCGGTGCTCGGTGGTACTGACCGTGCTTAATGGTACTGATCGGTACTCGCGGATGCTCAGCACTTGAACTCCCTCCCGACGCCTCAGCCTACGCGCCCACTCCCGCTCCTAGACTTCGTATTGCGGCGGAATGACAAGATGCGCCCACGAATGTTGAAAGGAAAGGACGGCCGAGGCCTCCTGCCCAAATGAAAACCCCGGCAGGTTTGCTGCCGGGGGTCCTCATCATCTTATGAGGGCTGACGCGAGAACTATCGCCTGCGCGATTCTTCCCACGTCAATTATCAGAACTACCTTCATGGATAGTTCCTCCCTAAAGTTAGTTCGGCGCCGAAGCGGTGAAGTTCGGCAGTGGGCCCACCGCAATGACACAGGTCCGACGAGCACCTGTCTGCTTAGCGTCGGGGACCAGCTTTTACGCCTGGTTAGGGCGGGCGGGAGCCATCCGGCCAGTTGCTTTAAGGTCCTGCAACATTGACCGCTGAGCTTTAAGGTCCACAGCAATGACCGCCTCTCTCACCGGCGGCCGAGCTTCTAACACCGCATCTGACGTTACTCAATCCGCGTGAGCGCAAAATTTTTCATCCGCGCGAGCGACTGTGCCGAATCGGTGCCAATTGAAAGCGCGGTCCGCTAAGTCGTTGCGAAGAATGGCATGACCGAAGAAATTCGAGCTCCCGTCGCCGGGATTCGTGGTCTGGGTGCTCCCAGCGAATCTCGCTTGCCCCTACTCCTCCTTCAGCCCATACGCCAACGCATTCCCCGTCGCGCCGTAATATTTGTACGGCAGGAATTTTCCGGTCATGCCGAGGCTGACGCGGTCGCCCTTGGGATCGCTTTTACGCGTGATGTCCATGTCGAAGTCGATCGCCGACATGATGCCGTCGCCGAATTCCTCCTCGATCAGCGCTTTCAGCGCCGGGCCGTTGACCATGACCAATTCATAGAGGCGATAGATCAGCGGATCGGTCGGCGGCATCGGCGTCCCGGTGCCGCGGAACGGCACCTCGTTGAGCATCGCCTGNNTCGGCCTTGGAGAGGCCGAACAGCTTGGCGGCGTTGGCGCCCTGCGGCTTGATCAGCTTCATCTGGCCGAGGATCGCCCCCGTAACCAGGATCGGCGACATGCCGCCGATCTCGCCGCAAATATATTTCCATGTCCAGCCCTTCTCGCGCTTGATGTCGAGAAGCTTTTCCGTGAGGCCGTCGCGTGTCATGGCTAACTCCTTGTCGTGCGCCTGAAATGAGTGACGCCGCAGATCAAGCAATTTTTACGCCAGTCCTTCGCACGCTTTGCTAAGTTTCCCTTGCATGCGGCCGCGCTGGACGGCGCGATTGAACCTGATGACAGGCGGGGGGGCAGCGATGAGCATCCTATACCACGACGGCAATCGCCAACTGCAGGACCGCTTCGACAGCCGGCGCATCTCCGACCGGCTGGAGGAAAAACTGACGCGCACGGCATCCACCGCCGACGCGCAAGGCCGGCCGGATTGCTCGTTCAAGGGCGGCATGCCCGGCTTCGTGCGGGTGACCGGCGCATCCGAACTGGCGTTTCCCGACTACGACGGCAACGGCATGTTTAAGAGCCTCGGCAATCTGATCGTCAATCCGAACATCGGCCTGTTGTTCATCTCCCTGCACGACAAGCCGAAGCGCCTGCGTGTCAACGGCAGTGCGACGGTGAGCGACGCCGATGCGCTGCTCGGCGAGACCGTCGGCGCGCAATTGATCGTTCGGGTCCAGGCCCGCGCCATCTTCCCCAATTGTCCGCGCTATATCCCGAACATGCAGATGACCGGGCCGTCGATCTACACGCCGCAGCCGAAATGCGAGCCGCCGGAGCCGGCCTGGAAGACCTTCGACAGCTTCAAGGATGCCGTGCATCCACGCGCGCCGACTTTTAGGGGATAAACCATGCGCAGCGAACGCTTCAATTTTCCGAACGCGACGGGTGAGCAGCTCGCCGCCACGCTCGACCTGCCGCTCGGCAAGCCGACGGCCTATGCGCTGTTCGCCCATTGTTTCACCTGCGGCAAGGATAACCTCGCCGCCAAACGCATCGCCGAGCGGCTGACCTTCCACGGCATCGCCGTGCTGCGCTTCGATTTCACCGGGCTGGGCGCCAGCGAAGGCGAATTCGCCAATACGCATTTTTCCTCGAACGTCGACGACCTGGTCGCCGCCGCCGACCACCTGCGCAAGACCTATGACGCGCCCGCGATCCTGATCGGCCACAGCCTGGGCGGCGCGGCGGTGCTCGCCGGCTCGCACAAGATTCCCGAATCGCGCGCGGTGGTGACCATTGCCGCGCCCAACGATCCCGGCCACGTCGCCGGCCTGTTCAAGGAGCAGGTCGAGACCATCCGCGCGCAGGGCGAGGTCGAGGTGGAACTGGCCGGGCGGCCGTTCCACATCAAGCGCGAATTCCTCGACGATGTGGCCGAGAGGAAGCTCGACGCCTGTCTCGCCACGCTGCGCAAGGCGCTGCTGGTGTTCCATTCGCCGACCGACGACCTGGTCGGCATCTACAATGCCTCGCACATCTTTGGCGCGGCCAAGCATCCGAAAAGCTTCGTCTCGCTTGCCGGCGCCGACCATCTGCTCAGCCAGAAGAGCGACGCCGTCTATGTGGCCAATGTGATTGCCGCCTGGGCTGAGCGTTATCTCGACCAGCCCGAGATCATGACCGAAGGTCAGGTCTTGGAAGGCCTGGTGCTGGTGCGCGAGACGCACGCCGGCAAATTCCAGCAGGGGATTTTGACCGGGCCGCACCGCCTGCTGGCCGACGAGCCGGTCAAGCTCGGCGGTCTCGATTCCGGCCCGGGGCCTTACGACTATTTGCTGGCGGGCTTGGGCGCCTGCACCTCGATGACGATCCGGCTTTATGCCGACTTCAAGAAGATCCCGCTGGAAAACGTCTCGGTGCGGCTCAACCACGAGAAAAAGATCCACACCAAGGACTGCGAGGACTGCGAGAACAAGGTCACCAAAGTCGACCACATCGACCGCGCCATCACGCTGGAAGGCCCGCTCGACGCCGAGCAACGCAAGCGGCTGATGGAGATCGCCGACAAGTGCCCGGTACATCAGACGCTGGAATCGAAGATCGAGATCAGCACGGTCGAGCGGCCGGCCTGACTTCTCTTGGCGGCCGAATGGGTGTAGTTAGGCCCGCCATGCAAACCGCCGCGCACGCACTGACGCAGCAGTTCCTCGCCTGGGTGGAGGAAGCCTCGCGCAGCTATGCCGACGCGGAAGCCTGGCGCCGCAGCTGCCCGCATCTGTCGATCTGGGAAGACGCGATCTCGGACGGCCTGGTGCGCTTCCAGAACGGCAGCAGCATGCAGCAGTCGCGACTCGTTCTGACGCCCCGCGGGCGCGCGGTGCTCGAACAAGATTGACAACGCCACGGGCTGCGCCGCGGCCCAGTTTCGCCCCCATCCCTTGCGGCTTGACGGCTCCAGGGTCCTTCGGCACACTAGAACAAATAGAGAACAAAATAGAGGCGCAGCCTGCCCGATGGGGCCGGATTTATTTGCGTCTCCAGAGGCTTAACGCCATGATCGAGCAGTTGCGCCAGCGCCTGCAAGCCTTGCAGAAAACCGCCGTTCTCGGCGGCGCGCCCGGCTGCTTGCCGCTTGGCATCGCGTCCATCGACGCGGCGCTCGGCGGCGGTCTCGCGCGCGGCGCGCTGCACGAGGTCGCCGCGGTGAGCGAGGCCCATTTGGCCGCCGCAACCGGGTTCGTGCTGGGGCTGGTTTCCTCTCGCCGCCTGCTCTGGATCGCCGAGGACATGGCGCTCGCCGAAAGCGGCGCGCCGCACGGCCCCGGCCTCGATGCCTTTGGCCTTCTACCCGAGCAGTTGCTGACGATCGCGGCGGCGCGACCGCACGACCTGTTGTGGGCGATGGAGGAAGCGCTGCGCTGCCGCGCCATCGGCGCCGTGATCGGCGAACTGCGTCAAAGCGAGATCGACATGGTGATCCTGCGGCGGCTTTCGCTGGCGGCGGCCGACAGCGGCGCGCTCGCGCTGCTGCTGCGCGCGGCGCCGCCGACCGATGCCTCTCCCGCTGCCACCCGCTGGATCGTCGGGGCTTCGCCAACAACTTCCGTCATTCCGGGGCGCCGCGAAGCGGCAAACCCGGAATCCATAACCCCGGCTGCGGAGTATGGATTCCGGGTCCGCGGGCTGAGGCCCGCGTCCCGGAATGACGAAGAAATAAGACCGCGCTTCGCCGCGCAACTGACGCGCAACCGCCGCGGCCCACTCGGCGCATGGATTCTCGAATGGAGTGACAGCGATGAGCGCTTCCTGCTCGCAACGCCTGCTCAGCCTGTGGCTGCGCCGGCTCTCGACCGACCGCATCGTAAGGTTGCGTGAGGTTTCTTCTCCGCTTGCCATCTACGGCAAGCGCGGCAATGCCGAGTTGACCGTCGCCGTCGACGAGGCGGCGGAACGGCTCGGCCTGCACACGGGCCTGGCGCTGGCGCAGGCGCGCGCCATGCATCCCGCACTTGAGGCGATCGCCGAAGACGCCGAGGCCGACGCCGGTCTGCTGGAAAAAATCGCCGATTGGTGCCTGCGCTACACGCCGTTGGTAGCGCTCGATGCGCCCGACGGCCTCACGCTCGACATCGGCGGCTGCGCGCATCTTTACGGCGGCGAGCACCAGTTGGTCGCCGATCTCGGCGCGCGCATCGCGCAAGCCGGTTTCACCTACGATATCGCCATCGCCGGCACCATCGGCGCCGCCCGCGCCGCCGCCCATTTCGGCGCGCCGGGAAGCTACACCGGCGGCGAAGAACGCGCCCTGCTCGCGCCGCTGCCGCTTTCCGCACTGCGGCTTCCCGCCGACACCGTCGCGGCGCTGGCGCGCGTCGGCCTTAAGCGCGTCGGCGACATCGTCGATCTGCCGCGCAGCCCCCTCACCGCCCGCTTCGGTGGCGAGCTCCTACGTCAGCTCGACCGTGCGTTAGGCTACGAGCACGAGCCGCTCAATCCGCGCCTGCCGGTCGCGCCTTACGTCGCCGAGCAGCGTTTTGCCGAGCCGATCGCGCGCGAGGAGGACGTGCTGACGATCCTAACGCGGCTGGCGGGGCGGCTGCAGTTCGCGCTGGAGCGGCGCGGCGACGGCGCCCGCCGCCTTGAGCTCACATTATTCCGCACCGACGGCGAGGTGCGCCGCATCGCCGCCGGCACCTCGCGCCCGTTGCGCGACCCGGCGCAGATCCGCGCGCTGTTCGTCGAGCGTCTGGCGGCGCTCGCCGACGCATTCGATCCCGGCTTCGGCTTCGACATGGCGCGGCTGTCGGTGCTGGTGGCAGAACCTTCGCCGCCCGAGCAGATCGGCATCGGCGGCGGCAAAGACGCGGCGGAGGTCGACCGCCAAGTGGACCAACTTGCCGACCGCCTGAGTGCGCGGCTGGGCAGCCGCCGCGTGCGCCGGCTGATCGCGCAGGACAGCCATATCCCTGAGATCGCCGCGGCCTGCGTGCCCGCACAGGCAGCGTTAGCCGCGGCCGATGCGGGCTGGCCGGCGTTCCGCCGGTTCCGCGCCGAGGCGGAGTTGGCGCCGCGCCCGCTGCGGCTGCTGCAAAGGCCGGAGCCGATCGAGGCGGTGGCGGAAGTGCCGGACGGCCCGCCTTTGCGATTCAGATGGCGGCGCGCGCTGCACGAGGTGATCGCCGCCGAAGGCCCCGAGCGTATCGAGGGCGCCTGGTGGAGCGAGCATGGCGGGCCCGCTCGGGACTATTTCCGGGTGGAAGACAAAAGCGGCCTGCGCTTCTGGCTGTTCCGCTCCGGTCTCTACCGCGACTTGATGCGGAAAGATTTGGCGCAAGGCGCCGCCGCGCCCACCTGGTTCCTGCACGGGACCTTCGCGTGAGTTCTTGAGTAAGTAAAATGCGTTACCTCGAATTCGCCACCGCCTCGAATTTCTCCTTCCTGCGCGGGGCCTCGCACCCGGAAGAACTGATGGCGCAGGCGGACCGGCTCGGGCTCGCCGGCATCGGCTTGTGCGACCGCAACTCGGTCGCCGGCATGGTGCGTGCGCATCTCGCCAAGCGCGAGCAGAATTTGCCTCTGAAATATCACCCGGGCGCGCGATTGGTCTTTGCCGACGGCACGCCCGACATCCTCGTCTTTCCGCGCGACCGCGCCGGCTGGGGCCGGCTAACCCGCCTGCTCACCGCCGGCAACCTGCGCGGCAAGAAGGGCGAGTGCATTCTGCATCTCGACGACCTGCTGGCGCATATCTTCGGACTTGAACTGATCGCAATGTCTGGAAATGCGACGCTACTGTCGCGCCTGCGCGCCGCCGCACCCGGCCGCGTGCGGCTGGCCGCCTCCATGCTCTATCGCGGACGTGACCGGGCGCGGCTCGCGCGGCTCAAGGAGATCGCGCGCGAGGCGCAAGTGCCGCTGATCGCCGTCAATGACGTGCGCTTCCATCACCCCGACCGGCGGCCGCTCGCCGATGTGCTCACCTGCATCCGCGAGAAAACTACCATCGATCGCGCCGGCCGCAAGCTTAGCCCCAATGCCGAGCGCCATCTTAAATCCCCGGACGAAATGGCGCGGCTGTTCCGCGACGCGCCGGAGGCGATCGAAGAAACGCTGCGCTTGAGCGACGAACTCACCTTTTCGCTCGACGAACTGCGCTACGAATATCCCGACGAGACGATCGAAGGCTTCGCCAACGCACAGGATGCGCTCACCCATCTCGCCTACGAGGGCGCCGTCCGGCGCTATCCGAGCGGCCTGCCGCCCAAGGTGCGCGCCACCGTCGAGCACGAACTGGCGCTGATCGCGCAACTGCAATACGCGCCCTATTTCCTCACCGTCCACGACATCGTGCGCTTCGCGCGCTCGCAAAAAATCCTCTGCCAGGGCCGCGGCTCGGCCGCCAATTCCGCGGTGTGCTTCTGCCTCGGCATCACCGAGGTCGATCCCGACCGCGCCGATCTTTTATTCGAGCGCTTCATCTCGCCGGAACGGCGCGAGCCGCCCGACATCGACGTCGATTTCGAACACGAGCGGCGCGAGGAGGTCATTCAATATATCTACGGCGAATACGGCCGCGAACGCGCCGGCATCGCCGCCACCGTGATCTGCTATCGCGGCCGCTCGTCGATCCGCGAAGTCGGCAAGGCCTTCGGCTTGAGCGAAGATACCATCGGCGCGCTGTCGTCCTCGATTTGGGGCGGCGGCGGCGACGGCAACGCCGATCTGGCGCGCGCCGGGCTCGACCCGGACAGCCGGCGCGTCCAGCAGATCGCGGCGCTGGCGCGCGAGATCGCCGGCTTCCCGCGCCATCTCTCGCAGCACGTCGGCGGTTTCGTCATCACGCGCAGCCGGCTCGACGAGGTGATGCCGATCGGCAACGGCGCCATGCCGGACCGTACCTTCGTCGAATGGGACAAGGACGATCTCGACGCGCTCGGCATTCTCAAGATCGACGTGCTTGGCCTCGGCATGCTGTCGTGCATTCGCAAGGCGTTCGATCTGGTGAAGGCGCGCTACGGCGAGAAACTCACGCTCGCCACCATCCCGGCCGAGGACCCCGCCGTCTACCGCATGCTGCAACGGGCGGATTCGCTCGGCGTGTTCCAAGTCGAGAGCCGCGCGCAGATGACCATGCTGCCGCGCCTGAAACCGGCGAATTTCTACGACCTGGTGATCGAGGTGGCGATCGTGCGCCCCGGCCCGATCCAGGGCGACATGGTGCATCCCTATTTGCGCCGCCGCCGCGGTCAGGAGCAGGTCACCTACCCGTCGAAAGAACTCGAAGCCGTGCTGTCGAAAACGCTGGGCGTGCCGCTGTTCCAGGAACAGGCGATGAAGATCGCCATCGTCGCCGCCGGCTTCACGCCGGCGGCGGCCGACAAATTGCGCCGCGCCATGGCCACCTTCAAGCGCGTCGGCACCATCGGCAGTTTCCAGCGCAAGATGATCGATGGCATGCTGGCCAACGGGTACGCGCGCGACTTCGCCGAGCGTTGCTTCCACCAGATCGAGGGCTTCGGCGAATACGGCTTCCCGGAAAGCCACGCGGCCAGTTTCGCGCTGCTGGTTTACGCCTCCGCGTGGCTGAAGTGCCGTTATCCGGATGCCTTCGCCGCCGCGCTCTTGAACGCGCAGCCGATGGGTTTCTACGCGCCGGCGCAGATCGTGCGTGATGCGCGCGAGCACGGCGTCGAGGTGCGCGCACCCGACGTCAACCATTCGCAGTGGGATTCGACGCTGGAGCCCGGCCCGTGTGCGGCCGAGCGGCTGCACGATCTGCATCGCGCCATGCGCGACGACCTGCGCGCCAGTCACGCGATGCGCCTCGGCCTGCGCGAGATGAAGGGGCTGAGCGAGGAGGATGCCAAGTCGGTCGTGGCGCGGCGCGACGTTTCCTACGACTCCGTGCGCGATGTCTGGCTGCGCACCGGCCTGTCACCACGCGTGCTGGAGCGCCTCGCCGATGC
>PMAF01000285.1:0-27901 GCA_003152455.1 Hyphomicrobiales bacterium
GTGGCGCCCTGGTGCGCGGCGGAAGCCGTGTTGATGATGCGCGCGGGAGCCGAGGCGGAGAGCCGCTCGCGCAATCCCGTTGTCATGATGAAATAGGCCATGTGATTGAGCGCGAAGGTACGTTCAAGCCCGTCTTCCGTGATTCGGCGCGTGGCGAATAGTGCACCTGCGTTGTTAATCAGGACGTCGATGCGCGGCTCGCGATCGGCGATTTGAGCCGCCACACGTTTCATCTCGGCCAAGCGTAAGAGATCGGCAAAATGTACGGAGTGGGCGATGCCAGGCACGCTGTCACGAAGCCGCGCGAGGGTCGCGTCGGCGCGGGACTTGTCTCGTGCGACCAAGACGATCCGGGCGCCCATTTTTGCAAGCGCTACCGCGGCAACCTCGCCAATTCCGGACGTGCCACCCGTGATGACAACAGTCTTCCCCCTCATAAGCGCTCTCTTCTATGCTGACGGATGTTACTTCAACAGCGCCGAGTCGGACAGCCCCGCATGCGCTACACTGGCCCGCCCATGGCGCTCGGCAACATGCGCGCGAACGGCGTGCGCACGCTCGCCGTCTGGTGTTCGGGGCGCGGCTGTGGCCATCAACGCGGACGCACGGCCGAACTGGAGCGACGTGGCTGCGGTCGGGGCGTTCACGCGACGATAGCTGACTTGCGGCTGTCGATCAGGCATCGAGGCGCATATAGTGCAGCCATGAGCAGCCAAGATATTAACTTTAGCTGTCGGCATTGTGGGGCACGATACGTCGTGAGTTATACCGAATTGCCCATTGCCGACAGCGGTAGCGTCTATTGTGAGTGTTGCAAGCGAAGGATGGTTCAATGGAACTCAGCTCGGCAACCGCTCTATAAGCTCGTGGAACGTCCGGACCGACAACACCCATAGGCGACAGCAGCCGTGGCTGATGGGCCTCGCATCGATCCTAAGACCCTGATTCGGGATCGACTACCTCTAACGCATGGCGCTGCAGGGCCCTCAGCTCCGCCTCGACCACCTCGGCCTCGGTCAGCGCCTCCGGCAATTTGAACATGCTTGGCGGCGTCCAGCGCGCCGGTCGCTGCTTCGCGACGAGCTCGCGCTTGGTCGCGGCGTGGGCGACGGCCCGTGAGAGGGAATATGTGTGGCCCGCCTCATAGAGCCGAAGGTAGCCCGCACGGTTCATGTGAGTGAAGTCGACCAGTGTGAACCTGCGTTCGGACATGGCGTGGCTCGCCGTTTACAATTGGCACACCCGTTCAGTGCCAATAGGTATTGCGGTTGCGGTGGCGGACACAGTCTAAATGTTTTATTTCGAAGGCGCACGTCCTCATGCTATGGCCGCCCGACACCAAGCGACGACGCTGTTCAGCATCGGATGTCGGAATGACGTTTGCCCATCCAATAACTGACCGCTACCTCGATGATTATGTCGAGGGCGACGTGCACCGTTTCGGCACCATCGCGGTCGAGGCGGACGAACTGATCGCCTTCGCCAAACGGTTCGACCCGCAGGCGATGCACACCGATCCCGAGGCGGCCAAGAACACGCCCTTTGGCGGCCTCATCGCCAGCGGCTGGCACACCGCGGGCCTGATGATGCGGCTCTACGTCGAGCACTACCTCACCCACGCGGCAAGCCTGGCCTCGCCCGGCCTCGACGAGCTGCGCTGGCTCAAGCCGGTGCGCGCCGGGGACACGCTGTCGGTGCGCGTGACCGTGCTCAAGACCGTGCCGTCTAGATCCAAGCCGGATCGCGGCGCGGTCACGTCGTTCGTCGAGGTAATCAACCAGGCCGACGACATCGTGATGACGTTCAAGGTGGTCAACATCATCGCCAAGCGGCCCTCGGCAGGGTGATGCTCGGCGAAGGTACGGCCTTTTGCCCGAGAGCGTCCAGATATTCGGCCAGTCTGTTTCAAAAAACAACATAAAACAAGTCGGTTAGAACAAATATGATGCGATGCAATATGAAGCCTTGAATTATTGTGCAACGCACCATATATAAAGGCTGTGCCGGTCATCGTGACCAGCAAACAGATTCAAATCAGGCCATCAGGCCGGAAAAGGATTATGTCATGCTGAAAAATTACGAGGAAGTGCAGAAAGTCGGACAACAGAACGCCGAAACGACGACGAAGTTGTTCGGTGCAATCTCCAACGGTGTGCAGGCGATCGCGACTGAGGTGGGCGACTACTCGAAGAAGTCCTTCGAGGAGGGCACCAAGGTTTTTGAACAGCTGCTCGGCACCAAGTCGGTGGAGAAGGCGATTGAACTCCAGCAGGGCTACTTCAAGAGCGCCTACGAGAGCTTCGTCGCCCAGGCAACTAAGATTGGCGGGCTCTATGCCGACCTCGCCAAGGAAACCTACAAGCCGCTAGAAGGTTTTGTGGCGAAAAACACTCCAGCGAAGTAGCTCGTCGGCGAGACTGAATTGAAGAAGCCCGGCCTTGCAGCCGGGCTTTTTTTGTCGCTACGGCCTGCAGCGCTACCAGCGTGCAGTGATTTTTGATCCAATGCTTTTTCGTCTTGATGCATTCGGCGCAGCATGTGATGAAAATTCGCCACGTCGATGCGAGATACCTGCAATAACTTTCGCTTCCCAAAGGCGGGGATGATTTTATGCTCCATGGCATAACGGTAAAGCTCTTGGGTTTTGCGCTTGCACTTGTGTTCAACGTGCGTGGGCATGAACTGCTGCGCGGCATCAGCGACGGTCACCGTCTCCCTATCTTCCCGATATTCCGCAGCGGGGTCTTTACCTTTGGCTACTTCGCCAAGAATTTCGATCGCATGCTTTCGAGCCTGCTCGGGTGTTACGGGGCCAAAGCGGCCGATCGTAACGAACCGCTTCGGGGCAGAGCGGCCGACGCGCCCCGGCCGGTAGCGAAGGATGAAAGATTTCGCGCCGGTCGACGATACGGTCAGTCCGAAGCCGGGAATTGCGCTATCCAAAATTACGAACCGTCTGCCATTGGCTGTCACTGATTCGATAGTATGCTTCGTCAGTCTTTTTCTGAATTGCGCGCTACTCATTTTTCGACTCGATTCTGCAGTGATGACCACCAGGTGACCACGGCAGCGGAAATCAGGAAATGGACGCGAAAGTCAAAGGCATGAACTTATGAGGTATGTCAACATGATAGGAATGAAGGGGCATCTGCAGGAAGGGTGGGGAAAGCTGAAATCATTAAATAGCATGCAGGAGGTCGGCGTCGGTCCCGCCTGGCTCCACCACTTAGAAAAGCCGCCCGCCGGGGCGGCTTTTTTCATTTCACGCGGGCACTGCTGACAGCCACGGCCGCGGCATTGCATGATGCCGGAAAAGCCAAGGGAGAGACAAAATGCAAGGCAAGATCGCGCTCGAAGAACACGTCGCCACCGAGGCCACGCTCGGCGACTCGCAGGTGTTCGGCGCGCATGTGTGGAGCGATCTGGGCCCACGCCTGCTCGACGTGCAGGGTATACGCCTACGCGAAATGGACAGACACGGCATCGAGATGATGATCCTGTCGCTGAACGCGCCCGCGGTGCAGGCGATCCACGACGTCAAGCAGGCGATCGCGGTGGCGCGCCAGGCCAACGATGTGCTGGCCGCCGAAGTGCGCAAGCGGCCCGATCGCTTTGCGAGTTTTGCCGCGCTGCCGATGCAGGACCCGGAAGCCGCCACCGCCGAACTAACCCGCTGCGTCAACGACCTCGGCATGGTCGGCGCGCTGGTCAACGGCTTCTCGCAATCGGGCACGCCGGACAACGTGACCTATTACGACCTGCCGCAATACCGGCCGTTCTGGCGCGCGCTCGAGGCGCTCGACGTGCCGTTCTATCTGCATCCGCGCAATCCGCTGCCGAGCTGGAACCGGCAATACGAAGGTCATTCCTGGCTGCTCGGGCCGAATTGGGCGTTTTCGGCGGAGACCGCGGTGCACGCGCTGCGCCTGATCGGCAGCGGCTTATTCGACGAGCACCCGCGCCTGACGCTGGTGCTCGGGCATCTCGGCGAGGGTATTCCGGTCCAGCTCTGGCGCATCGACGGCCGCAACGGCTGGATGAAGGCACCCCACAAATACGCCGCCAAGCAAGGCGTCGGCCATTATTTCCGCAAGCATTTTCATCTCACCACGTCCGGCAACTTCCACACGCCGTCACTGGTCAATGCCATGACCGAGATGGGCGCCGAGCGCGTCATGTTTTCGGTCGATTGGCCGTTCGAGGATGTGGCCGAAGGCGCGCAGTGGTTCGACAAGATGGCCATCAGCGAGGCCGACCGCGCCAAGATCGGGCGCGAGAATGCCATCAAGCTGTTCAAGCTGAAGCTGCGGTGAAGGGGTTGGTTGCGAGGGTTGGCTTGGGAAGCCCGTTCGGTAGCCTATTTTAAGGCCTTCAGGCCAAAACTCCCCTTGTTCTTGAACCTTTAACCCGCCCTGCCCATATTAGGCGGGACCGGTCGGCAGTTGCCGCCCGGTTGGGGTGCCCGCGAGAGGCCCCGTCAAAGTCGCTTCATGTGAGGGCTTTGAGACCATGTCACGAGTTCCGTCACTATCCAGCCCGTTCCTGCTGGGCTTCGACGAGATCGAGCGCGTGCTCGATCGCGTTGCCAAGGGAGCCGATGGCTACCCGCCCTACAACATCGAACGGCTGGCGCGCGATGGGCAAAACCCGGAGCGGCTTCGTATCACGCTCGCTGTCGCCGGTTTCACCCGCGATCAACTCGACGTCTGCGTCGAGGAAAGTCAGTTGGTGATCCGCGGGCGGCAGCAGGATGACAAAAGCCGCCAATATCTCCACCGCGGCATCGCCGCGCGCCAATTCCAGCGCACCTTTGTGCTGGCGGACGGCATGGAGGTGCTGGGCGCCGACCTGAAGAACGGGCTGTTGTCGATCGATCTGGTGCGGCCGCTGGCCGAACGGATCGTGAAGACGATCTCGATCAACGAGCAGGAATGACGCATTCGTGAAAACAGGACTCGACCGCGTCGAGCGTTTAATGAATAGGAGTCGAGGGCCATGAGAAACGACAAGATGATTGAAACGAACACCATCAACCCGGCGATCACGCAGGAAGCGTTGGCGCATCTCGGCGACGGCCGCCTGGCTTACGTCAAGGCGATCAATTCCGAGGACGTCGCGAACCTGTTCCCGCAGGCGCCGAAGATCGCGCCCGGCATCAAGCTGTTCGCCCTGCACGGCGCGGACGGCACGCCGATCATGCTGACCGACACGCGCGAAGCCGCGCTGGCCAATGCCTGGAGCCAGGAGCTCGAGGCCGTCAGCGTGCATTGAATGATTGCTGTCATGCCCGCGAAAGCGGGCATCCAGTAATCGCTGGCGCTGGGTTAAATCCGAGAACTCGGAGGTTACTGGATCAGCCGCTTGCGCGGATGATGACGGCTGCGGCTACGCCGCGCTGCTGGCCGCCGGCATCGCCAGCACAGCGTAGAGCGCGTCGGCATCGCGCGAATCGCGCAGCTTGCGCGCGACTTCGGGGTCGCGCAGCAGGCGCGCCACGCGGGCAAGCGCCTTCAGGTGATCGGCACCGGCGGCTTCCGGCGCCAACAGCAGAAAAATGAGATCGACCGGCTGGCCGTCGAGCGCCTCGAAGTCGATGCCGCGCTCCAGCCGCGCGAACAATCCGAACAGACGGCCGAGCTTGGCCAGCTTGCCGTGCGGGATCGCCACGCCATTGCCCACCGCGGTGGAACCGAGCTTCTCGCGCTGCAGCAGAATTTCCAAAATCGCGCGCTCGTTCTGACCCGTGAGCTCGGCCGCGCGGGCGGCGAGTTCCTGGATCGCTTGCTTTTTGTTGTTGACCTTGAGCGCCGGAACAATCGCGTTGGGCACGACGAGATCGGTGAGCGTCATGGACATGGCCAATGATCGAAAATGGCAGCGCGAAATTGCAAGGGGCGTTGAAGGCCGCGGACCATAGGGATGGTCCGCGACGGCGTCAATGGCCAAGACCGGACACTGCTTGCTGCTTTTTCTTGCATGCTGGGACGTCTTCAGCCGGGGCGCTGGGCCTGGTCCTTGCGGCGGCGCTTGTAGCGGCGCAACCGCTTTTCGATGTGGACCGCGGCCTGATCGACGCTTTCGTAAGCGTCGGCCGCCATTCCCTCGGCTTCGAGCAGGGTACCGGAATCCAGGTGCAACACGCATTCGGTGTGAAATCCGAATCCGTCCTTGCCGACGGTGGCATGTCCCGAGTAGCCGCCCCGGAAATATTTCGACATCGCCTCTTCGACCCGGTCGACGATTCGCTGTCGCAGCGCGACACCGATATTGATGTTCTTACCCGAAACGCGCAACGGCATGGTCTAGCTCCAGTTTTACGCTCGGCTTATTATTTCAGCTAAGGTGTGTTCCGCTAAAGTTCAATGCGCCGCCGGGTAGCGGCTTGACCGAACATGACGATCTAGGATGCCGCCGCCAGCTTCTCGCGCCGGCGTTGCACCGACGACGGGATGCGCATGGCTTGGCGGTACTTAGCCACTGTGCGGCGCGCGATGTCGATGCCGGCTTCGCGCAACTTGTCGACGATCGTGTCGTCCGAGAGCACGTCGGCGGCGGTCTCGGCGTCGATCAACTGGCGGATGCGATGGCGCACGGCTTCGGCGGAATGCGCCTCGCCGCCGTCGGCGGAAGCGATCGACGACGTGAAGAAATATTTCAGCTCGAAGATGCCGCGCGTGGTCGCCATGTACTTGTTGGCCGTCACGCGCGACACGGTCGACTCGTGCATGCCGATGGCGTCGGCGACGGTCTTGAGATTTAGCGGCCGCAAGTGCTGCACGCCGTTGGCGAAAAACTCATCCTGCTGCCGCACGATTTCGCTCGACACTTTCAGGATCGTCTTGGCGCGCTGATCGAGCGCGCGAACCAGCCAGGTCGCGGTCTGCAGACAATCGGCGAGATAGGTCTTGTCCTTGTCGTTGCGCGTGGTCTTGGACACTTGCGCATAATATCTTTGGCTAATGAGGACTTTCGGCAGCGTGTCGGAATTGAGCTCGACTTGCCAACTACCGTTGGACGCCGCCCGTACATACACATCCGGCACGATCGGCTGCACCATGGTCGAGCCGAAGGCCAAGCCCGGCTTGGGATTGAGATTGCGGATCTCGGCGATCATGTCGGTGAGATCCTCCTCGTTGACGCCGCATAACCGGCGCAAGGCGGCGAGGTCGCGTTTGGCCAGGAGATCGAGATGCTCCACCAGCGTGCGCATCGCCGGATCGAAGCGGTCGCGGTCCTTGAGCTGGATGGCGAGGCATTCGGTGAGATTGCGCGCGCATACGCCGGCTGGATCGAATGTCTGCAGGATGGTGAGCACGGCCTCGACATCCGCGCGCGGCGCGTCGAGCTTTTCGGCGACGGCGTCGAGATCGCCGCTGAGGTAGCCGGCTTCGTCCACCATATCGATCAAATATTGCCCGATCATGCGGCCGGCCGGATCGGAAATCGCCAACGCCATCTGCTCGGCGAGATGAACGGCGAGCGTGATTTCGGCGGTGACGAAAGCTTCCAGATTGTAGCCGTTGTCATCGCCGCCGCGGGTGCCGGCGCCGGACCATTCCGAATAGGCCGGCGGCGGCATTTCCGGCTGGGGGTTTTTCTCGCCGCCGTCGTCCGGGAAGACATTTTCGAGTTCGGTGCCTAGCCCCTCTTCCATCGAGGTGCGGCTGGTTTCCATGTCCTGCCCGATCCAATCGGAACCGGCCGTGGCTTCGTTCCCGCCCTCGCCGCCTTCATTGCCTTCACCGCCCGCGGACGCGGAACCCTCCGGCTCGGCGGTCCCGGCCGGCGCGTCGTCATCGTCATTGGCGCGTTCGAGCAGCGGGTTGCGCTCAAGCTCGCCGTCGACATAGGCCGCAAGATCAAGGCTGGAGAGCTGCAGCAGCTTGATGGCTTGCATCAGCTGCGGCGTCATCACCAGCGCTTGGGTCTGGCGGAACTCTAGTCTTTGCGACAACGCCATAGGGTCTCTCGGCGGAAACTGGTCCGATTCTTGCTTGTTTTTCCTTATAGCAGGTCTTCGCCGCCAGCGGTATGCGATTCCGCACTGCGGCATTGCACAAAGTTTGTGCAAAATAGCCAACCACGCGCCGCAACGGCCTTGGCGTTACGGGCCCTTACGCGGCGGCATGATCGCGATGACGAAGCGATCATGAGTCCCGGCAAACCCAAGCCACCTTGGGGTTAGCTCGACCTCTACCCGCCGGGCTTCCGGGCGTTTCTTCCTGAGCGCGTCCACGTTTCGCATACAGGCCGTATCCCGGCTGGGGCAGATGACCGCCAGTCCTTTGCGCAGCAATGCCTGCGCATCGACCCAGGGCGACACATAGGGCGAGAAGTCAGCGAATGTCGACGGCCTGTCTTTCAGCGTGAACGCAATGCTGTTGGCCAGGCCGAACGGACCCGCCAAAATCTCGAGCGGCCGATCTGTCGCCGTTTTCCATTCCCGATCGATCGCAACAACGGCCGCCAGCACATAGGAGGCATCGTTTTCAACTCCGGCGTTGAGCTTCGTAGCGGCGACGATCGGCGACGCGATGAGCGCTGCCACCGATACCACGATCGCGAAGCCGGAGATGCGCGCCGCGACAGTGCGGGTGACCGTAATCAGCGGCGACGACAGCAGGACGACGGGAAGCAAGGCGAGCGATTCCGTGTTCCACAACGACAACAGATTGGTGCGGGTGATGGCGGCAACCGCAACCGGCACCAGCAACGGCAGCCAGAAAATGAGCAGCGCCATCCGGCGCGCAGCGTCGCACAGAAACAGGACGTCGCGCCAAGCCGCAGGCGGCGGCTGCACCAACACGATACACGTCAACACGGCTACGGCGGAGTATCCCAGGGTGCCAAAGGAATATTCCGAAAGAGAGCGCAGCCAATCAAAGAGATCTGCCGACGTCCGCCGCGTCGCGACCCACCGCAACGGCGGGAAGTCCTCCTGAAACAGCCAAACGACATGGGGTGCGATCAACACGGCCCCGGCCAGCACCGTCACCCACGGCGCAGCCGATCGAAAATAGCCGCCGCGCCGCCGATCGCACAGTGCGGCGATCACGAGCGAAAGCACCAGAAAGGCCGACCAGTATTTGGTGAGCATGGCGGGGGCGCCGGCGTCGGCCAGCGCGGCGTAGCCGACATGCCGGCGCTCGAAAGATTGCACGAAGGCCCAGGTCGTCAAGGCCCAAAGCGGAATCAAGATGGAATTCTGATCCCACTTCAGCCCGATGAAATTGTAGAACGGGATCAGCGCCAGCAGGAACGGGCCACGGCCCGCTTCTCGCCTTCAAGCCAGAGCCCCGGCCAGCAGAAACGAAAAGTAGAGACCGATGCCGAGATTGAGCCCGGCCAGCAGATAATAAGCCCAGTCGACCGTCGGGAAGACCGCGAACCAGCCGGCCAGTATCCAGCCCGCAAGCGGCGGGTACTTCGGATAGCCCCAAGCGAGATTGCGGGCCCACACCACCATATCACCGAGATCGGCGTTGATGCCCTGGCTCGACTTGGCGACGGTGGCATAGAGCGTCCAGATCGCGGCGTAAGCAAAGGCTGCCAGCAGCGCCACCCGATTGCGGCGCGCTGGATCGCACAGGCCCTCGACGATGCGCCCGAATACGGCAAGCAGCCGGGCGTCAATGGATTTCAACGGCATCGACGGACCTGGAATGGAAGGAGGGATGTGGCGGCAGATTTTATCTCACGAATGTGGAATCCGGTCCACTGCGCCGCGCCAGCAGCAGTTCGGCGAGCGCGCCATAGACTTGCTCGACGCCGATTGCACGCATGCAGACGTTGTCATCGCACGCGGTCTTGCGGTGATTGTGCGCGCTGACGCATGGCGAGCAGGCGAGGCCCGCATAAATTTTCTGAGAGGTTCCGAGCGGCTGGTAGAGTTTCGGCGTTTTCGGGCCGAACAGCACAATGGTCGGCAGCCGCGTCGCGGCCGCGAAATGGGCCGGCCCGGAATCGTTGCTGATCATCGCCGCCGCATTGGAATAGAGCGCCGACAGCTCAACGAGCGTGGCCTTGCCTGCGAACGAAAAACATCGCGCGCCGCAGGCCGCCGCCAGCGTCTCGGCCTCGGCCTGTTCCTCGGGCGCGCCGGTAATGAGCACGATGACGTCGCTATGGCCGGCAATGACGCGCCGGATCAATTCGCCGTAGCGATCCGGCATCCATCGGCGATGCGGCAACAATTCGCTCGCGTTCGGATTGATCAACACCAGGCGCTGCACCGCCGGATCGAAGCCCGTCAACTGGCGGACCCAGGCGAGCACCGCCTCGCGCGCGGCGGCAGCCGGTCGAATGACCGGCGGTTCTATTTGCTTGTCGTCGATCAGCGTCTTTGAATAGGAAACCGTTGGCGTTGCGGCCAAGAGTGCATCGACCAGCGCGACGAAATTCTTGACCACATGGATGTGCGGATTGTAGGCGACGCGATGCGTCAACATTTCGCCGCGATAAAGACCCTCGTTGTGAAAGCGATAAAAACCCATGCGGCGGGAGCCGCCCGACAAGCCCACGAGCAGGGCCGTGAAGCGCGAAAACAATTCGAGGCCGACGACGGTGTCGATCCCCTTGCGCCGTGTCCAGACCAGGAATGCCAGGGAGTCCCAGGCCAAGTGAAATAGCGAGGTATCCCTGATCGTGAAAATATTGGCCGGCGAGATCGTTCCGACCAGATCGAGCGAGCCGACGTTGCGGCGGAAGATGACGACGAATAGCTCCGCGCCCAGCCGATCACGCGCGTTTCGCATGGCCGGCTCGGCCAGGATGGTGCTGCCCATCTCCGACAGTTCGACGAATAACAGGCGCGGCGCGGTTCGCGGCGGCCCGCCGCGCGCGATGTGCCACAGGCGCACCAGCGGGGTAACGAGCGCGCAGAGCGGAGCGCCGACGCAGCGGGCGATCCAGCGCATCGTGTCGACTTTCATGTCGGTGGATCCGCTCGGCAGCGCCCGCCGATTTCGTTGTGGCGAGCCAATAAAGGCACCGATAGCTCAGCCCTGTCGGACTCGAAAGGGCTGTTCGCCGCCAGCCTTAAAGTTGGAATTCGTGGCCCAGATAGAGCCGGCGCACGTCGGGATTGTTGACGATGTCGTCGGCTTGGCCCTCCATGAGAACTTCGCCGGAATAGATGATGTAGGCGCGGTCGATAATTCCCAATGTCTCGCGCACATTGTGGTCCGTAATCAACACGCCGATGCCGCGGTTGGTGAGGTGGCGCACCAGCGCCTGAATGTCGCCGACGGCGATCGGGTCGATGCCGGCGAACGGCTCGTCCAGCAGCATGTAGCTCGGCCGCGTCGCCAGCGCGCGGGCGATCTCGACGCGGCGGCGCTCGCCCCCCGACAGCGCGATGGTCGGCGTCTTGCGCAAGCGCGCGATGTTGAATTCTTCCATCAGCGCGTTGAGATCGGCTTCGCGGCGGGCGCGATTGGGCTCCACCATCTCGAGTACCGAGCGAATATTGTCCTCGACGTTGAGGCCGCGAAAGATCGAGGCCTCCTGCGGCAGATAGCCGATGCCGAGCCGCGCGCGCTGATACATAGGCAGCACGGCGACGTCATAGCCGTCGAGCTCGATGCGGCCACGATCGGCCTTGATAAGGCCGGTGATCATGTAGAACACCGTGGTCTTGCCGGCGCCGTTCGGCCCCAGCAGACCGACGGCCTCGCCGCGCCGCACATAGAGCGTGACGCCCTTGACGACCATGCGGCCGCCGAAGCTCTTCTCCACGCCGTGAACGGCGAGATAGTCCGTCCGCGCGGCTTGCCGGACGTTTGCGGCCCGACGCACGGATTGCCCATTCGCCCCAGCCGGCACGGCCTTGCGGATCACGGGTCCGGCGGTCCGCTGGACCACGCGGCGGACGTGCTGTAGCCGGCTTCGAAACAACGAGACGATGTTCACCGGACTACCTCGCGGCGCGCGTAATTGTTTGCCTGAGCATGATCCTTCCCGAAAACCGATCCCCACGTTTCTGGATCATGCTCCCGGCGATCATCCGCCAGCGCCGGGGTAGGCCACATTAGCTGATTCCTTGCCGCCGCGAGCCGCCGGCCGCGCTGCGCGTGCATCCGGGTCAATTGGGCGGCCGCGCTGGCGCGGGACGCGGCGCCGATCCGCCCGGCATGCCCGACTTGAGATCAACCGGCCCGCTGCTGGGCAGGAATAGGCCCTGCACGCGGTCTTGGCCATTCTTGCCGGATTCGACCCGCGAGACGCCGCTGGTCAAATCGACCACCAAGCGATCGCCGCGCAACACGTTCTTGCCCTGCGTCATCACCACCTTGCCATTGAGGGTGACGGTATTGGTCTTCATGTCGAACACGCCGGTCTCGCCGGTCGCGGTTTGCTCCTTCTGCGTCACCACCACGCCGCCACGCGCTTCCAGCCGCTTGATCCGCTGCTGGCCGCCGGGGCCGGGGCTCGCGGCCTTCAGGCTTTTGCTTTTGGCGGTGGCGGCGTCGTCTTGTTCATAGAACACCACCAGCGTCTTGCAGCGCAGGTTGGTGTCGCCCTGTGTCACGCGTACATCGCCGCTGAAGGTCGCCACCTGATCCTTGTCGCGCACTTCCAGCGTCGCCGCCTCAATATGCACCGGCTGATCGTGATTCTGCGAAAAGCCCTGCAACGCGTTTGGCGGCCCTTTCGACGGCTGCGCCTGCAGTGGCGTGCCGGCCAAGCCCAACAACATGGCTAGCATGGCCGCGGCGATCCGGAGCGGATGACGCGGCACGGTCATTGCACTCCGGTCTTTGCTGGCGGCACCGCGGCATTGCTCAGCATCAAGGTCAAGCTCACCCCACCCTCGAACCGTACCAGATCGCCGGAATCGACGATCTCTAGCCCCTTGGCATTGAGCGTGCCTTGCAGCATCTCGACCTCGACCGGCTGCGTGGATACCACGTGGCCCTTGCGGATATCGATCATCGCCTCGCTCAGCCGGCCGCGATAGCCGGTGGACGAGGACAGTAAGATGTTCTGGTCGAGCTTGAGGGTTTCGCCCTTGCTGTCATAGACGCCGGTGGCCGCGGACAATTCCATCATGCTTTTGTCCTGCATTTGCACCTTGGCGCGGATATTGCGCAATTCGATAATGTCCGGCTTGGTCACGTCCTGTTTGGCCATGTCCGCTGAAAGCTCGTAGGCGCGCGCGTCCTGCGTGAAGCCGGACAGATGCGGTTTCTCCATGGTGATCTTGGTGCCGGCGACCACGAGACTGCCGATATCAACCGGCAGCTTGGCGAGCATGCGCAACGGATTGAAATAGACGAGCAGAAAAAAGCCGGTAAAGCCCAGCACCACCGCGAGCGGAATAGCAACGCGAAGGGTGCGCACCACGCGGCTGTGCCGGCGCGCGGCGCGAAAAGCGCGGTCGCTGTTGCCGCGGCCCACGGTCCAATAAGCGTGTGGGATCTGCGGATCGGTTCGGACTGTGGTCACGCGATTCCTGCCACGATCGGCATCCGGCTCCGTTCGATTTCGATTTCGGAAATCACCCTAACGCCCCGGCAGACAACCTGACGTGCGAATATGGCCCCTGCACGGCAGCCTAAGGTCAACGAATAAAGGCTTTACTACAATAGCTTAGGCCGAGTGCGAAAAGATGTCTTCGGCAGCCCAGCCGGCGAGGTCGAGGCGCACGCGATCCGGCAGGAAGCGGAAGCAGGCGGCTGCCAGGTCGGCGCGGTTCTCGCGCGCCAGCATCGCGTCCAGCTTCTCCTTGAGTGCGTGTAAGTGCAGCACGTCGGTCGCCGCGTAAGCTACCTGCGCGTCGGTTAACGCGTCGGCGCCCCAGTCGGACGACTGCTGTTGCTTGGACAGGTCGATGCCGAGCACCTCGCGCGTCAAATCCTTGAGGCCATGCTTGTCGGTATAGGTGCGCACCAGACGCGAAGCGATCTTGGTGCAGTAGACCGGCTCGGCCATCACACCGAAGGCCTTGGCCATCATGCCGAGATCGAAACGCGCGAAATGGAAAATCTTGACGATCGATTTATCCGCGAGCAGCTTTTCGATATTGGGCGCCCTGGTCTGCCCGGCCGCGATCTGCACCACATCGGCCGAACCGTCGCCGGGCGAAAGCTGCACCACACAGAGACGGTCGCGATTGGGGTCGAGACCCATGGTCTCGGTGTCGATCGCCACCGCGCCCTTGTAGGCGGTGAGGTTGGGCAGATCGCCGCGATGCAGGCGGATGGTCATTTAGGCTATCCAGTGTAGTTGCGCATGATTTATTCCAAAAACCGGTTCCCACTTTTCGAGATCATACGCTAAGGCGCTGGTGCCCAGGAGAGGACTCGAACCTCCACGCCTCGCGGCGCTAGTACCTGAAACTAGTGCGTCTACCAATTCCGCCACCTGGGCTGGCGCTGGACTAGGTACGGAGCCGCTTTCGGCTTGTCAATTGAAGTGGTCTACGGGCCTCTGTCGCCCATTTGCGGGCCTATACAGCCGCCGGCCGATCCTGTATTGCCCGCATCGCAACCCCCATTTGCTCGCGAGAGCGCCCATGACCTCCAGAAGCAACGCTGAAACCCTCGTCACCATCTATGGTGGCTCAGGCTTTCTCGGCCGCCACGTCGTGCGCGCCTTGGCCAAGCGNNGCAGCCGCTCGGCCGCGTCGGCCAGGTCCACGCGGTGCAGGCCAATCTTCGCCACGCGCCATCGGTGGAAGCGGCGGCGCGCGACGCCCACGTGCTGATCAATCTGGTCGGCCTCCTGTTCGAGCGCGGGCGCCAGCGCTTCGGCGCCATCCATGCCTACGGCGCCGAGCAGGTGGCGCTGGCCGCGAGCGCGCATGGCGCGCGCCTGGTGCATGTTTCGGCCATCGGCGCCGACGAGCACTCGCGCGCCGCTTACGCGCGCTCGAAGGCCGAGGCCGAACGCCTGGTGCTGGCCGCGCTGCCGCAAGCCGTCATCATACGGCCGTCGGTTATCTTTGGGCCGGAGGACGATTTCTTCAACCGCTTCGCCGCGCTGGCGCGCATGTCGCCGGCGCTGCCGCTGATCGGCGGCGGCGCGACCCGCTTCCAGCCGGTCTTCGTCGGCGATGTCGCTACCGCGATTGCGAGTGCCGTGGACGGCAATGTGCAAGGCGGCAGGATCTATGAATTGGGCGGCCCGGAAGTAAAGACGTTCGAGCAATTGATGCGCTATGTACTCGCGACGATCGAGCGCAAACGGCTGCTGGTGCAGGTGCCGTTCTTCGCCGCCAAGATCAAGGCGGCGCTGCTGCAATACATGCCGAAGCCGCCGCTTACGCCCGATCAGGTCGAGCTGCTGCGGGTCGACAACGTGGTCTCCGACGCCGCCAAGGCCGAAGGCCGCACCTTGCAAGGTCTCGGCATCCAGCCGGAGCCGTTCGAGGCGATCGTGCCGTCTTATCTCTGGCGCTTCCGCAAGACCGGCCAATTCCACAGCCGCGTCGCCTAGGCGTCAGAGGGATCTCACCAAAAATAAATTGCCAGTAGGCCGACGGCGCCGACCACGATGCGCCACCAGGCGAACAGCGCGAACGAGTGGCGCTGCACGTAGCCCAAGAACGTCTTCACCACGATCCATCCGAAGATGAACGAGCAGACGAAGCCGACGGCGATCAACGTGAGGTTGGCGTGGGCGAGTTCGGCGCGATCCTTGAAGGCCTCGTAGGCGAAAGCGCCGACCATGGTCGGCATCGCCAGCCAGAACGAGAACTCCGCCGCCGAGCGGCGATCGGCGCCGAACAGCATGGCGCTGACGATGGTGGCGCCCGCGCGCGACACGCCGGGGATCATGGAAAAGCATTGGCAAACGCCGATGCCCAGATACATCGGCAGCGTGAAGCCGCTTGCTTCGTGGTAGCGCGGCTTGAGGTCGAGCCGGTCCACACAGAGCAAGATGAAGCCGCCAATGATGAGCGCGATGCAGACGACGCGCACGTCAAACAGATAGGCCTTGATGATCGGATAGGCGAGCGCGCCGATCACCGCGGCCGGCAGAAACGCGATCAGCACGCCGATGACGAAACGCGCCGCCGCCCAGTCCGTGAACATGTTGCGCGCCAGATTCCAGAGGCGGCCGAAATAAATGCTGAGCAGAGCCAGGATGGCGCCGAGCTGGATCAGAATGGCGAACGATTTGCCGAAGGCACTGTCGCCCCAGCCGAGAATGCGCTCCATCAGCAGCAGATGCCCGGTCGAGGAGACCGGCAGGTATTCGGTCAGCCCCTCGACGAAGCCGAGCACGGCCGCTTTGACCAGGTCGATATTGGACGAGATCAGGCCGGCCGCTTGGATGGCGTGAAGGGACATCGGGGTATGCTCCGGGCGGGCCGGCTCGTTCGAGCCGCGGTGCGAATCGATAAGGCCAGCGCTTTCGGCGCAATGCCATCCCGGGGGCAACGAAAAAAGTCATAACCGCCATCAATTTGCTTTGCTTTCGTTGCTTCAAGGCGGTGAATTTCTATAGTGCGTCGACCGATTCCCGCCGCCGCGGCCCAAGCCGCCGACCCGGAAAACCATGCTGACGCTGTTCCACCAAACGCTCTGCCCGCTCTCGCGCTATGTGCGCCTGATCCTCGGCGAATACGGAATTGAAGTGCACCTGCACGAGGAACGATTCTGGGAACGGCGCGAGGAGTTCATGCTGCTCAATCCGGCCGGCCAAATCCCGGTGCTGATGGCCGACGGCCAGCCGCCGGTCCCCGGCGCCGCCATCATCGCGGAATTTATCGACGAGACGATGCCCCCGGAGCGCGGCGAGGACCGCCTGCTGCCGGCTTCGATCGCGGAACGGGTCGAAGTGCGCCGGCTGGCGAGCTGGTTCAACGACAAATTCCATACCGAAGTCAGCGGCCCGCTGGTCAGCGAACGCGTGTTCAAGCGGTATATGACGGTGGCACAGGGTGGCGGCCCGCCCGACACCGACGCGATGCGCGCCGCCCGCCACAATATCCGCTATCATCTGGCCTATATCGGCTGGCTGGTGCGCACACGCGATTGGCTCGCCGGCGATCGGCTGAGCTTGGCCGACCTTGCCGCGGCGGCGCATCTGTCCGCCACCGACTATTTGGGCGAAGTGCCGTGGAACGCAGACGAAGCCGCCAAGAATTGGTACGCGCGGGTCAAGTCGCGGCCCTCGTTCCGGGCGATCCTGGCCGACACGTTGGCCGGACTGCCGCCGGCGGTGAGCTACGCCGACCTCGACTTTTGATCGATCCCGGCGAGATCAAGGCCGCGCTTATCGCCGAGGCGAAGGCGCACGGCTTTGACGTGGCAGGCGTCGCCAAGCCCGACGCCGTACCGGAGGCAAAAGCGCGGCTGGAGCGCTTTCTCGCCGACGGCGCGCATGGCGACATGGCCTGGATGGCGGCAACGGCGGCGCGCCGCGCCGCGCCCAACGCGCTATGGCCGGAGGTGCGCTCGGTGATCATGTTCGGGCTCAACTACGGGCCGGACGAAGATCCGCTGGCGACCCTCAAGCGCGAGGACCGCGCCGCGATCTCGGCCTACGCCAAGGGCGACGACTATCACGAGCTGATCAAGTCGCGGCTCAAGCAAGTCGCGCGCTGGCTCATCGAAAACGCCGGCGGCGATGTGAAAGTGTTCGTCGATACCGCGGCGGTGATGGAAAAGCCGCTCGCCGCCAAAGCCGGTCTCGGCTGGCAGGGCAAGCACACGAACTTGGTGTCGCGCCAATTCGGCTCGTGGCTGTTTCTCGGCTCGATTTTCACCACGCTCGATCTGCCGGCCGATCCGCCTGAGCCGGACAATTGCGGCACCTGCCGCGCCTGTCTCGACATTTGCCCGACCGCGGCTTTCCCCGCGCCTTACCGCCTCGATGCGCGGCGCTGCATCTCGTATCTCACCATCGAGCACAAGGGNNGGCCGCGAGGCCAAGCTCGCCGCGCGCGAGACCTTGCGCGCGCCCGCGCTCGCGGAATTGGCGCGCCTTGACGACGCGCATTTCCGCTCGCTGTTTGCCAAAACCTCGATCAAGCGCACCGGCCGCGACCGCTTCGTCCGCAATGTGTTGATAGCCATCGGCAATTCCGGCGACGCGTCGTTCGCCAGCGAAGCCGAGCGTTTGCTGGACGATGTTTCGCCGCTGGTGCGCGGCGCGGCGGTATGGGCGCTGGGGCGATTATTGCCGAGAGAAAAAATCGAAACGTTGCGAAGGACCGACCGCGATGCGTCAGTGAACGAGGAATGGGCGGCGGCGCTCGCATGACTCGTGTCCCGGACGCGGTGCAGCGCGCCAGCGGTGCACCGCTGATCCGAGACCCAGCTTGTTTTCAGGAAACCGGGGTCCCGGGTCTGCAGCGCATCACTTCGTGCTGCGCTGCGCCCGGGACACGAGCATCTAGAACTCCTTCACCGCCGCGATCAGCCGCTCGATGTCCTCCGGCCGCGACAGCCTGTGGTCGCCGTCCTTGATCAGCGTCAGCACCACGTCGTCGCGGGCAAAGCGCGCCACCAATTCGACCGCGTGCCGCCAGCGTACGTCGGGGTCCTGCACGCCTTGCAGGATGTGCACCGGGCAGCCCGTCTCGATCAGGCCGCCGAGCAGCAGGTGCTTGCGGCCGTCCTCGATCAGACCCCTGGTGATCGGGTAGGGCCCCTCCGAATATTGCGACGGCCGCAGCCAGACACCTTTCTCCTCGATCTCGCGCTTGATCGCGTCGGAGAACGATGCCCACATCAACGCCTCGGTGAAATCCACCGCCGGCGCGATCAACACCATGCCGGCCATCGGCGCGGCGGGCGCTTTGTTTTCTTGCTTTTCTTGGCGCTTGCGCAGCTCGCGCGCCAGCAGGAGCGCCAGCCAACCGCCCATGGACGAGCCCACGACCACCTGCGGGCCTCGGGCGAACGTCGAATAGACCGCAATGCTTTCCTCAAGCCAGCGGCCGATGGTGCCGTCGGTGAAGGCGCCGTCCGATTCGCCGTGGCCGGAATAGTCGAACCGCACACAGGCGCGGCCTTGCCGCTCCGCCCAGCCGTCGAGCGCAGCCGCCTTGGTGCCCTTCATATCGGACATGAAGCCGCCGAGCCAGAAAATGCCTACTCCCGAATTTGGGCTCTTGCCCTCGCGCACGCGCACGGCGATTGTCCGCGCTGGCGGCGGTGATTCTATCGTCAGGGATGTCAGTCGAGCTTCGCTCATGCGCGCTTAGGTTCATTCAAGGATGAACGCGATGTCCGTCCTGGTCCCTTCTCGCCGCAAGCCGGCCCCCCGCGCAAGGGGGGCGATACAACCATGAGCCCTGCCCCGCCGCAGCGATTGCTCGCCGGCGCCACGATCCTGCAGCTCGTGCCGGCGCTGCGCGACGATTCCGTAGGCCGTACCGCGGTCGATATTGCGCGCGCGCTGCTGCAATCCGGCGCGCGCGCGATGGTGGCCGGCAAAGACGGGCCGCTGGCGGACGAGGTGGCCGCCATCGGCGGCGAATTTCTGCCGATGGCGACCGATACGTTCAATCCCTTGCGCATCCACGCCAATACACGCCGGCTGGTAAACCTGATCGGCAGCGAACGCATCGATATCGTGCATGCCCAAAGCGTCGGCGCCGCCCGGAGCGCGCTTGCCGCCACCCGCCAAATGCCGGTGTTCCTGGTCACGTCATTTCCCGATCTGCTGCCGGGAAGTACCTGGCCGTCGACGGAATGGCATCGCGCGCTCGCGCGCGGCCATCGGGTGATCGCGCCGTCGAACTACTCCTCGCGCGTGATCGTCGAGCGCTACAAGATTGCGCCCGACCGCGTCAGCGTCATTCCGCGCGCGGTCGACACCGACGCCTTCGATCCGGCGGCGGTGAGCAACGATCGCATCGAGGCGCTGCGCGAGGACTGGGGAATCGTGTCGGGCACACGCGTGGTGCTGGTGCCAGGCCGTATCGCGCCGTGCAACGGCCAGCTGACCATGATCGACGCCGCGCGTCTTTTGGCCGGCGGAAAGATCGCCTTTATATTCGCAGGCGATGACCGCGGACACTGGCTTTATGCACGCCGCCTCCGCCGACAAGCCGGCGTGCACGGCATCGACCATCTTTGCCGCATGGTCGGTCCTTGCGCGGACATGCCGGCCGCGCTCGCGCTCGCCGATGTGGTGGTGGTGCCGGCGCTGCAGCCGCCGCGATCCGGCCACGCCGCGGCCGAAGCGCAGGCTATGGGCCGGCCGGTGGTCGCCAGCGCGTTGGGAAACTTGCCGGAAACCATGCTTTGCCCGCCCCGCATGCGGGAGGACTTGCGGACCGGCTGGCTGGTAACGCCGGGCGAGCCGGACGAACTTGCGCTCGCAGTCGGCGACGCGCTTTCGCTCGACGTCCCAGCATACACGGCGCTCAGCGGCCGTGCGCGACAATTCGCCGAGTTCGCGTTTTCTCCGCCAAACGTTGCCGAAGTCTTTCGCGGCCTTTATACCTCGCTGCTGGCTCGCGACGTCTGACGTTGTCGGTTCCGAGGTCGTAAACGGTATGTCGAGTGCGTCTGCAATGCCGTCCCTCGAGGACCGCCCCTCCGGGGCTGCGCGCGGCGACACTTCCGATTCCGGTCCCGGCTCCAAGACGAGCGCGCCTCCCGCGCGCGATCCGATCAGCATACTCATCGTGGTACCCGCCCTCGACGCCGGCGCGGCAGATGTCGGCGCGCTCGGGCTGGTGCGCATCCTCACCGCGGCGGGCCACCGCGCCATCGTGGCATCGCAAGCCGGGCGACTGGTCGCCGACGTGACGGCGTCCGGAGGGGAATTCGTCGCGCTCGACTTTGCCAGCAACAACCCGCTTCGGATGCTGCGCAACACCGCTGCGCTGAGCCGAATTGCGCGCGAGCGCAATTGCGACGCGATTCATGCGCTCGGACGCTCGGCGGCCTGAAGCGCCTATTTCGCGGCGCGGCTACGCGGCATTCCGTTCATGACGAGCTGGTACAAAGGCTTTCGCGACCAGAACATCTTCAAGCACGTGTACAACGGCGGCATGGCGCGCGGCGACCGCGTCGTCGCGGTGAGCGAGCAGATCGCGCAATTGATCAACGACCGCTACGGCATGCCGTGGGAGCGCATCACGGTCGTGCCGTCCAGCGTCGACTTGGAGCGCTTCGATCCTGCCGAGGTCGCGCCCGAGCGCGTCGAGGCGATGCGTCACGCCTGGGGCATCAAGCGCGACACCAGGGTGATCCTGATCGTGGGCCGCATCGTGCGCCGCAAGGGCCATCATGTGGTGGTGAAGGCGGCAAAGCGGCTGAAGGAAATGGGATTTAAAGATTTCCTGTGCGTCTTCGTCGGCGAGGACTGCGGCCGCACCCATTACACCGGCGAGCTTTGGGACTTGGTGCTGGCCACCGGCACCATGGACGTCATTCGCATGGCGGCGCCGGTCTTCGACATGCCGGCCGCCTACGCGGCGGCCTCGGTCGTGGTGTCGGCGGCGGTGCAGCCGGAGGGGCTGCAACGGACCATCCTGGAGGCGCAGGCTATGGCGCGGCCGGTGATCGCCTCCGACCTCGGCGCCGGGCCGGACGTGGTGCTCACGCCGCCGGCGGTGCCGGAAAACCGCATCACCGGCCTGCGCTTTCACACCGGCGATGACACGGCGCTGGCGGCGGCCTTGCTGCGGCTGTTCGCGCTGCCCGAGCCGGCCCGCCGCGCCATGGGCGCGCGCGGCCGCAACTGGGTGCTCAGGCATTTCAATGCGCCGGCGGTCGCCGAACAGACGCTGCGGCTTTATGACGAAATCACCGGCCACGACAAAGCGCCCGCTACGGCGGCGCGATTGCATCAAAATTAGAGGTATTTGAACGATTTTACCGGGAATCCGGTCATTTCTATCGACACTATCGCCGGAACTACGTTGACTTATTCGCCGTTTCTACCAATCTTTCATTTCCCGAGACGCTTAGGTGCGTCACGGTCGCGCATGATCCCGAAAAGTGGGAACCGGTTTTCGGATAAGATCATGCGCAAAAATAACGTCGCAACAGCTTGAGGAGAAAAAAGCCATTCGTCGTCCGATGAAGTCCGCGCTGCCCGCCCAAAAGGACGGCCCGCGCATCAACGAGGAGATCCGAGCCAAAGAGGTTCAGTTGATCGATAGTACCGGCGACAACAAAGGTGTCGTCGATTTTCAAACCGCCATGGGAATGGCGGAAGCGGCAGGGCTCGACTTGGTGGAGATTTCTCCCAACACGAGCCCGCCGGTCTGCAAGATCCTGGATTTCGGCAAGTACAAATTCCAGGCGCAGAAAAAAGCCGCCGAAGCCCGCAAAAAACAAAAAGTCGTCGAGGTCAAGGAGATCAAGCTCCGGCCCATGATCGACGATCACGATTACGACGTGAAGATGCGTTCGATGAAGCGCTTCTTCGAAGAGGGCGACAAGGTCAAGATCACCTTGCGCTTCCGCGGCCGCGAAATGGCCCACCAGGAACTCGGCTACAAGCTGCTCAATCGCGTGAAGGAAGACACCGCGCCGATTGCCAAGATCGAATCGGAGCCGCGGTTCGAAGGCCGCCAGATGGTCATGCTGCTGGCGCCACGCTAGCGCGCGAAGCCACTGCATCTGAAGCGCCGCTCGCAGCCCGCGGGCGGCGCTTTGCGTTATGCGGGTTCCGGAAGGGCCTGAAATACGGCGTTAAGGCGCTCGGCCTACGGCTTGGTTGCAAGCGCCGGCCGCCTCTGCCATAACGCCGCCCTCTCGTCGCCCGGCTGGTTAGGGCTGCCGTGGCGGCGATTAAAAGCTCAATTCCGAGCACCCGCTCAAAGACTTAACGTCGCGAGCATATTTCGGCCAAGGCGGGCCTCGCGCCCGCTGTCGCGCCGATGAGGAGAGCAAAATGCCCAAGCTGAAGACCAAATCGGGCGCTAAAAAGCGCTTCAAGATCACCGCGACCGGCCGGGTGAAATTCCAGCAGTCCGGCAAGCGCCACGGCATGATCAAGCGGACCACCAAGCAGATCCGCGAACATCGCGGCACCAAGGTGCTGTTCAAGACCGACGGCGACAACATCAAGAAATACTTTTTGCCCAACGGCTGATCGGTATTTCCGGCCGGCATCCGGCCGCATGTTTCCGTCGAGCATTCGCACCCACTGCAAGGAGATTTCCCATGGCCCGCGTCAAACGTGGCGTCACCTCACACGCCAAGCACAAGAAAGTCCTCAAGGCCGCCAAGGGCTATTATGGCCGCCGCAAGAACACCATCCGCATCGCCAAGCAGGCGGTCGAGAAGGCCGGCCAATACGCCTTCCGCGACCGCAAGCGGCGCAAGCGCACCTTCCGCGCGCTGTGGATCCAGCGCCTGAACGCCGCGGTGCGGCCGTTCGGCCTCAACTACAGCCGCTTCATCGCCGGACTGGCAAAGTCCGGCCTTACCGTCGACCGCAAGGTGCTGTCCGATCTCGCCATCCACGAGCCGGCGGCATTCCAGGCGATCGTGGAAAAGGCCAAGGCCGCGCTGCCAGCCTGAGCTATCCACCGCGCCACTTGTCATGCCCCGCGAAAGCGGGGCATCCAGTAGCCACCGGCTGTTCGTAATCTCGCGTGCGCAGGGGTTGCTGGATCATCCGCTTTCGCGGCCGATGCCATCCCGAGGCCTTGCCCATGTCCGATATCACGCAATTGGAAAACGAGCTGCTCGCGGCCATCGCTTCGGCCAAGGACGAAGCGGGGCTGGAAGCCGTGCGCGTGGCGGCGCTCGGCAAGAGCGGCTCGGTGTCGGCGCTGCTCAAGACGCTCGGCGCGATGACGCCGGATGAGCGCAAGGTGCAGGGCCCGGCGATCAACGGATTGAAGGAGCGCGTCGGCGCGGCCATCGCCACCGCCAAGGACGCGCTCGGCTCCAGCGCGCTCGACGCCAGACTCAATAGCGAAACCGTCGACGTCACGCTGCCGGTGCGCGAGGCGCCGACCGAAACCGGCCGCGTGCATCCGATCAGCCAGGTGACCGACGAGCTTACCGCCATCTTCGCCGACATGGGCTTTGCGGTGGCGGAAGGTCCCGATATCGAGACCGACGACTACAACTTCACCAAGCTGAATTTCCCGGAAGGCCATCCGGCGCGGGAAATGCACGACACCTTCTATTTCCCGCAAAAGCCGGACGGCTCGCGGCTCCTGCTGCGCACGCACACCTCGCCGGTGCAGGTGCGCACCATGCTGACGCAGACGCCGCCGATCCGGGTCATCATTCCGGGCCGCACCTATCGCAGCGACAGCGACCAGACCCACACGCCGATGTTCCACCAGGTCGAGGGCCTGGTGATCGACAAGGGCTCGCATCTCGGCCACTTGAAATGGATCCTGGAAGAATTCTGCAAGGCGTTCTTCGAGGTCGACCAGGTGAAGATGCGCTTCCGTCCGTCGTTCTTCCCGTTCACCGAGCCGTCGCTGGAAGTCGACATCCAGTGCAGGCGCGACAAGGGCGAAATCCGTTTCGGCGAAGGCGAGGACTGGCTGGAAATTCTCGGTTGCGGCATGGTGCACCCCAACGTGCTGAAGAATTGCGGGCTTGACCCGGCGGAGTACCGGGGCTTCGCCTGGGGCATGGGGATCGACCGCATCGCCATGCTGAAATACGGCATGAACGATCTGCGTGCGTTCTTCGAGGCCGACGTGCGCTGGCTCGCGCATTACGGCTTCCGGCCGCTCGATTTCCCGACGCTTGCCGGGGGATTGAGCTCGTGAAATTCACCCTGCCCTGGCTGAAAGAACATCTCGACACCGACGAGCCGCTCGCCGCGATCGTCGACAAACTCACCATGATCGGGCTCGAGGTCGAGCGCGTCGAGGACAAGGCTGCGCTGCTCAAGCCGTTCGTCATCGCCAACGTCATTTCCGCCGAGAAACATCCGAACGCGGATCGCCTGCGCGTCTGCATGGTCGACATCGGCGACGGCAAGCCGATCCAGGTCGTGTGCGGCGCGCCCAACGCGCGCGCCGGCATGAAGGGCGTGTTCTCCGCGCCCGGCACCTTCATCCCCGGCAAGAACATCACGCTCGCGGTCGGCACCATCCGCGGCGTGGAAAGCCGCGGCATGCTGTGCTCGGCCGGCGAGCTGATGATTTCCGACAATCATGACGGCATCATCGAACTGCCCGCCGACGCGCCGGTTGGAAAATCTTATGTCGAATGGGCCGGCGTCAGCGAGCCGGTAATCGAGATCAATCTCACGCCCAACCGGCCGGACTGCGCCGGCGTCAACGGCATCGCACGCGACCTCGGCGCCACCGCCATCGGCGCCTTCAAGGACAAGGTGCCCAAGCCGGTGAAGGGCACGTTCCCCTGCCCGGTCAAGGTCACGCGCGACTTCGGTGCGACCGCCTCGCTGTGCCCGGCCTTCGGCCTGCGGTTGGTCAAGGGCGTCAAGAACGGTCCCTCGCCCGATTGGCTGCAGAAGCGGCTCACGGCGATCGGCCTCAGGCCCATCAACGCGCTGGTCGACATCACCAACTTCATCACCTTCGACCGCGGCCGCCCGCTGCACGTGTTCGACGCCGCCAAAGTGCACGGCAATCTCACCGTGCGGCGCGCGCACAACGGCGAGACGCTGCTGGCGCTCGACGGCAAGACCTACACGCTCGACCAGGCCATGTGCGTGATCGCCGACGAAAGGTGCGTCGAATCGCTCGCCGGCATCATGGGCGGCGAGGCCACCGGCTGCTCGGAAACAACCACCGACGTGCTGATCGAATCGGCGCTGTGGGACGCGGTCAACATCGCGCAGACCGGCCGCAAGCTCGGCGTCAATTCCGACGCGCGCTACCGCTTCGAGCGCGGCGTCGATTCGAATTTCATGCTGCCCGGCCTCGAACTCGCAACGCAAATGGTACTCGATCTCTGCGGCGGCAGCCCATCGGAGATCGTGGTGGCCGGCGATCCTAGCCCAAAGGAAGCGGTCATCGATTTCCCCTTGAACGAATTGCCGCGGCTGGCCGGCCTCAAGCTGCCGCTCCCCGACGTGCGCCGTGTGCTGGAGAAGCTCGGCTTCTTCGCCGCCGGCCAAGGCGACCGCGTGAAGATCGCGGTGCCGTCGTGGCGGCCGGACGTGCATGGCCGCGCCGACATCGTCGAGGAATTGGTGCGCATCGTCGGCGTCGATCAGGTGCCGTCGACGCCGTTCCCGCGCGGCGATGACGCGCCCAAGGCGGTGCTGACGCCGATCCAGAACCGCACCCGCAAGGCCAAGCGTGCGCTCGCCACCCGCGCCATGGTGGAGGCCGTCACCTGGTCGTTCGTCTCCAAACGCGAGGCCGAACTGTTCGGCGGCGGCAGCGCCGCACTAGCGCTGGCCAATCCGATCGCGGCCGAGCTTTCCGACATGCGGCCGAGCCTGTTGCCCGGCTTGATCATGGCGGCGCAACGCAATGCCGACTGCGGCAGCGCCGACGTGGCGCTGTTCGAGGTTGGTCAAATCTTCAAGGGCGACCTGCCGCAGGATCAGTTCACCGCCGCCGGCGGCGTGCGTCGCGGGCTGGCCAAGGCCTCGGGCATCGGCCGCCACTGGTCGAGCAAGGCTGAGCCGGCCGACGCCTTCGACGCCAAGGCCGACGCTTTCGCCGTGCTGGCCGGAGCCGGCGCGCCGATGCAGGCGCTACAGGTGGTGCCCGGCGGCCCGGCCTGGTTCCATCCCGGCCGTTCCGGCACCATCCAGATCGGGCCGCAGAACGTGCTGGGAGCTTTCGGTGAGTTGCATCCGCGCGCGCTGGCCGCGCTTAAAGCGGAAGGGCCGCTGGTCGCCTTCGAAGTGATCCTGGAGAATATCCCCGAGCCGAAGGCCAAGGCCACGCGCGCCAAACCCGTGCTCGAGCTGTCGCCGTTCCAGCCGGTCGAGCGCGATTTCGCCTTCGTGGTGGACGCGAGCGTGAAAGCCGCCGACATCGTGCGGGCCGCGCAGGGCGCCGACAAGAAGCTGATCGTGGGCGTGACCGTGTTCGACGTCTACGAGGGCAAGGGCATCGACCCCGGCAAGAAGTCGATCGCCATCGCGGTCACCATGCAGCCGCGCGACAAGACCATGACCGACGCCGAAATCGACGCGCTGGCCGCAAATATCGTCGCCGAGGTCAGAAAAAAGACCGGCGGCGTGTTGCGGGCTTAATTTTGGAGCATGATCTTTTCCGAAAACCGGTGCCCACTTTTCGGGATCATGCTCTAGCCCGGCACTAAATCCGCAAACGCAAATCCGTCGCGCTCCACCGTTTCACCTACCCGCACTGCAATCTTGCGCGCCAGCATCGGCCCCGCCGATACGAAGGTGTGGAATTCGCCGTTCTCGCCGCAGGGGTCGCTGCCGGCGGGCAGCGCGCCGATCAATCCGGCGTCGAACCGGCGGCCGGCAAACGCGGCCGGCAATTTTTTCAGGTCCACGACGGCGAGATGCGCCTCGACGCCGCCGTCGATCATGTCGCGCGCTAGCCGCGCGGTCGGCTTCAACCAAAGCGGAAACACCGGCGTGATGCCGGTGCCGGCAAGATTTTTCTCGCGATAGGCGCGGATGTCTTCCAGATAGAGATCGCCGAAAATGATGTGCGTCACACCGCGCGCCTTGGCGTCGCTGACCGCCTTCGCCATTTCCCGCTCATAAACTTCGTTCCGACAGGGATACGGGATGCGCACTACCACCGCCGGAAGGCCGGCGGCATCGAGTTGCGCCATCAGCAATTCCTCGCGTACGCCATGCATGCTGACGCGGCCGAAGCTGTCGGTCACCGTCGTCAAGGCGCCGACGATGTCGTATTCGCCGGCCGCGCGCGCCTGGTGCAGCGCCCAGGCGCTGTCCTTGCCGGTCGACCAGGCGATCAGGGCTTTCGGCAAGGCGCGGCTATTTCGCGTCGGCATGGTGTCCAATGTCTTTCTGAGCGGCCGCCAGCTTGCCCGAATGCAGGCGGCATCGCAAATTTCATGGCTAACAGTCTGTAACTTTA
>PMAF01000285.1:27956-77203 GCA_003152455.1 Hyphomicrobiales bacterium
ATGCCGATGCGTTGCGCGCCACGCTCAAGCCCGGCGACGTGCTGCTGGTCGAAGGCAACAACCACATTTCCGGCGTCATCAAATATCTCACGCAGTCGACCTGGTCGCATGCCGCGCTCTATGTCGGCCCGATCGGCGATCGCGAGACCGCCGACGGCGAGCCGCTGGTGCTAGTGGAAGCCAATATCGGCGAAGGCGTGATGGCGGCGCCGTTGTCGAAATATATCCATTGCCACACCCGCATCTGCCGGCCGACCAAACTTACCGCAGACGATTGCGCGCGCGTGTGCGCCTATGCCGCCGAGCGCATCGGCTTCGACTACGATCTCAAGAATATCATCGACCTCATGCGCTATCTGTTTCCGATGCCGGTACCGCAGCGCTGGCGCCGGCGCCTGATGGCGCTCGGGTCTGGGCATCCGACCCGCATCATCTGCTCGGCGCTGGTCGCGCAGGCCTTCGAGAACGTGCGCTATCCGATCCTGCCGAAGGTCACCACGGTCGAAAGTGAATCGGCGCGCCGCGAAATCCTCGAAATCCGCCATTCCTCGCTGTTCGCCCCGCGCGATTTCGACATCTCGCCCTATTTCGAGGTGGTCAAGCCGACTTTGGTGAAAGGCTTCGACTACAAGGCGATGGCCTGGGCCGACCTTCCGGCCGCCGGCGACGACGAGAGCGTGTCGCTGGCGCCGGCGGAGAGCGAGACGTTGGAGCCGGTCGCGTAATCTCTCGATTGTCGTCCCCGCGAAGGCGGGGACCCATAACCCCGGTCTGTCCGTATCTCAATCACTGGGGTTATGGGTCCCGGGTTCTCCCTCGCGTTGCTCGGTCGCCCGGGACGACAGCTGAAGGCTTGCCCATTGCCGCGGCCGGCATTAGCTGTGGCCGCATGATCGACGCCGCTTTCAAAGCCCTTTCGCAATTGTTCAGCCAGCCGCTGCGCGCGGTGCTGATGAAGGCGCTGGGCCTGGCCCTGCTGCTGATCGTCATCATCGGTATCGCGCTCAACCGCGTCTTCAGCGCGCTGGCGGCGAGCGGCGCGACCTGGGCCGAGCAGACCTCGGGCTTTGCGCCGCACGCGGCCTGGGCGACGCTTGCCTGGGTGCTGTCGATCATGGCGAGCCTCGGCATCGTCACCGGCGCGCTGTTCCTGATGCCGGCGGTGACCGCCTTCGTCGGCAGTTTCTTCGTCGACGAGGTGGCCGACGCCGTCGAACGCGACACTTATCCGGCCGAGTCGCCGGGCCAGGCGCTGCCGCTGTTCCGCGCGCTGATCGAAGGCGTGACGTTCGCCTTGCTGGCGCTTGCCGTTTATCTCTGCGCGCTGCCGTTCATATTCTTCTTCTTCGCCGGGGTCGGCGTGATCATTTTGTTCCTGGCCAATGCCTACCTGCTCGGTCGCGAATATTTCGAGCTCGCCGCGATGCGCTTCCGCCCGCCGCATGAAGCCAAGATGCTGCGCAAGCGTAACGCGCCCTACATCTTTCTCGCCGGCATGGTGATCGCGCTGTTCGTGTCGATCCCGCTGGTCAATCTGGCGACGCCGATCTTCGCCATGGCCTACATGGTGCATATCCACAAGCGCATGAGCGGCTCGCGGGCGGAACTGATCGAGCCGCCGCGCTGAAGTCGCTCTCTCACCGTTCATTCCCGCGCAAGCGGGAATCCAGAGCGAAAATTTCTGACGAAGAATTTTTTGTGCTGGGTCCCAGCTTTCCCGGGGACAAACGGATGGTCAAATCTTGCGCTGCGCCGCGTTCCAGTGCTTTTCCAGATTGGCAATCAGCGCCGGGCTGAAATGGCAATAGGCCTGCTCGCGGCAATAGACCGCCATGTAGCGGCGGAAGGTATCGAGCGGCTCTTCGCCGACGCGAAAGGCGCGCCGGTTGCCGGCCGCGCTGACCACGCCCGAGCCGGTGAAATCCTCGATCACCCGATCGATCGCCTGGTCCATCTTGCCGGGCGGCACAATCTTGTCGCAGATCATGCGGCCTTCCGGACTATCGCATTCAAAGCGGCGACCCATCAGGATCGCTTGCCGCGCAAGACGCGCGCCGACGAAGCGGGTCAGTCTTAAGTTGGCGGCGCCCGGGATGATGCCTTCCTTGCGCGCCGGCAGCGTCATGTAGGCGTCGCTGCCGGCCACCACGTAATCCATCGCCAGCAGATATTGGCAGCCGCCGCCGATGGCGAAGACATCGACGCCGGCGACCCAAGGCTTTTCGTGCGTGCCGCCGTAGACTTCGTCGGGGCTGGCGCCGCCCATCGCCAGGCCGCGCAGCATCTTGTTGACGATGCCCATGTCGCGACGGATGTACCAAAGATAAGGAATCTTGCCGCGATAGAGATGCGTGAGGTTGATGCCGGCGGAAAAAATCTTGCGGCCTTTGTATTTCGGATGATCGACCACGTCGCCGCGCAAGATGCAGATCTCGCTCATCGGATCGAGGATCGCGATGTCGGCGGCGGTCTCGGTGTCGTCGAGCGTGTCGTCGTCTTCGGCGTTGAGGAAGCGCGGGTTTTTTACGGTAACAACCGCAGCGTTGCCCTGTCGTTCGATTTTGGCGGGGCCGAAATCGATCACACCCCGCTCGACGAATTCGGCTGCGCGCTCGATCGATTCTATTTTCGGCCGCAGCATCGTGTGGCACAGATGCATGCCAGCGTCGGGCAGCGCGAGAACTTGCGCCAGGAAAATTCCCTGATCGACTTCGACGCCGTCCTTCTCGCTTTGCATCATCCCGTTTTCAGCGTCGACTTGCTTTTGCGTCGGCGTCAGACCGGGAACAAGCTTCGCCACGTCGTAGACGAGTTCGTCAACGCGTTTGAATTCGGAAAGATTCTTTGTGAGCTTGCGGTAGACCGCGTCGGCGTGAAGGGTGAGAAAACGTTCGCGTGCCGTCCGGCAACTCAATTGGATGATGTCCGCCATGACTTTCTGTTCTTTGCTGCGATGAAGCTTTTTCGGTATCTTTGACAGCAACGCCATGCCTTCACGCCAAAATTTTGCGCCCAGCACAACATCACGCTTGTAGCTCCCGGTGAAACTGAACGGCTTCACCCAACCTGCGGAAGCTTTCGGGGAAAGGCCGACATGTTTGAAAACTTCTTTTAGCGCGCTTTGATCGACGACTCTCGTCTTTTTGGCGCTCGCCGACTCATTCATACGCACGCTCCCTAACCGGTTCTTGCAGGACCGTTTTCCCCGGCCATTGGCACAGGTCCGCGATGATGCATTTATCGCATAGCGGCTTGCGCGCCAGACAAGTGTAGCGCCCGTGCAGGATAAGCCAATGGTGGGCATGGAGCTTGTAGCGCGCCGGCACCACCTGCTCGAGTTTCTGCTCGACCTCGAACGGATTTTTCCCCGGTGCCAGACCGGTGCGGTTGCCGACCCGGAAGATGTGCGTGTCGACCGCGATGGTCGGCTCACCGAACGCGACGTTGAGCACCACATTCGCGGTCTTGCGTCCCACACCCGGCAACGCCTCCAGCGCCTCGCGCGAGCGCGGCACCTGACCGCCGTGGTCGGCGACCAGCCGGCGCGACAGCTCGACGACGTTCTTGGCCTTGGTGCGGAACAGCCCGATGGTCTTGATCAGATCGCGCACTTGGGTCTCGCCGAGGGCCGCCATCTTCGCAGGCGTGTCGGCGGCGGCGAACAACGGCGGCGTCGCCTTGTTGACCCCGGCATCGGTGGCCTGCGCGGAGAGCACCACGGCCACCAGCAGCGTGAAGGGATTGTTGTGGGCGAGCTCGGTCTTGGGTTCCGGATTGGCGGCCTGGAAACGGCGGAACATTTCTTCGATTTGCGCTTTGGTCAAAGGCTTGGCCGCGCCGTGCAAAACCGTCGTATCGGTTCTGGCCTGTTTGGAAACAGGCTTGAGTTTCGCGGCGTTGCCCTTGCGGGCCTTCGCCAGAGATTTTTGGACCGACTTTTTCGCCATCATTTCGGTATACTGAGCGCCATGACCGACGACAATCACGAACTCGAACCGACGATCTTTTCCGCCGTGCTCACGCCGCACCGCTCGCTCGGCAATGCCGGTTTCCTGGTGCTGATCATCGTGTTCGGCGGCATCAGCTTCATTTCCGGCATGGCGTTCCTGCTGATGGGCGCCTGGCCGGTGTTCGGCTATTTCGGGCTCGACGTGCTGCTGCTGTATTGGGCGTTCCGGCTCAACTACCGGCAAGCCGCCGCTTACGAGGAGGTCACGGTGACGCCAACCGCGCTTCGGGTGCGCAAGGTCAGCCCGCGCGGGGCGGCGCGCGAATGGGTGCTCAATCCGCTCTGGGTCAAGCTCGACAAGGTGGTGCACGAGGAATACGGCATCGAGCGGCTGTTCCTGGTGTCGCGCGGCAAGCAGCTGGCGATCGCGAGTTTCTTAGGACCCGACGAGAAGGCCAGTTTCGCGCAGGCGCTCGGCAATGCGCTCAACGAGGCCAAACGCGGGGTGACGAGGACGGTTATCTCGTGATGCCTCTCCCGGAAGTGACAAAAGGCAGGAATCGGGTGGTTGCGCGCAGGCCGGCGGCCTAGATACTGGTCATGACCATGACCCTTGCAAAAACGGCTTTATCCGACCGCTTCCCCGGCTTCGCGCCGCTGCCGACGGCCGCAGCCGATTACGACGTGGTGCGCCGCGCCATCGCCCATATCCGCGGCAACTGGCGCTCGCAGCCCGAAATTGACACCATCGCCAACGCCGCCGGCGTCAGCGCCACCGATCTGCACCATCTGTTCCGCCGCTGGTGCGGGCTGACGCCGAAGGCCTTCCTGCAGGCGCTCACGCTCAGTCACGCCCGCGACCTGCTGCGCGCCTCGGCCAGCGTCTTGGACACCGCCTACGAAGTCGGCCTGTCCGGACCGGGCCGGCTGCACGACCTGTTCGTCACCCACGAGGCCATGTCGCCGGGCGAATGGAAGGCCGGCGGCGAAGGGCTGACCATCAGCTACGGCTTCCACCCCTCACCGTTCGGGACGGCGATCGTGATGAACACGCCGCGCGGGCTGGCCGGCCTCGCCCTCGCCGACGCCGGCAAGGAGCGCGCGGCGCTGCGCGACATGCGCTCGCGCTGGCCGAAGGCGCGTTACGTCGAGGACTTCGCGGCCACCGCTGCCACGGCACGCCGAATTTTTGATTCCACGCTGTGGCGGCCGGAGCAGCCGTTGCGCGTGGTGCTGATCGGCACGGATTTCGAAGTGCGGGTGTGGGAAAAGCTGCTGACCATTCCGATGGGCAAGCTCGACACCTATTCCGGCGTCGCGGCCAAAGTCGGCGAGCCGAAGGCGGCACGCGCGGTCGGGGCTGCCGTGGGCAAGAACCCGATCTGCTTCGTGGTGCCTTGCCACCGCGTGGTCGGCAAGAACGGCGACATTACCGGCTATCACTGGGGCCTGACCCGTAAGCGCGCCATGCTCGGCTGGGAAGCGGGAATGGCGGCGGCTTAACTCTACGCCGCCAGATCCCGCTTCGATGCCACCGTCGAATCCGCGTTGAGCCGGTAGATCATCGGCACGCCGGTATCCAAATTCAATTTGGTGATGCTCTCGGTCGTATGCTTGTCGAGCACCATCACCAGCGCGCGCAGTGAATTGCCATGCGCCGACACCAGCACGCGCTCGCCGCGCAGCACCCGCGGCAATATCTCCGTCACGTAATACGGCAGCGTACGCGCCAGCGTGTCCTTGAGGCTCTCGCCGCCGGGCGGCGCGACATCGTAGGAGCGGCGCCAGATATGCACCTGTTCCTCGCCCCATTTCTTTCGCGCGTCGTCTTTGTTGAGCCCGGAGAGATCGCCGTAGTCGCGCTCGTTGAGCGCCTGATCCTTGAACACCGGAATATTCGTCTGGCCAAGTTCGGTCAGCATCAAATCGAGCGTGCGCTGCGCGCGGATGAGCGCGGAAGTGAAGGCAACGTCGAACTTGATGCCCTGGCCTTTAAGCTTGTGGCCGGCCTCGCGCGCTTCCTTGATGCCCTGTTCGGTCAGATCGATATTGCGCCAACCGGTGAACAGGTTTTTCAGGTTCCAGTCGCTTTGGCCGTGACGTACGAGGACGAGTAAGCGGTCGGTCATTCTTCCTGGCTCCGGTCAGAAATTGCTAAGGCCGAGCACGTCGGTCATCGAATAAAGCCCCGGCTTCTGGCCACGCGCCCAAAGCGCCGCGTGCAACGCGCCGCGCGCGAAGATCATGCGGTCCTCGGCCTTGTGCACGAGTTCGATGCGCTCGGCAGGTCCCGCGAAGATCACGCTGTGCTCGCCGACCACGCTGCCGCCGCGCAAGCTCGCAAAGCCGATATCGCCGGGCTCGCGGGCGCCGGTGTGGCCGTCACGGCTCTTTACCGAATGCTGGTCGAGATCGATGCCGCGGCCTTCCGCCGCCGCGCGCCCGAGCATCAGCGCGGTGCCGGACGGCGCGTCCACCTTGCGGTTGTGATGCATCTCGAGGATTTCGATGTCGAAGGAATCGTCGAGCGTCTTGGCGACGCGCCGGGCGAGCGCCGCCAGCAGGTTGACGCCGAGGCTCATATTGCCGGACTTCACGATTACCGCGCTCTTGGCCGCGTCCTTGATCCTTACTTCGTCGGCAGCAGCCAACCCGGTGGTCCCGATGATGTGGACCTTGCCGCCCTTGGCCGCGAGCGCGGCGAAGGCGACCGTCGCCGATGGCGCGGTGAAATCGATAATGCCGTCGGCCTTGGCGAGCGGCGCTGCCGCGTCACCGCTGAGCTTGATGCCGTTTTCGGGAAGGCCGGCGAGCTGACCGGCGTCCCAGCCGATCAGCGGCGAGCGCGCGTCTTCCAGCGCACCGGCAAGCGCAAAGTCCTTGCTGTCGGCGATCGCCTTGACCAGCGTGCGGCCCATCCGCCCGCCGGCACCGGCGACCACGAGCCGCATTTCGGCCATCGGTCAAACTCCTGGAACGTGGGGCGAGGGTATAGCGCCCTTGCGCGCAAAAGGCACTACGGCTGCGGGCCGTCGTAGCCCTCGATCACGATCAAATCGGCGTCCGCGTTGGCCTGCCGGAGCGCGATGGCCTTGGCGTAGTCGGGCGAGCGGTAGCAGGTCATCGCCGCCTCGAAGCTTGGGAATTCGATGATAACGATACGGCTGCGGCTCTTGCCTTCCACAACTTCGGTCCTGCCGCCGCGGGTGGCGTAGCGCCCGCCGAATTTGCGGAAAATGTCCGGCAACGCGGCGACGTATTCCTTATATCCATCCGGATTGCGGACATCGACATTGGCGATCCAATAGCCTTTAGCCATTTCAGTCCCCCCTTTATTTTCCCATAGTCTTTTCGATCTCGCTCACAATCGCTTCGGCCGCCGCTTTCGGATCGTGGGCGTCCACAACCGGCCGGCCGACGACCAGATAGTCGGCGCCCGATTGAATGGCCTTGGCCGGCGTCATGATGCGCTTCTGGTCGCCGCTCGCGGTCCCTGCCGGCCTGATCCCCGGCGTGACCAGCACCATGCCTGGACCCACGATGCCGCGCAGGTTGGCCACCTCCTCGGCCGAGCACACCAGGCCATCGACGCCGGTGTCGCGCGCCTGGCCGGCGCGCGCCGCCGCAAGCTCGCCGACGCTCATATCGTAGCCGGCGGCGGCGAGATCGGCGTCGTCATAAGAGGTGAGCACGGTCACCGCCAAAATGCGCAGCGTCGAACCCGCTTTGCCTTCCACCGCCGCCTTCATGGTCTGCGGATAGGCATGCACGGTGAGGAAGGTCGCGCCGAGCTGCGCCACGCTCTCGACGCCTTTGGCGACGGTGTGGCCGATATCGTGCAGCTTGAGATCGAGGAAAACCTGCTTGCCGGCGGCGATCAGGCCGGCCGCGAATGGCAACCCGCCGGCATAAGCGAGCTGATAGCCGATCTTGTAGAAGCAAACCGTTTCGCCCAGGCGCGACACCATGGCCTCGGCCGCCTGCACCGACGGCAGGTCAAGAGCGACGATCAGACGTTCGCGTGCATCCAATACCAATTCCATTCTCCTCAGCGGTTCACATCATCATCCGCGCCATGTCCACCAGCCGCGCGAGCTGGGCGCGCAAAAGATTGGCGGTGCCGGTGTCGGCGATATTGTCCTTTTCGTCGAAAGCATGATCGGCTTGCGCGATTGCCACCTGCTCGGGGATCACCAGCGCGCCGCAGCCGAGCTCCAGAATTTGGCGCAAAGCCATCAACGCGCGCAAGCCACCGAAACGCCCGGGCGAAGCCGAAGAGATCGCGAACACGCTGCGCTTGAAGGCGGCGTAGGTAAGCTCCCCGCGCTCGTACACGTGCGAAACCCAGTCGATGGCGTTCTTGAGCATCGGCGACACCGACGCGCTGTATTCCGGGCTGGCGATGAACACGCCATGGTGCGCCATGATCATCTGCTTGAGCTTGACCGCATTGGCGGGCGCTCCGGCATTGGCCTCAAGATCGTCCTCATAGATCGGCAGCGGATAATCCTCAAGCGAGATGCGGGTGACGTCGACGTCGATCAAGGCCAGCTCTTTTACCGCCAGCGCGGCCAGCTTGACGTTGTAAGAGCCGGTACGGGTCGAGCCGGGCAGGACGAGAGTTTTCGGCGTGGCCATCGGCGGCTCCGAATTCGGGCTCTCATATCATACCAAACAACAAACGCTGTCATGCCCCGCGAAGGCGGGGCATCCAGTACGCCCTGTGAACGTTGTGAAACTGTGCGAATGTCGCGAGCGCCAGTGAGTATTTATTGCCCGCGTTCGCGGGCAATGACACTGAGGGGTTTACCGCCCGCGATAAATCCAAACGCGCGCCGGCGGCAGGTTCATCCAGATCAGCTCGGAGTGCTCGGCCTTGATGCCGGACAGCGCCTTCGGGATCGGTGGCACCATGGCATAGGTGAACTGGATAAACGGCGCGCCGGTCGCCAGCAGGCTCATGGCGTCCGAAATCAGGCGCAGCTTCGTGCGCAACGGCTTGGTGACGAGCGGCAGGCCGGACACCACCGCGGCGGCCGGTTCGCGCACGAAGGTCTCCAGCAGACGGCGCAACCGATAGGCATCGCCCTGCACCACGGTTGCCGCCGGATACCGCGTGCGCAGCAGCCGGCAGAAGTCCGGATTGAATTCGACCAAAATCAGCCGCGCCGGATCGACGCCGCGCTGCACCAGCGCTTGCGTCACCGGACCGGTACCGGGTCCAAGCTCGATCACCGGACCGCTTGCTTGCGGATCGACATAGCGCGCCATGGTGCGCGCCAGCGCCTTGCTGGACGGCATCACCGCGCCGGTGGAAATGGGCTTCTCGATCCAGGAACGGATGAATTGCATCTCGTCATCGAGACGCTGGGTCTTCTTTACGACGCGTACGACTGTACGGGAGGGCATAGATGCGGTCACGCGTGCTGAGGACAGGTATTATCCTAGGAACTTCACGGGTATAGCGCCCCGGGCAGTGGGTCAAGATGGCTATTCAGAATGGCTGTCCCGATTTCCGAGACCATCGAGAAAATCCTTCACGCGGCTGAAGAATCCCGCCGATTCCGGCTGGGTCGCCTCGGATGACAGCTTTTCGAACTCGGCCAGCAGCTCGCGCTGGCGCTTGGTCAGATTTTGCGGCGTTTCCACCGATACTTGAACGTACATGTCGCCGGTTTGCTTCGACCGCAGCACCGGCATCCCCTTGCCGGACAGGCGGAAACGCCGGCCGGCCTGGGTGCCGGCCGGGACCTTGACCCGCGCTCGGCTGCCATCGATGGCCGGCACCTCGAATTCGCCGCCAACTGCCGCGGTCACCATGGAGATCGGCACCCGGCAGTGCAGGTCCGCGCCGTCGCGCTGGAAGAACTCGTGCGGGGTTAGCGAGAGGAAGATATAGAGGTCGCCGGCCGGACCGCCGCGCAGACCCGCTTCGCCTTCGCCGGCGAGCCGGATCCGGGTGCCGTCCTCGACCCCGGCCGGGATATTGACCGATAAATTGCGCTCGCGCGTCACCCTGCCGGCGCCGCTGCAAGACGGACAGGGATTTTCGATCACCTGGCCGCGGCCCTGACAGGTCGGGCAGGTTCGCTCGAGCGTGAAAAAGCCTTGCGCATGCCTGATCTTGCCGGCGCCGCCGCAGGTCGCGCAGGCCTTTGGCTTGCTGCCGGCCTTGGCGCCGGTGCCGGAGCAGGCCTCGCAGGCCACCGAAGTCGGAATGCGGATTTGCGCGGTCTTGCCCTCGAACGCTTCTTCGAGGCTGATTTCCATGTTGTAACGAAGATCCGATCCGCGCTCGCGGCCCTGCCCGCGTCCGCCGCGGCGGCCGCCGCCCATGCCGAACAGGTCTTCGAAAATGTCGGAGAAGGTCGAGGCGAAATCGGCGCCAAAGCCGTGCGCGCCGCCGCCCGTGCCTTGCTCGAAGGCGGCATGGCCGAAGCGATCATAGGCGGCCCGTTTGTCGCCGTCCTTGAGGACGTCGTAGGCCTCATTGAGTTCTTTGAATTTATGCTCGCATTCGGTATCGCCCGGATTGCGGTCCGGATGATGCTGCATGGCGAGCTTGCGGAACGCGGCCTTGAGTTCGGCCTCGCCGCAGGTGCGCGCGACGCCCAGGACCTCGTAATAATCGCGCTTGGACATGCCGGTCCCGCCGTTAGATCAAAACGCCGTCATAGCCGTACTTGATTCGGCCGTCCGCCGCGCCCCGGAAAAACGCACCCCCGGGGGATTGGCCCGGGGGTGACACATTTCGAGTTGGCATAAGGCGGCACCGCCGTTGTCTTAAGCTCAGGCGGATTTCTTGTCGTTCTTGTCGTCGTCGACTTCGGTGAACTCCGCGTCGACCACGTCTTCCTTTTTGCCGTCGGCGCCGGTGGCACTCTCGCTGGTATCAGCCGGCTGAGCGCCTTCCGCCTGCTTGTACATAGCCTCGCCGAGCTTCATGGAAGCCTGCGCCAGCGCATTGGTCTTGGCCTGGATGGCAGCCGAGTCGTCACCCTTGAGCGCCTCTTTGAGATCCGCCAAGGCGTTCTCGATCGCGCTGCGCTCGGCTTCGGCGACCTTCGAACCATGTTCGGCCAGCGCCTTCTCGGTGGAGTGCACCAGCGCCTCGCCGTGGTTCTTGGCTTCGACCGCCGCCTTTCGCTTCTTGTCCTCTTCGGCGTGCGCCTCCGCGTCCTTGACCATCTTCTCGATGTCGCCCTCGGACAGACCGCCCGAAGCCTGGATACGAATTTGCTGTTCCTTGTTGGTCGCCTTGTCCTTGGCGGACACGTTGACGATGCCGTTGGCGTCGATGTCGAAGGTGACCTCGACCTGCGGCACGCCGCGCGGCGCCGGCGGTATGCCGACCAGATCGAACTGGCCGAGTATCTTGTTGTCGGCCGCCATCTCGCGCTCGCCCTGGAACACGCGGATTGTCACCGCGTTCTGATTGTCCTCGGCGGTGGAGAACACCTGGCTCTTCTTGGTCGGGATCGTGGTGTTACGGTCGATGATGCGGGTGAACACGCCGCCCAGCGTCTCGATGCCGAGCGAGAGCGGTGTGACGTCGAGCAGCAACACGTCCTTGACGTCGCCTTGCAGTACGCCGGCCTGAATCGCCGCGCCGATGGCGACCACTTCGTCCGGATTGACGCCCTTGTGCGGCTCCTTGCCGAAGAACTGCTTCACGACTTCCTGCACCTTCGGCATGCGCGTCATGCCGCCGACCAGGACGACTTCGTTGATCTCGCCCGCCGAAATACCGGCATCCTTGATCGCCTTGCGGCACGGCTCGACGGTCTTCTGAATGAGATCATCGACCAGCGCCTCGAACTTGGCGCGGGTGAGCTTCATGGTGAGATGCTTCGGACCGGAGGCGTCGGCCGTGATGAACGGCAGATTGATCTCGGTCTGCGTGGTGGACGACAGCTCGATCTTGGCCTTCTCGGCCGATTCCTTGAGCCGCTGCAATGCAAGCTTGTCACGGCGCAGGTCGATGCCCTGCTCCTTCTGGAATTCGTCGGCCAGATAGTTGACCAGGCGCATGTCGAAATCTTCGCCGCCCAGGAAGGTGTCGCCGTTCGTGGACTTCACCTCGAACACGCCGTCGCCGATTTCCAGGATCGAGATGTCGAAGGTGCCGCCGCCAAGGTCGTAGACCGCGATGGTGCCGGTCTTCTCCTTGTCGAGCCCGTAGGCAAGCGCGCCGGCGGTCGGCTCGTTGATAATGCGCAGCACCTCAAGACCGGCAATCTTGCCGGCGTCCTTGGTGGCCTGCCGCTGAGCGTCGTTGAAATAGGCGGGAACGGTGATGACGGCCTGATCGACCTTCTGCCCGAGATAGGCTTCGGCGGTTTCCTTCATCTTTTGCAGGATGAAGCCGGAGATTTGCGAGGGCGAATAGCTCTTGCCGTCGATCTCGACCCAGGCGTCGCCGTTGCCGGCTTTGCTGATCTTGTAGGGGACGAGTTTCTTGTCCTTCTCGACCATCGGGTCGTCGTAGCGCCGTCCGATCAGGCGCTTGACGGCGAAAATGGTCTTTTCCGGATTGGTGACCGCCTGGCGCTTGGCCGGCTGGCCAACGAGACGCTCGCCGTCGTCCGTGAAGGCGACGATCGAAGGCGTGGTGCGCATGCCCTCGGCGTTCTCGATGACTTTCGGAGTCTTGCCTTCCATGACGGCGACGCACGAATTGGTGGTGCCGAGGTCGATGCCGATGACCTTGCCCATGGTTCTTCCTCTCAAAATTGCGGCGGGCCGGGCGGGCCGCTTGGCGCCCGAGCGGGTTTCCACGGCTCATCCGCAGACCCCCTTATCCAGCCCCCTGGATAAGCTTTTCCCGCATTTCTGCGGCCAATGGCTCATATAGGAGGGCTCCGGGGGGCTACAAGATGCACCGGCAGGCCTTCTTGATAGACCTGCTTCGCCGAAGCCTAGCGGCCCTCGGCCCGGCGCAAAATAAGCACGTCGCCGATCGTTTTATACGCGCGATAGGACTGCAACTGCTCGGCTAGCGCTGGATCCGAACGCGCCCAGGCCAGCCAATCGATGTCTTTCATAATCTGCACCAAAATCACATCCGGCCTGTGGCTCGCGATGTCCTCCGTCAGCATCGACCGGTCGCTCTCTTCATAGGCCTTAAGCCGGACGTCGGTTTGCGGATCGAGGGTCTCGGTAGAACGCCTGGTCTCCACCCCGAGGGTGAGCCATAGGGCGCAGGCTCGGCCGACCCAAATTCCCCCAGCTTGTCTTACGATGGGATGCCCGATCGAAATGTCGGCCGATAACGCCAGCATTGTCGCATGCGGCTTGATTTCCCGGATCGCGGCTGCCACGGCTGAACGGTCGACCGCGATATTCAGCCAAAAGAATGCCACGGCCGCCATCAGCGCCGCCGTCGGGCCGACAACAAACCGCGACAATTGGCCGGACCGGCTATCGGCCGGATCGCGATCAACAACAGCTAACGCAAGCGCGAGTAACGCGAGCGCGAGCATCGGATAGGATTGGTAGGGCCATCCCTTCTGCTGAACGACATACGAAATGCAAAATCCGACCGATGCAGCCAGCACCACGCAGATTGGCGGCGCGAACATGGCGTGGCCTTTGAGCCGCCTGATCAACAGCAGGATTGCCGCCCACAACGGCAGAGCGGCGTGCATGAGGAAACTGAAAAACTCCTCCTTGATCGGAATATAGGCGGCGATCACGGGCGGCAGTGCGTCTGTAAAGAAGCGCGGATACACCAACAATATCAGAACGGCATAGGCTGCCAGCATGCCAGCGGAGATCCAATTTTCCACGGCGAATACGACGCGCCATGATCGCAGGCAGAGCGCGCTCGCGACGACCATGCAAAGCTGCGCCGTGGCAAACTGCGGTTTGATAATCACCGTGATGCCGGCGCCCAGCCCCGCAACGACCACCATCGGCCAGTTCGGCGTACCACCCTTGGCGCGCACGATACTTACCGCCAGCGCCGGCAGGAACACGACCAAAGCGATATGTTCGCGCTCGGCGAAACCCCATGCCGGCATGATCATAAGCGCGATTGCTGCCAGCGCCGCCACCGGCCATGCTTGGCCGGGCGCGAGAAGTTTCGCGTCGAGAAGAATGCGGGCGGCGAGCCAGATGCTCAGCCCGGCGGACAGGAGCACCAGAGCGTCGCAAGTGAATTCTGGCGGCAATCGGGACAAGCGGGCCAATAAGACCGGGACGACATAGAGGAACATCGAGGCCGGCGGATTGACATCGACAATGTCTACATAGAGACGTTGCCCGTCGAGCCATTTCTCCGCGATCGTGATGAACCAACTCACGTCGACATTGGCGAGCAGGAATTTGCGGAGAGCTATGGCAACTACGACGATCGCGATCATCGGCAGCCATCGCGGCATCGCGGCGGAAACGGCGAGGCGGTGCCGGACTTTCGCTACGTCACGCGCGGTCATGGCCGTGTTCCACAGGGGCGAGTGCCGTCAAAAATAGAGAAGCGGCGTTAATAAGCCCTTTCCCCACGGATTTCCGCAACCAGATGTAGATGCTAAAGGTCCCTTGGGCTCACTCGACAGGCGGGTAACGACAGCCATGTTGCCACTGGCCCACCAACCAGCCGCCGGAAAGTAGCTTGTGCCATGCTGCGCCGACTGATCATTGCCCTGCTGGCGATCTGCGCGGTCGCTATGATGCGGCCGGCGGCCGCCGAGCCGGTGTTTCCGCCCGGCTTGCGCATCGGGCTCGAGCCGCCGGGTGACCTCAAGCCGAGCACGCATTTCTCGGGCTTCGAAGATGTCGGCCGCAAGGTCGCCATCACCATCCTCGATCTGCCGGCCGCCGCCTATGGCGGACTTGAGCAAGCGGCGAATGCCGAGAACCAGCACGGCCTCGTGGACTTCAAACGCGAGGATTTTTCGTTCCGCAGCGGCAAAGGGCTGCTGGTCACCGGCCGCATCCAGGTCAAAGACGGCGTGCTGCACAAATGGATTCTGCTGGCGAGCGCGCCCGCCGAGCAGGACTTGACAGTGCTGCTCAATGTCGAAGTGCCGGAGAGCGCGCTTGCTATCTATCCCGACGCGGTGATCCGCAAGGCGCTGGCCAGCGTCACGTTCCGGCCGATGCCGATCCAGGAGCAGCTTGGCATGCTGCCGTTCAAGCTTGGCGACCTCGCCGGTTTCCGGATGATGAAGGTGCTTCCCGCCGGCGGCGTGATCCTGACCGACGGGCCGAGCGACGACCTGAACAAGCAGCCTTATGTAATCGTCTCGATCGGCCGCGGCGTGCCGGAGCGCCCCGACGACCGCGCCCGGTTTGCCCGCGACATGCTGTCGGCCTCGCCGCTGCGCGATCTCACGTTGCAGTCGGCGGATGCAATGCGGATCGGCGGCTCGCCCAGCTTCGAGATCAGGGCGCAGGCCTCGGGAGCCAATGGCGAGCCCCTCATGGTGGCGCAATGGCTGCGTTTCATCGGCGGCAATTACTTGCGGGTCATCGGCATCGGCCCCAGGGCCGATTGGGACGCGCTGTTCACCCGCTTCCGCGCCGTGCGCGACGGCATCGATATGCGCTGAAGCGCTAGAACTTGATCGTGCTGCGGATGTCGGCCACGAAGGCGTTGCCCACCGTCGAATTGGGATTGGCGGGATCCGGCACGTTGCCGCCGGGGTGGACGATGTATTGCAGGTCCGGCTGCACGGTCCACCACGGCGCGATTTGCGCCTGATAGCTCAGCTCGAACAACACCTCTTCGTTGCGGATCGGATAGGGCGGCCCGTTGAGCGCGAGCGTGTCCTGGTCGAGCGCCGCCGCATCGCGGCTGATCTTGGCGTAAGAAACGCCGAAGGTGAGCGTGTCGTCGGCGCGCCCAGGCAGCGGACCTTTGAGGCCGGCTCCGGCGTCGATGGAGTATGAAATCAGATTGCGGTCGGATGGCGCAAAGCCGCCGCGCATGAACAGATTGAGACTCTGTTTTTCCGAGCGCCAAACCATCTGGTCGGCGAGCGCATAGACGCCGCCGTTGCCGGTATGATTGAGCGGCCCAACGGCAGTGGGATCCGCCAGCGAAACCACGGCGCCGGTGCCGTCGAGCCCGAAATGCTGATCGGCGAAATCCGCCGTCGCGTACCAGCCGCCAAGCTTATACACGCCCGGCAGTCATCCAGGCGGCTTGCGTGGCTTTGGCGTCGTTCGCCTTGACCGCGGCTTACAGTTCTTTGGCGCCGGCAAGCGCGGTGGCTATATGCTCGACCGCGAACGGCTTGTAGTTCTTCGCCCCATCGGTCAGCGCGTCGGCTTCGGCGCGCGTTGCCGCCGCGACAAGAACGAACGCCAGCAGGGCGTAGCAAAGTCTGATTGATGTCGGCATGAGCCGTCCCCTCCATTTAAAAAAATCGTCGCGCAACATTGATCGCGACGGGACCGCGTCAACCAAATAGTGTGGCAATATCAATAGTTTATAACTAGTCCAATGTAAAACTGCAGCGCCGCCGCTGCTTTCAAATTATTCCAATGAAGAGTTTGGCGATAAGCCGTTGAACGCGTTCGCGAAAGCGGAACGGCAACGAAAATATTTTCGTAAAACCAGCGCGGACTTCGCCGCCGCCGGCGCGGCAAACTTCCGCAGGGCGGAAATCAGTCGGCGCTGCCGGAATTGTCGTTGGCGGAGGATGGCGGCGTTTTCGGCGGGGCCTTGACGACTGCCACCAGCGCCGGACGCAGCACGCGGTCGCCGAGCATATAGCCGGCCTGGATGACCTGCGCGACGTGGCCTGGCGGCAGCTCGGACGTCGGCAACTCGTACATCGCCTGATGCACGTTCGGGTCGAACTTCTCACCTTCCGGCGAGAATTTCTTCACGCCGTGCTTCTCCAGAACTTTAAGCAGTTCACGCTCGGTGAGCTCGACGCCCTCGATCAGCACCTTGGCATCGGGCTGCGCGCGCAGTTCGGGACCGATGGATTCCAGCGCGCGGTGCATGTTGTCGGCTACCGCCAGCACGTCGCGGGCGAACCCGGCATTGCCGTAGAGGCGCGCCTCCGCGACCTCGCGCTCGGTCCGTTTGCGCAGGTTCTCCATCTCGGCCAGCGTGCGCAGCAGCCTGTCCTTGAATTCGGCAGCTGCTTCCAACGCGGCGGTGACTTGCTCGGCCGGCACCAATTCGGGTGCCCCGCCAGCGGCCGCTTCGCTCTCCGGCTGGGCAGCCGTGTCGTCAGCGGCGGGCCTGTCCGTCATAATGGTCGATCCTCAAAACTGTTCGGATGCCGGGGATATCAGGCTTCGGGGGCGAAAAATCAAGCGTTCAGCGCGTGATCCCGGAGCGGAACATACGCAAATTCTAAGAAGACAACAGCTGGCTCACGACCCGCGCGGTATAATCAACCATCGGGATGACCCGGGCGTAATTGAGCCGGGTCGGCCCGATCACCCCGATTACCCCCACAATGCTGCCTTTGCTGTCGCGATACGGCGCCACGATGGTCGAGGAACCGGACAGCGAAAACAACTTGTTCTCCGAGCCGATGAAGATGCGCACGCCGTCGCCGCGCTCGGCGCGCCCGAGCAAATCGATCACCCCGCGTTTGGTTTCCAGGGCGTCGAACAACGAGCGCACCCGCTCCAGGTCGTCTAGCGCGTGCAGGTCCTCGAGCAGGTTGGCGTGGCCGCGCACGATCAGCTTGCGCTCTTCGCTTTCGCCGCCCGACCAACTCGCCAGACCGGCCGAGACGATCTTCTGGGTCAGTTGATCGAGCTCGGCCTTGCCCGCCTCCATCGCGCCTTCGATTTCGACGCGCAACTCGGCCAGCGTCTTGCCGCGGATACGGGAGTTGAGGAAATTGCCGGCCTCGACCAGGGCCGAGGTCGGCACGCCGGCCGGCACATTGAGCACACGATTTTCCACCTGGCCGTCTTCGGCCACCAGCACGGCGAGCGCGCGTTCCGGCTCCAGCCGCACGAATTCGATATGTTTGAGCCGCACATTGGCTTGCGCGGTTAGCACCACGCCGGCCGAGCGCGTCAAGCCGGACAAAGTCTGCGAGGCTTCACCGAGCACGGCTTCCAGTGACTTGCCGCTGCCGGTGCCAGCGACCTGCGCTTCGATCGAGCGGCGGTCGCTCTCGGTCAGGTCGCCGATCTGCATCAATGCATCGACGAAAAAGCGCAGGCCCATTTCGGTCGGCAGGCGGCCGGCCGACGTATGCGGCGCAAAGATCAAGCCGAGCTGCTCGAGGTCCGACATCACGTTGCGCACCGAGGCCGGCGACAACGTGATCGGCAGCAGGCGCGCCAGATTACGCGACCCGACCGGCTCGCCGGTGGCGAGATAGCTTTCGACGATGTGGCGGAAAATCTCGCGCGAGCGCTCGTTGAGCGCCGCCAGGCTCACTTGATTCGCGCCGATCGGGACGTCGTGGGAAGCCACGGGCTCACTCCTTACATCCGGCCAACAATGACCATTGAGCCGGACTTGTTCAAGCCGGACATCTGGTTATGGTGTGCGCCATAGCCAACGAGGATAACGCCCGATGCGGCCGAGCCGCCGACAAGTCGATGAATTGCGCGCCGTCTCGCTCGAGCGCAGCGTGGTCAAATACGCCGAGGGCTCCTGTTTCGTGAAATTCGGCGATACCCATGTGCTGGTTACCGCCAGCCTGGAGGAGCGCCTGCCGCCCTGGCTCAAGGGGCAAGGGCGCGGCTGGGTCACCGCCGAATACGGCATGCTGCCGCGCGCGACCTCCGAACGCACCCGCCGCGAGGCCTCAGCCGGCAAGCAAGGCGGCCGCACGGTCGAAATTCAGCGTCTGATCGGACGCTCGTTGCGCTCGGTCATCGATCTGCAGGCGCTGGGCGAGCGCCAGATCACCATCGACTGCGACGTGATCCAGGCCGACGGCGGCACGCGCACGGCGTCGATCACCGGCGCCTGGGTGGCGCTGTCCGATTGCCTCGCCTGGATGAAGTCGCGCGACATGTTCAAGACGCAAGGTAACGCTCAAGTGCTGCGCGATCACATCGCCGCAGTGTCCTGCGGCGTCTTCAAAGGTACGGCGGTGCTCGATCTCGATTATGCCGAAGATTCGGAAGCCGATACCGACGCCAATTTCGTAATGACCGGCTCCGGCAATATCGTTGAGATCCAGGCCACCGCGGAAAAGGACCCGTTCAGCGAAGAGCAATTGCTGGCGCTGCTGGCGCTGGCGCGCAAGGGCATCGAGAAGCTGGTGGGTTTGCAAAAGCTGGCGGTGGCGTGAGTCGAAAACTCACCGGCCCCGTCGTCATCGCCACGCACAACCCCGGCAAGCTGGCCGAAATGCGCGACTTGCTCGCGCCTTTCGGTATCGCCGCGCAGTCTGCCGGCGAGCTCGGCCTCGGCGAGCCGCGGGAAACTGGAAAGACATTCGCCGCCAATGCGCGCATCAAAGCCTTGGCGGCCGCCAATGCCACCGGCAAGGCGGCGTTCGCCGACGACTCCGGTCTGGTGGTCGAGGCGCTCGGCGGCGATCCCGGCATTCACTCGGCGCGCTGGGCAGGTTCCGACAAGGACTTCTGCTTCGCCATGAACAATATCCAGACGCTGCTGATCGAGCGCGGCGCGCGCACGCCAGAGCAACGCCGCGCGCATTTCGTCGCCGCGCTCTGTCTTGCATGGCCCGACGGCCATTTGGAGGAATTCGAGGGCCGTATCGATGGCGCGGCGGTATGGCCGCCGCGCGGCGACCGGGGCTTCGGTTACGATCCGCTGTTCAAGCCCGACGGTTTCGACCGCACCTTCGGCCAGATGAGCGCCGACGAAAAGCACGGCCTGCCGCTGAAAGGCCAAGGTCTCTCGCACCGAGCGCGCGCTTTTTTGAAGCTCGCGGATGCTTGCCTGCGCGGCGCTTGAAATAGTTCCCGATCGTTACAAGTTTAATCAACTGTCCGCCGGGCGTATGCATTCTCGCTAGGTGCGACGCGCGACGCGGCCTATGATGCTTAACATGATCTTAACGCAACCATCGCCTTTCGCCGTCTATGTGCACTGGCCGTTCTGCCTGTCGAAGTGCCCCTATTGCGACTTCAACAGCCACGTTCGTCACGGCGGCGTCGATGAAGCGCGCTTCGTGCGCGCGTTCGAAGCCGAGATCGCGGCGACCGCCGCCCGCCTTCCCGGCCGCACGGTATCGACGATTTTCTTCGGCGGCGGCACGCCGTCGCTGATGAAGCCGGAATCCGTGCAGGCCATCCTCGATTGCATCGGCAAGCACTGGAGCGTCGCACCTAGCGCCGAAGTCACGCTCGAAGCCAACCCGACCAGTGTCGAGGCCACGCGCTTCCGCGGCTATCGCGCAGCCGGCGTCAACCGCGTGTCGCTCGGCGTGCAGGCGCTCGACGACGCGTCGCTGAAAGAACTCGGCCGTCTGCACACCGCGCAGGAAGCGCTCGACGCGGTCGCAGTAGCACGCGCAAATTTCGAGCGTTACTCGTTCGATCTGATCTATGCACGGCCGCGCCAGACTCCAGCGGCTTGGGGCCTGGAGCTTAAACGCGCGATCTCGGAAGCAGCCGAACATCTCTCGCTTTATCAACTGACCATCGAACAGGACACGCCGTTCTTCGGCCTCTACAAGGCCGGCAAGCTCGTCATTCCCGATGACGACACCGGGCGCGATCTCTACGACATGACGCAGTCGACCTGCGCCGATGCCGGACTGCCGGCCTATGAAGTCTCCAACCACGCCTGGCCGGGCGCCGAGTGCCGGCACAACCTGGTTTATTGGCGCGGCCACGAATATGCCGGCATCGGGCCCGGCGCGCATGGCCGGCTCAATATCGACGGCCGCCGTTACGCAACCGAGACCGAGAAGCGCCCGGAAAGCTGGCTGATGCGGGTCGAGGCGGCCGGCAATGGCTTGATCGTGGACGAGAAGCTCACGTCCGGAGAGGCCGCCGACGAATTTCTGTTGATGGGGCTGCGGCTCGCCGAAGGCATCGATCCCGAACGCTTCACGCAGCTTGCCGGCCGCACACTCGATCCCAAGCGCATTTCAATCTTGCGCGACGAAGGCGCGGTGGAAACCACCCCCGATGGCCGCTTGCGCGTGACGCAAAGCGGATTTCCCGTGCTCGACGCGGTGGTTGCGGATTTGGCGGCGTAGTGACCCGTCATCCTGAGGTGCGAGCGCAGCGAGCCTCGAAGGGCGACGGCCACTTTATATCAGCACCTTAGCCGTTCATCCTTCGAGGGCCGCTACGCGGCCTCCTCAGGATGACGGATAAAGATCACGTCCCAGGCGCGAACGACTTCGGCGCCGGGCTGACCGGCTGACTGCCCGATGGTGTCACACGCATTACTGCGAGGCCGCGCTCATTGGTGCCATCGGGGCGGAAGCGGAACACCCCGTCGATGCCGGCGAAACCGGATGAGTTGGTCAGCACCTGCTCGCTGAAGCGCTGCACGCCTTGCGTCTTGACCAGCGCGGCGACCAGCGCGACCGCGTCATAAGCGAGCGTCGCCGTGCGCACCGGGTCCTGTCCGTACCGGGCGCGGTAGCGGCCTGAGAAACTCTTGAAGCCGCCCGGATCCGGCGCCGCGTACCAGCCGCCGTCGAGCGTAGGCGTCGAGAAGATGCGCGGATCGTCCCACAGTCCGGTGCCGAGCAGCTGCTCGCGCTTCAAGTTTACGCCGCTGGCGGCAAGCGCCTGCACCACTTGCGGCACCGCGTCGGCGCCGTCGGGAATGAAAATCGAATCGACGTGAGCCGCCGCCTGCGCCACACGGCGCGCGGGCTCCGCCATCTTGCCCGGATCGGGCGGATACTTCTCCAGCGCCAGGATGCGGCCGCCGCGGCGCGACACCTCCTGCTGGAAGGCGGCTTCCACCACCGCACCATAGGCGCTGTCGGGCAGCATCGCGGCGAACGACCGCTTGCCGCGCGAAATGGCAAAATCGACGATGCGTTTGACATCGGTCTCCGGCAGAAAGCTCAGCAGATAGACGCCGCGCGTCGCGGCGCTGACGTCGGTCGAGAACGCGATCACCGGAATGCCGCGCTGGCGCGCGGTCGCGCCCACCGCGCGCACGGCTTCGGCGAATAGCGGGCCAATGATGATTTCGGCGCCTTCGCCGATCGCCTGCTGCGCGGCGGCTTGCGCGCCTTGCGGTGTGCCGCCGTCATCCTTCACGAGCAATTGGATGTTCGGATTCTTGAATTCGGCGAGCGCCAAATCGGCGGCGTTTTTCATCGAGGTCGCAGCGACCCCGGCATTGCCCGGCGCCGACAGCGGCAGGATCAGGCCGACGCGAACCTGGCCTTCGCCGAGCGTTGCGGCAGGCGCCGGCTCGGCGGTCTGCGGCGGCGGCGTATTGCTGAAAAATTCGGTATTGCCGCCGGCGCAGGCAGTAAGCGCGGCGGCGGCGGCGGCGATACAAAGCCCGGCACACAGTCGGCGTCGCCCGCGCGACAATGTCCCCTCCCGAGCTCGCCACAACCCCGCCATAGTGGCTCCCTGCGCCCCGAATCAATGCCAGTCCTAGCGATTATCGCCCAATTTGTCCCGCAATAGTTACGGTCGTGAAAAAGAAAGGGCATCCGTCACGATGACGTGCCCCCGGCCCCCGTCTAAGCTGGCCGGCATGGTCAGGGACAGCAAAACCGCGGGCGCCGGCCGGCCGCGCCGCTACGCGTTGGCCGGCGAAGCAATCGACGCGCCGTCCCTGCCGGCAGGCCTTTATCTTGTCGCGACCCCGATCGGAAACCTGGGCGACATCAGCCTGCGCGCCTTGCAGACACTCGCCGCCGCCGACGTGATCGCCTGCGAGGACAGCCGCGTTACCCGCAAGCTCACCGAGCACTACGGTATCGCCACGCCGCTCACGCCCTATCATGAGCACAACGCGGCCGAGGCGAGGCCGAAGTTGCTCGCTCGCTTGGGCGAGGGCCAGGCGGTCGCGCTGGTCTCGGACGCCGGCACGCCGCTGATCTCCGATCCCGGTTATAAGCTGGTGCGCGCGGCGAGCGACGCCGGTCACGCAGTCGTCGCGGTGCCGGGCGCGTCGGCGTTCTTGACTGCGCTCACCGCCGCCGGCTTGCCGACCGACCGTTTCTTCTTCGAGGGCTTTCTGCCGCCCAAACAAGCGGGCCGGCAAAAGCGTATCGCCGCGCTCGCCGGCATTCCCGCCACGTTGGTGTTGTTCGAAAGCGGGCCGCGTTTGCCCGCGGCGCTCGCCGATCTCGCCGACGGACTAGGACCCCGCGCGGCCGCGATCTGCCGCGAACTGACCAAGCTGCACGAGGAAATTCGCCGCGGCGATCTTATCAGCCTGGCGCGTCACTACGAGACCGGCGCGGAGACGCGCGGCGAGATCGTCATCGTGGTGGCGCCGCCCGCCGAGGACGCCGGGACAGCCGACGATGTCGACAACCTGCTGCGGCGCGCGCTGGCGCGCGTATCGGTCAAGGACGCGGTCGGCGAAGTGGCGCTCGCCACCGGCCGGCCGCGCCGCGAGGTCTATCAGCGCGCGCTCGCGCTCGCCGATTCTTCCGGCGAAAAGGATGGCGGCAATGGCGCGGCGTAGCGGCATGCCGCGGCCGCCCAAGCCGCCAGCCAGTCTAGCGCGGCAAAAGCGCGAAGCGCGCCCTGAAAAGATTGCCGCTTTCGGCCTCGGTATTTCGGCCGAGAGCCGCGCCGCCGCCTGGCTGATCGCGCACGGCTACCGCATCCTGGCGCGGCGCTGGAAAAGCCCGCTCGGCGAGATCGACATCATCGCGGCGCGGCGTCACACCTTGATCTTCGTCGAGGTGAAGGCGCGCGCGACGCTCGACGGCGCGGCAGAGTCGGTCACCGAACGGCAAAAGCATCGAATTGCGGCAGCGGCCGAAGCGTGGCTCGCCAGCTATCCGCAACCCACGATCCGCGACATGCGCTTCGATGCAATCCTGGTCGCGCCGGGGCGCCTACCGCGCCATCTCCCGGCGGCGTTCGAATCTTAATCGTCATTCCGGGACACGCGCGAAGCGCGTGGGCCCGCAATCCAGAGCCAAACAACCTATGCCGGAAAAATCCGCCCTGGATTCCGGGTTCGCGGGCTGCGCCCGCGCCCCGGAATGACAAGATCTTAAGCACTCAGCCTTTGGAAGAAGGCGTCGACCTGTCCGCGGATGCGGCCGGCAACGTTGCCGAGATCGTCGGCCACCGTTTTCACCGCGCCCGCGCTGGAGCGCGTGTCTTCGGTGGCGGTGCCTACCAGACTGACCTCATCGGCGGTCTCGACCGTGCGCTTGGCGGCGATCTCGACGCTGCGCGCGATTTCCGCCGTCGCGGCGCCCTGCTCGGTGACGGCGGCCGCGATGGCGCCGCTGATGTCGCCGATCTCGCGGATAATACGCTCGATCGCGGTGATCGCCTCGATCGACCGCACGGTGGCCCGCTGCATGCCGGCGATCTGCGCAGTGATCTCCTCGGTGGCGCGGCTAGTCTGACCGGCCAGCGCCTTGACCTCGCCGGCCACCACGGCGAAGCCGCGCCCGGCCTCGCCCGCGCGGGCAGCTTCTATGGTTGCGTTGAGCGCGAGCAGATTGGTTTGCTCGGCGATGCCGGTAATGAGCTTGACCACGTCGCCGATGCGCCCGGCGGCTTCGTCCAGCTCCTTGACCGCGAGGTTGGTGCGCCCGGCCTCGTTCACCGCCTTGGTGGCGATGGCGTTGGACTGCGCCACCTGACGATCGATCTCGTTCACGGAAGCCGAAAGCTCGTCGGCGGCGGATGCAATGTCACGCACATTCGACGAAGCCTCCGAAGAGGCGGCCGCGGCGCTGGCGGTCTTGGTCGCGGCTTCGGCGGCGGCGCCGGCGAGCTGGGTCGACGCCGCCAGCATCTGATCGGAAATGCGCCCGAGCTCGGCGAGGGTTGATTCCACGTCCGCCGAGAAGTGCGAGATCTCGCTCGACATCTGTTCCTGACGCTGCGCGCGCGTTTCGGCGTCGCTGCGCACCGTACGATTGAGTTCCTCGTTGCTGCGCAAGGCGCGCTGGAACACGGCGATCGATCGGGCGAGCGCGCCGATCTCGTCGCGGCGCTCCCCGAACGGAACGGCAATCGAAGCATCGCCGGCGGCGACCGCCTCGGTGACATGCGTGATCTCCGCAATCGGCCGGGTCACGCTGTGCGAAATCACCCATGCGCCGGCGGTTGCAAGCATGACGGCGAAGCCGGCAAGCAGGCTCAGCCACATGGCGGTCCGGTCGATGCCGGTGTTGATCTCGTGATAGACGCGAGTGGCGCGTTTCTCGTAAAGCTGCGTCAGCTTTTCCAGATCCAGGTTGAGCGCCTTGCGCACCGAACGGTTGGCGTCGTTGTCGCCCCAGACGCGGCCGGCGGCGGGACTCACTTCGGTGCCCAGCCGCGCCAATTCGGTGCGGAAGTCGATGAATTGGGCGATGCGCTTGGAAAACTGGCCGAACAGCTCGGCATCGTCGCCGCGCACCGATTTCTTCCAGTCCTCGACCACCTTGGCGATCTGTTTGTCGAATTTGATGATGCCGTCGGCGTAGACCTTCGAGGTCTTCATGTCGGTCGACATGTAGACGCCGCGCGATTCCATCTCCACGGCGTAAATCAGCCCATTCACCCGCTCGACGTTCCAGGTGCCGGCGTTGGCGGATTCGAATTCGTCGGTCAGGTTCTGATGTTGACGCGCGGCCGAGACTGCCACCATCGACAACGCGACGGTCGCGGTGGCCATCAGCGCGAAGATCGCATAGAGCTTGGCGGCGATTGAAAGCTTCGGCAAAGTCACAAGCGGCCCCCACCCGTGCCCTAAAGGGCCCCAGCCGCTATAGTGGCGGTAAAATGTTAACGGTTTGTTTTCCTTACGCTTCTCGTCGCCCGAAAGATCGCCCATAAAGGTCGCCATGAGCCTGAAAATTGCCGTGCAGATGGATCCGATCCAGCGGATCAACATCAAGGGCGATTCAACTTTCGCCCTGCTGCTGGAGGCGCAAAAGCGCGGCCACCAGCTTTCCTATTACACCCCCGAACGGCTGGCCTTGCTCGATGGCCACCTGTTCGCCACCGTCGAAGCCCTGACCGTACGCGATCAGGCCGGCGCCCATTTCACCCTTGGCCTGCCGCGGCGCGTGGAATTGACCCAATTCGACGTGGTGCTGCTGCGCCAGGACCCGCCTTTCGACCTCGCCTATGTGACCACCACCCATTTGCTCGAGCGCATCCATCCCAAGACGCTCGTGGTCAACGACCCGGCGCATGTGCGCAACGCACCGGAAAAGATGCTGGTCACCGAATTTCCCGACCTGATGCCGCCGACTTTGGTCACCCGCGACCTCGCCGAGATCAAGGCGTTCCGCGCCGAGCACAAAGACATCGTGATGAAGCCGCTCTACGGCCACGGCGGCGGCGCGGTCTTCCGCCTCACCCGCGACGACCTCAATTTCGGCTCGCTCTACGACATGTTCGCGGTCACCTTCCGCGAGCAATGGGTGGTGCAAAAATTCCTGCCCGACGTGAAAAAGGGCGACAAGCGCATCCTGCTGGTGGACGGCGAGTTCGCCGGCGCGGTCAACCGCATTCCTGCCGCCGACGATCTGCGCTCCAACATGGTGCGCGGCGGCGCGCCGGCGGCAACCGATCTGACGGCGCGCGAGCAGGAAATCATCAAACGCCTTGGACCGACGCTACGCGAGCGCGGGCTGCTATTCGCCGGCATCGACGTGATCGGCGACTGGCTCACCGAGATCAATGTCACTTCGCCCACCGGCATCCGCGCGGTGAAGAATCTCGGCGGCCCCGACGCCGCGGTGCTGATTTGGGACAAGATCGAGGCGAAGCGGAAGCAGCCGGCGTAGCGCATGATCCCGAAAAGTGGAAAGCCGCTTTCGGAGAAGATCGTGGGCGGGAAGCCCTCGCTTGAGTCGACGCTTCTTGAGATGCTCCCCAGCGTTTGGGGGTCGTCAGAATAACCCTTTGGTTTCAAGGCTTTTAATCGGACGCACCCCCAAGGTAAAAAGGCAACGCGGAGATGCCGTTGCGGCCGCGCCAACGATCCTGGTTTCGCCTGCAAACGCGGGCCGAATACGCGCTGCGTGGCGGAGTATCAGGGCCGCCTGTCCGGCCCGCTGCTCGACCGCATCGACCTGCACATCGAAGTGCCGGCGGTGATCGCCGCCGACCTGATCCTGCCGCCGCCGTCGGAAGGCAGCCGCGAGGTCGCCGCCCGCGATATCCAGGTCGAGCGTTACGCCGCGCTCGGGCTGACGAACGTGCGCACCAATGCGCAGGCGCACGGGCCGGTGCTGGAAGAAATTGCGCGCGCCGACGACACCGGTCTGGCCCTGGTGCGCGACGCGGCCGATAGCATGCGTTTGTCGGCGCGCGGCTATCACCGGGTGCTGCGCGTCGCCCGCACGCTGGCCGATCTCGACGGCGCCGAAAAAGTCGGCCGCGTGCATCTGGCCGAGGCGCTGTCTTACCGCGCGCTCGCCGACGAAGTGCGGCGCGCGGCGTAATCACGCGGTTGCCATCCGGAACGCGTCGCGATCGGGCACTTCGGAATTACACCGTTACCACCCGCTTTACGATCTTTTCACCACGTTCGCGCGTGCGCGCGGGCCGCTCGCAACGGGGAATGAAATTGCAAGATTCCGGGTGCCAAATGCCGCCTCATCGGCGGGCGCGGGAACATGGAATCGGGCTCTTCAATCGCGCAATTGCAACGCAAACGCACGCGGAACAAGGCGGCGCTGGTGCTGTTCGGCCGCGCCGTCGTGTCGACCATGGCGGTTGCCTCCGGCTGGCTCGGCTTCATGACCGGCATTCGCCTGCAAAGTTCGAATTATGATCCCTACGCCTACGGCACCGGCGTCGGCGCGCTGTTTTTCGCCGCCTGCGCGATCATCGCCCTCATGCTGATGCGGCAACGGGCTCACGCCGACAAAGTGCGCGCGCTCGAAGCACGCATCGAGGAATTGTCGGACGGCAATTGGGAATTGCGCGAGTCGGAGGAACGCGCGCGCAGCCTGTTGGAGGCGCAAGGCGACCTGATCGTGCGCCGCGACTCGAGCGGCCGCGTCACCTACGCCAACGACGCCTTCTGCGCTCTCGCCGGGCTCAGCCGCGAGGACATGATCGGCGCCGCCGCCGAATTACCCATTGTCGCGCAAGGGCCCTTCACGGTGCTGCCCGACGGCACCCGCGTGCACGACCAGAATATCGTCTGTGGAACGACCGCGCGCTGGATCGCCTGGCGCGAGGTCATGGTGCGTGGCGGCACCGGCACCGAAATCCAGGGCGTCGGCCGCGACGTGACCGACCGCGTCGAGGCCGAGCACGCGCTGGGCGCAACCCGCGACCTGGCGGAAACCGCCAACCGCGCCAAGTCGCGCTTCCTCGCCACCGTCAGCCACGAAATCCGCACGCCGCTCAACGGCATTCTGGGCATGGCCGACCTACTGCTCGACACGCCGCTCACGCCCGAGCAAGTCACTTACGCCAAGGCGGCGAAGACCTCCGGCGAAACGCTGCTGTCTCTGATCGAGGAGATTCTCGATTTTTCCAAGATCGAGGCCGGCCGGCTGGAGCTGGAGGCGCGTCCGTTCGCGCTCGCTGCGCTGGTCGAGGAAACCGTCGAGCTGCTGGCGCCACGCGCGCAGGCGAAAAATATCGAAATCGCGTCGTTCGTGGACGAGCGGTTGCCGGAAAAGATCGTGGGTGATGTGGCGCGCTTGCGCCAGGTGCTGCTCAATCTCGCCGGCAACGCCATCAAGTTCACCGAACAAGGCGGTGTCGCGGTGATCGTCGAGCCGGGTGAGCGCGACAACGATTTCCGTTTCCTGGTACGCGATACCGGCATCGGCCTCGCGCCGCAAGATCAGGCGCGCGTGTTCCGCGACTTCGAGCAGGCCGACGGATCCTCCACCCGCAAGTTCGGCGGCACCGGCCTGGGGCTGGCGATCTCCAAACGCATCGTCGAGCGCATGGACGGCTGCATTGCGGTCGACAGCCAAGCCGGCCTCGGCGCTACCTTCAGCTTTACGGTGCCGCTGGCGCCGGCGGCCAATGGCGCGCCGGAATTTGCCGCGCCCGATCTCGCCGCCAAAGCGGTGTTGATCGTGGCCGCGGCAGACATCGAATCCGCGCTGCTGGCGCGCCGCCTCGGCCGCTGGGGCGCCGAAACCACAGTGACGGCCGACGAGCAAAGCGCCGTCGGTCTGCTGGCGAAGCGGCGCTGGGACGCGCTGCTGGTCGACTACCCGCTGGCGCGCAGCCTCACCGCCCACGCCGATCTTGCCCGGCTCGACGAGACGCGCCGCATCGCGCTGATCCGGCCGACCGAGCGGCATGAACTGCCCGCGCTCAAAGCGGCGGGCTTCACCGGCTATCTCGTCAAGCCGGTGCGCATGGCTTCGCTGGCCGCGCGGCTCGCCGCCCAGGATGCGTTCGATATGCCGGCGGAATTGTCCGCCGCCGCCGCCGACGGAACGAGCAAAGGCAAGGGCTTGTCGATTCTGGTCGCCGAAGACAACGAGATCAACGCCCTGCTCGCGCGCGCGTTGCTCACGCGCCTCGGCCATCGCCCGACCGTTACCGGCAACGGTGAAACTGCGGTGGAATTTTGGGCCGCGGCGCGCGCCGCCGGCAGCCCTTACGATCTCGTGCTGATGGACGTGCAGATGCCGGGCATGGATGGGCTGGAAGCCACCCGCCGCATCCGCGCCGCCGAAGCGCAAGCCGGCGACCGGCCGGTCCGCATGCTGGCGCTCACCGCCAATGCCCAGAGCGACGACCGCGAAGCCTGCCTCGCCGCCGGCATGGACGGCTTGCTGGTGAAGCCGTTCGACCGCGAAAGATTGTGCGAAGCGCTGGCAGCGGCCGCCGCGCGGCTTGCGGCCTAATCCACTTTGTCATAATTCCGTGTCCCGCCCATGCTGTAGGGGGTAGCAGCAGGCGATCCCTGATTCGTTGAGTGACGCCTGCCTAATCGCGCTGAAATGGAGCCAAATTTCCCCATGGCACGCCGCGACAGCCTCTATCCCCCGCGCAATCTGTTCGAGCGGTCCCGGCCGGCGCCGGCCGCCCCCGGCCTGATTTCCGCGCTGCAAGCCTATGGCGGCTTGCAGGCCTGGGCCGCGCGCACGCATCGCCCGAGCCAGAGCCTGGGCCGTCTCGGCCCGCTGGAAGTTCGGCTGGCGCAGACCGCCGCCGAGGTGCGCCAGGCGCAGAAATTGCGCTATCGCGTTTTCTACCAAGAGGGCCCCGCCATCGCCAATCCAGGCCGGCTGTTCGCGCGCCGCGACGTCGATGCCTATGACGCGATCTGCGACCACCTGCTGGTGCTCGATCATGCCGCGCGCGACAGCCAGAACGCCAACCGCCCCGCGGTGGTCGGTACCTATCGGCTGCTGCGCCAGCCGCTGGCGGAGGACTATGGCGGCTTCTACACCGCCGGCGAATTCGACATCGGCGGGCTGATCGCGCGCCACGGCAATCTGCAATTCCTCGAGCTCGGCCGGTCCTGCGTGCTGGCGCCCTACCGCAACAAGCGCACGGTCGAGCTGCTGTGGCACGGCATCTCCGGCTATCTGCGGCAGAACCGCACCGATGTCATGTTCGGCTGCGCCAGTCTCGACGGCACCGACCCCAAACAACTGGCGACGCCGCTGTCGTTCCTGCACCACTACGCGCGGGCGCCGGAAGCCTGGCGCACGCGCGCTTTGCCTGAGCGTTATGTCGAGATGAACCGGGTATCTAAGGAAGCGATCGATCCGAAGGAGGCGCTGCGCGTGCTGCCGCCGCTGATCAAGGGCTATCTGCGGATCGGCGCCAATATCGGCGACGGCGCGGTGGTCGACCACGAATTCGGCACCACCGACGTGCTGATCGTGTTGCCGATGTCAGCGATCAAGAAGCGCTACGTCGAGCACTTCGCCGTAAACCGGCGGGCCGCCTAGCGAAATTATTTTCGCGCATGATCTTATCCGAAAACCGGTACCCACTTTTCGGGATCATGCGCTACAACCGCCGCAGCGAAACTTCCTCGACCTGGTGGCTCTCGACCTTCTTCAGAATCAAGTCGGAGCGCTGGCGCGTCGGAATGATGTTCTCGTGCAGATTGACCAGATTGATCCGCTCCCAGATCGACGCCGCGGTCTCGATCGCTTCCGCATCGGACAGGTTCGAATAGCGATGAAAATATGATTTCGGATCGCGGAACGCGGTGCTGCGCAGGGTCAGAAAGCGGTCGACATACCAGGACTTGAGCACGTCCTCGTCGGCGTCGAGATAGACCGAGAAATCGAAAAAGTCCGACACGAACGGGATCGCCTTGCCGTCCTTCGGCAGGCGGCCGGTCTGCAACACGTTCAAGCCTTCGACGATGAGGATGTCCGGCCGGTCCACTTCGACCCACTGGTTCGGCGTCACGTCGTAGACGAGGTGCGAATAGACCGGCGCCCGCACCGGCCGGCGCCCGGCCTTCACGTCGGTGAGGAAGCGCAGCAGCGCCGGCAAATCGTAGCTTTCCGGAAAGCCTTTCTTCTCCAACAGGCCTTCGCGCTCGAGGATCGCGTTCGGAAAAAGGAAGCCATCGGTGGTGATGAGATCGACCTTGGGCACGTTCGGCCAGCGCGCCAGCAAAGCCTGCAGCACGCGCGCGGTGGTGGACTTGCCGACCGCCACCGAGCCGGCGACGCCGATGATGAACGGCATCTTGATGTCCTCGGTGCCGAGGAAGCGCTCTTGCGCGCGGAACAGCCGCTGCGTCGCCGTCACATAGAGCGACAGCAATCGCGACAGCGAAAGATAAATCTCCTCGACTTCCTTGATGTCGAGCCGGTCGTGCAGCGAGCGCAGGCGCGTGACCTCCTCCGGGGTCAGCGTCATCGGCGTATCCTCGCGCAACGCCGCCCATTCCGCGCGCGAGAACGTGCGGTAGGGCGAAAGCGTTTCTTCGGTGCGCTGCTCCATGCCGTTCCTTACGCCTTACGCGATGCCTTTTCTTCGTGGCCGGATTGCGCCGTGCGCTTTTCCAGCTCGGCTTCGACCTCGGCGAGCGTGACGCCGCGCGCTTCCAGCACCACCATGAGATGATAGAGAAGATCGGCGCCTTCCGCGATCAGGCGGCCGCGATCTTCCTGCACGGCAGCCATCGCGGCTTCAAAGGCCTCTTCGCCCAGTTTTTTGGCGCAATGGGCGACGCCCTTGTCGAGCAGCGCGCGGGTATAGGAATCCGCCGCGCTCGCCTTGGCGCGTTCGTGCACCCGCTTTTCCAGATCGGCCAGCGTGAACTTGGTCATAGAGCGTCCTTTGCGGCGTCCTTTATCACGGATCGAGCCGCATCGGCAGTCCGGCTTTCGCCATGTAGGCCTTGGCCTCGCGGACGCTGTGTTCGCCGAAGTGGAAGATCGAGGCGGCCAAAACGGCGGTGGCATGGCCGTCGCGGATGCCCGCCACCATATGATCGAGCGTGCCGACCCCGCCGGAGGCGATTACCGGCACGCTCACCGCGTCCGCTACCGCGCAGGTGAGCGCGATGTCGAAGCCACGCCTGGTGCCGTCGCGGTCCATGGAGGTGAGCAAAATCTCGCCGGCGCCGAGCGCGACCACTTCCTTGGCGTAACCGACCGCATCGATGCCGGTCGGAATGCGCCCGCCATGGGTGAAGATTTCCCAGCGTCCCGGCTCGCCGGTTTGCGACACCTGCTTGGTGTCGATGGCGACCACGATGCACTGGTCGCCGAATTTTTCCGCCGCTTCCTTGACGAAGCTGCGCCGGTTCACCGCCGCGGTGTTGATCGAGACCTTGTCGGCGCCCGACGCGAGCAGCGCGCGGATGTCCTCGATGGTGCGCACGCCGCCCCCGACCGTGAGCGGCATGAAGCAGGCCTCGGCGGTGCGCCGCACCACGTCGAGGATGATGCCGCGGTTCTCGTGGCTCGCCGTGATGTCGAGGAAGCACAATTCGTCGGCGCCGGCGGCGTCATAGGCAATGGCGGCTTCTACCGGATCGCCGGCGTCGCGCAGATTGACGAAATTGACGCCTTTGACCACGCGGCCGTCTTTGACGTCGAGGCAGGGAATAACGCGAACCTTGAACATGGCTTACGCCGCCGCCCTTGCATCGCGGATCAGCTTGAGCGCTTCGGCGGCATCGAGCCGCCCGTCGTAAAGCGCGCGGCCGGCGATGGCGCCTTGCAGCTTCTTCGCGCGCGGCTCCAGCATCGCCTTGATGTCGTCGATGGAGGCGAGGCCGCCGGAGGCGACCACCGGAATCGAAATCGCGTCGGCCAGCGCGACGGTGGCGTCGAGGTTCAAGCCCTTCAGCATGCCGTCGCGCGTCACGTCGGTATAGATGATGGCGGCGACGCAGGCGTCCTCGAAGCGGCGCGCGATGTCGAGCGCCGACAGTTCCGAGGTTTCCGCCCAACCCTGCACCGCCACCTTGCCGTCGCGCGCGTCGAGCCCGACCGCGATCCTGCCGGGATAATTTTTCGCCGCGTCCTTCACCAGCGCGGGATTGCGCACCGCCGCGGTGCCGATGATTACCCGGTTGACGCCCTTCGACAGCCAAGCATCGATCGTCGCCATGTCGCGGATGCCGCCGCCGAGCTGCAAGCACAGCCCGACGGTTTCCAGAATCCGGTCGACCGCGTCGCCGTTCATCGGCTTGCCGGCGAAGGCGCCGTCGAGATCGACGACGTGCAAATGTTTGAAACCTTGCAGTTCGAAGGCCTGCGCCTGCGCCGCCGGATCGCGGTGAAACACGGTCGCGCGCGCCATGTCGCCCTGCTGCAGACGGACGGCGAGGCCTTCCTTCAGGTCGATAGCGGGAAACAGGATCATGGCATCCACTTCAAAAAATTCGCGATTAGCTTCAAGCCCAGCCGCTGGCTCTTTTCGGGATGGAATTGTGTGCCGACCATGTTGTCGCGTCCGACGATGGCCGTGAGCGGACCGCCGTAATCTGCCTGCGCCACCAGATCGTTGCGCTGCGCCGGCTTGAGCTCATAGGAGTGCACGAAATAGGCGTGCAGCCCGTCGGGCCCAAGCGGAATATCCGCGAGCAACGGGTGGGTTTTCAGCATGTTGAGCGTGTTCCAGCCCATGTGTGGAATCTTCAAATTCGCGTCGTTCGGCGCGATGCGGTCGACCTCGCCGGCGATCCAGCCGAGACCCGGCGTCACCTGATATTCGCGGCCGCGCTCGGCCATCAGCTGCATGCCGACACAGATGCCGAAAAACGGCGTTGCCTTCATGCGTACGCTCTCTTCCAAAGCATCAATCATGCCGGGAATCTCGTCGAGCCCGCGCCGGCAATCGGCGAAGGCGCCGACCCCGGGCAGCACCACGCGGGACGCAGCGGCGACCTGCGCCGGATCGCTGGTGACCACGATCGGCTGATCGTGCCCGCTTTCGCGGGCGGCGCGCTCGAACGCCTTGGCCGCCGAATGCAAATTGCCGGAGCCGTAGTCGACGATGGCGACGCTCATCGCCCGCTCCCCGGCTCCGGGAACAGGCCGATCACGTCGGACGGCGGCGGCGGCGCGCGCCACCCCGGCATGGCGGAGCGCGGCTCGGGCGCGGCCGGCGGCGCGATGGCGCGCTCGTTTGCTGCTTTGCTCCATTCGGCAAAGAAGCGGCGTTCCGCCGTTTCGGCGTCCTCGCCGACCACGAAGCCGAGCATCTTCCAGCCGCGGCGCGTCAGCTTCCAGCGCCGGAACGTCGCCGCCTCGAAGCCGATCATCAACGCGACCAGCAACCCGGCAAGGAATTGCACCGTCGATCCCGCGCCGGTCAGCCGCAAGCCGATGCCGAGGAGGATGCTGACCGCCAGATAGATCGCGAACACCAGCCACAGCCGGTAGCGCAGCAGCCAGAGCGGCGACAGCACGAAGGCCCAGAAATGGAATCCGTCGCGCACGAACACGAAGCGCTCCGGAGCGCTTGTCGTTTCGCCCTTGCGCGCCCGCGGCTGATGGACGGTGTAAGTGGGCATCATTTACTCTCAACTCTCTCCGGTCATTCCGGGGCGCGGCCACAGCCCCGCGAACCCGGAATCCGGAGGCAGGCAACTCACCCGCCGAGCGAACCCTTGGTGGACGGCACGTCGCCCTTGGCGCGCGGATCGATCGCCACCGCAACCTTGAGCGCGCGCGCCAGGGCCTTGAAGCAAGACTCGGCGATATGGTGATCGTTCGTGCCGTATAAAGTCTCGGCGTGCAGCGTGATGCCGGCATTCATAGCAAAGGCCTGGAACCATTCCTGCACCAGCTCGGTGTCGAACGAGCCAACTTTGTCGCGTACGAACTCGGCCTTGAATACCAGAAACGGCCGCCCGGAAATGTCGATCGCCACGCGCGTCAGCGCTTCGTCCATCGGCACATGGACGTCGGCGTAACGCGTGATGCCCTTCATGTCGCCGAGCGCCTGCTTCACCGCCTGGCCCAGCGCGATGCCGACGTCCTCGGTGGTGTGGTGGTGATCGATGTGCAGGTCACCCTTGGCCTTGACCGTGATGTCGATGCGCGAGTGCCGCGCCAAAAGATCGAGCATGTGATCGAGGAAGCCGATGCCGGACGAAATATTCGACTTGCCGCTGCCATCCAGATGGACCGCCGCCTCGATGTCCGTCTCTTTCGTCGTCCGCTTGACCGAACCGGCGCGGCCCGCCGAAGCGAGCGCCGCGCGCCGCGTGGCGGCGGGTTTTTTCTTGCCTGGAAACGTCAGAACGCGCTTGGCCACGGCGGCTGTCCTTGATTGATTTGTGCGCCTTTTATCAGGGGTTGCCGGGATTCGCCACCTGCGTCGCAGGCCGTTTGCAAACGCCGCCCCGCATGCCTAGATGACGCTGATTGCAGGGGTTAACGCGTATGTCCAACGAACTTCCATCCTGGCACGGCACCACCATCCTGACCGTCCGCAAGGGCGGCACCGTGGTCATCGGCGGCGACGGCCAGGTCTCGATCGGGCAAACCATCGTCAAATCCAATGCCAAAAAAGTGCGCAAGCTCGGCAAAGGCGACGTGATCGGCGGCTTCGCCGGCGCCACCGCCGACGCATTTACCTTGTTCGAGCGGCTCGAATCCAAGCTCGAGCAATATCCCGGCCAGCTGCTGCGCGCCGCGGTCGAGCTCGCCAAGGACTGGCGCACCGACCGCTATCTGCGGCGCCTCGAAGCCATGATGATCGTCGCCGACAAGCAGGTTTCGCTGGTGCTGACCGGCACCGGCGACGTGTTGGAGCCGGAAGCGGGCGTCGCCGGCATCGGCTCCGGCGGCAACTATGCGCTGGCCTCGGCGCGCGCGCTGCTCGACGGCGAACTCGACGCCGAGGCGATCGTGCGCAAGTCGCTCGACATCGCCGCCGACATCTGCGTCTACACCAACCGCAATGTGACCATCGAGTCGCTGAAATCGTAGAGTGCCCCGTTGACCGACTTCTCCCCCCGCGAAATCGTTTCCGAACTCGACCGCTTCATCGTCGGCCAGCACGACGCCAAGCGCGCGGTCGCCATCGCCCTGCGCAACCGCTGGCGCCGCCTGCAGCTCGACGACAAGCTGCGCGAGGAAGTGTTGCCGAAAAACATTCTGATGATCGGGCCGACCGGCGTCGGCAAGACCGAGATTTCCCGCCGGCTGGCGCGGCTCGCGGGCGCGCCGTTTCTCAAGGTCGAAGCCACCAAGTTCACCGAGGTCGGCTATGTCGGCCGCGACGTCGAGCAGATCATCCGCGACCTGGTGGAGATTGCCATCGCGCTCACCCGCGAGCGCAAGCGCAAAGACGTGCAGGCGAAAGCCGAACTCAACGCCGAGGAGCGCGTGGTCGACGCTTTGGTCGGCCCCGGCGCCAGCCCGGCCACGCGCGAGAGCTTCCGCAAGAAACTGCGCGCCGGCGAAATCAACGACAAGGAAATCGAGATCGAGGTGCAGTCGGGCGGCGGCGGCATGCCGATGTTCGAGATTCCCGGCATGCCGGGCGCGCAGATGGGCGCCATCAATATCGGCGATATTTTCGGCAAGCTTGGCGGCGGCAAACCCAAGACGCGCAAAGTCACCGTGCAGGATTCGCACAACATCCTGGTCAACGAGGAATCCGACAAGCTGCTCGACAGCGAGCAGCTCGTTCAGGAATCGATCCGCGCGGTCGAGCAGAACGGCATCGTGTTTCTGGACGAAATCGACAAGATCGCCGGCCGCGAAGGCCGCATGGGCGCCGACGTATCGCGCGAGGGCGTCCAGCGCGACCTGCTGCCGCTGATCGAAGGCACCACCGTCAACACCAAACACGGCCCGGTGAAGACCGACCATGTGCTGTTCATCGCCTCCGGCGCGTTCCATATCTCCAAGCCGTCCGACCTGCTGCCCGAGTTACAAGGCCGGTTGCCGATCCGCGTCGAATTGAGCGCGCTCACGCGCGATGACATGCGCCGCATTTTGACTGAGCCGGAAGCCTCCCTGATCAAGCAATACGTGGCGCTGCTAAAGACCGAAGGCGTGACGCTAGATTTCAGCGAGGACGCCATCGACGCCATTGCCGACATCGCGGTGGCGGTGAATTCCTCGATCGAGAATATCGGCGCGCGCCGCCTGCAGACAGTGATGGAGCGCGTGCTCGATGAAATCTCTTTTTCCGCCACCGACCGCTCCGGCGACGTCGTGAAAATCGACGCCGCCTATGTGGAAAAGCACATCGGGGATCTGGCCAAGAACGCGGATCTGAGCCGGTTTATTTTGTAGCCGCTCCGTCGTTCCCCGGATGCGGTGCAGCACGAAGTGGCGCACCGCTGATCCGGGGTCCAGCTTAAATCAAAGAAACCGGGGAACGTAGGGCCGCGCTATTTCTTGGCCGTCATGCAATCCATGACGAATCTCGAGCGCTCGTCCATCTTGATGTGCTGATCCGCCGCCTGCTTTTCGCAAGCCTGCATTTTCTTCGCTTCGCTGGGCGACATCATTTTTTGCGGCGCACTCGGCTGCATGGCCGGTTGCGCGGCGGCGGCAGCGCAAGCCAGGCTCACGATCGCCGCCACCGGCAACACGAACGGACGCGGCATGACGGATTCTCCTTGGCGCCTTGATCGTGCGCCAACTTACTTCTTCTTGCCGTCTTTGTCGTGGTGCGTCGCCGGTTCGGTCACCGCGACCGGATCGGATGCTGGAAACGTTTCTTCCAGCCCTTCCTCAAGCTCGCGCTCGAGCTTTTGGTCCGGTCCATGGTCTTTTCCGGCGGGTTTCGGCTTGCTGGGCATATCCGATACTCCCTCCTACGATCCGTCAATGCGCTCACGCGCTCCGCGTTCTCCGCACGCGCACATAAAGCGCGCCTTCGCCGCCATGGGTGGCATGCGCGTCCTCGAAACCGATCACGAAAGCGCGAAACTCCGGCAGACCCAACCATTGCGGCACCTGGCGGCGTAATACGCCCGGCTCGGGCCCGCGGCCCTTTCCGGTAATCACCAGCACCAGCCGGGCGTCGCGCGCGTGCGCGTTGCGCAGGAAACGCAGCAAGTCGCCATGCGCCTCGCTTTGCGTCAGCCCGTGCAGGTCGAGGCGGGCCTCGATCTTTTCCTTGCCGCGCGCGACGCGCTGCTTCATGCGGCGGCCAAGCGGCGTAAGCGGCGGCGCCGATGGCGGCGGCGCGGGTTTTGGCGGCGCCGGCAGCGGCGAAACCCGGCGAGGTCCGGCCGCCGGACGCGCGGGCTTGGCAATTTCCCCGGCCGGCTCGCTTTGCGCGTCGGGCGCGAGGCGCGCCGTCGCGCGCAACGGCGCTATCGCTTTGGTGACGGTCGTCCACAATACGCGCTCCTCGTAGGAGAGAACGCGGCGCCGGCTGCTCATGGCCGTGGCTTGGGCAGCGCCGGCGCGGCCGGCCCGTTAGCGGCCACGATTTCCTTCGGGCGCGGCCGGGGCAGCGGAATGCCCTCGACCGGCTCCGGCGCGGAGCCGACCAGCACCACGCCCTTGGGCACCAGCATGACGAATTTGCCGAACTGCTTGATGCGGCCGGCGATGTGCGGGATGTCTTCGCCGTGGCCGAAATAGATGTCGGCGCGCGCTGCCCCGCGGATGGCCGAGCCGGTATCCTGCGCGAACATCAGATGCCGGAAGTTGTCCTTCGGCATATCGCTGGTGATCGGGAACTTGGCGTCGATCCAGATCGGCGTGCCGTAGACATGGATCGTGGGATCGACCGCCAGCGAGCGCCCGGGCGTGAGAGGAATGCCCTGCGCGCCGAGGGGCTCGTCGTTGGGGTTGAGGCGTGTCTCGCTGAAGAACACATAGGAGCGATTCTTCAGCCGTAAGGCTTCGCCCTCTTTCGGGTTGGCCTCCATGTACTCGCGGATCTTGTCCATCGACATGTCTTCGGGCGTGCAGAGGTCCTCGTCGATCATGAGGCGGCCGACCGGCGTGTAGGGCTTGCCGTTACTGGCGATGTAATTAAGCCGCAGCAGTTGGCCGTCATCGAGCTTGACCCGGGTGGAACCCTGGATTTGCGCGAAGAAGACATCGACCGGATTTTTGACCCAGCAGAGCTCCAGTCCCTTGCCGGCCAGCGCGCCTTTCTCGATTTCGGTGCGGTTGTATTGCGAGAACACCGTGCTCTTCTTGCCCGCGAATTTGGCCGGCACGCCATAGAACGGAATGTTGTAGTCCTTGGTCTTGACGCGTGAACCCGCGACCTCGGCCTCGTAATAGCCGGTGTAGAAACCGTCGGCGCCGGTGTAATAGCCGTAGGTGTGGACTTCCGGCAAAATGCGCACCGGCTTGAAATTGTCCTCGAAGAATTTGCGCCCCTGCGCGCGGTCGACCGTGCCGGCGGCGGCGAGCGCGGCGGCTTTCTCGCAGGCCTTGTACAGCCCGCCGTAGACCGGCCGCGCCGCGCGCACCGCGCGGGTGCCTTGCAGGATAGCGCCGCAGCTTTTCATGTACGTCTGGAAGGCGGCGGCCTGGTCGTCGTTCTTCCAGCCGTCGAGCTTTGCGAAGCTCAAAGACTCGACCTGGGCATTGCGAAATTTCATCCCGTGCGCCGCCGCCGGACCGCTCGCCACCGCGAGACACAGCGCTAAACCGAGGCCGATCTGCGAGCGAGGTGGTAACGCCGCCATGCGGTCATTGCCCGGCTTCGGTTGCGACCAGCTTCCAGTTCGGGTCGCGCGACGACAGATCGCGCGCGAACGTCCAGACGTCGGTAACGTCGGTTACCTTCTCGGCATTGCCGTCGGTCACGTTACCGTCCTTGTCGCGCGTCGCCGACACCAGCTTGCATTGGAAGCGCACCGTCAATTGCGCGGTGCGCCCGCGCAACTCGGCAGCGGTGATCTCGGCATTGTCGATGGAAACGAAGCGGCTCTCCACCGTCTCGCCGCGCTTCTCGCGTTCGGTGATGGCGGCCTCGAAGCCTTCGTAGACTTCGCGCGACAGCAAATTCTTCAAGGTGCGGCGGTCGCCCTCGGCAAAGGCGTTGACGATCATCTCATAGGCCGCGCGCGCGCCGGTGAGAAAATGCTTGGCATCGAAATTGGGATCGCCGCCGACGATCGCGTCGAGGCCCGCCGCGACCGCGGTTCCGGCCTCGGCCACGCCCTTCCAGCGCTCGCCCGGTACGATCGGCTCGGCCGGCTTCGGCGCGGCCGCTTCCGGCATGCGATTGGGCAGCGCGACCACTTTTTCGGCCGCTGGCCGCGCCGGCTCGCGAGCGGCGTAGGGGTCGTAAGGCGGCCGTTCGTGGCCGGTACGCTGACCGAGCACGCTGCGCAGGCGGAGGAAGATGAAAACCGCCAGCGCCAGGAATATGATGGTGTAGATGTCGAACACGTCTTCCATGCTTTCGATAGCCGTAACGGCAGTTCGCCCAGCGGCCCGTAACCGAACCGGCGGCGTGGCGGCCGAGCCCACCGTACCTATCTATGCCGGTGTCCGCGCCGATCCATAGGCCTTGCGCCAGTATTTCGGCGCAATTGTGCTTCTTGAAACAAGCTTAAACGATCGGAACGCCCACGCCAACCTCGGGTATCCAGAGAAACGCCGATGAATGTGGCAAAATACCTCGTGCTGGCCCTGCTGGCGCTGCCGGTCATGGAACTGGTGGTTTTCATCGCGGTCGCGGGATCGATCGGTTTTCTGTGGGCCCTGCTACTTGTGGTAGCGAGCTCGATGGCCGGCGCCATGGTGCTGCGCCATGCCGGCGGCAACCACATTGCACGCATGCGCGTCGCGATGGGCCCCGGCGGCTTTACGGCATTGCAAGCCGACAGCGCCGGCACCATGACCGTCTTGGCGGGGATTCTCCTGTTTATTCCGGGGTTTATTACCGATGTGCTGGGTCTTTTGCTGCTGCTGGCGCCGCTGCGCCGGGCCCTCGCCGCGCTGCTCGGACGAAAGATGGCGCCGGCGCGCACCGACGGCGTGGTCGATCTTGAGCCCGAGCAGTGGCATCAGGTGCCCGACCCGGCGCTCGCCGACCGGCGTGACGACGGGCGCGCAAAGCCGTAGCCCAGGCGGCCGAAAAGTATGCCGGCGACTTGATCGGGACGGGTAGCGGCTCCCGGCCAAGATCATGCGCCGTGGGCTTCCGGCTATCCTTGTTCCCCCAAAGACCGTGTGTTAGCCAACCGCCGCGTTAGCGCATGATCCCGAAAAGTGGGCACCGGTTTTCGGATAAGGTCATGCGCCATCACAAAAACGTTTGCGGTTAGGAGTTTCCATGTCCACGACCAATGGCGGCCCGGCACCGGCTGCAAACCAGCCGCCGCAACTCAGCGTGGTGGCGCAATACGTCAAGGATTTCTCGTTCGAGAACCCGAACGCGCCGCAGTCGCTGACGGCCGGAACGCAGCAGCCGCAGATCGCCATTCAGATCAATGTCAGCGCCAAGCCGCTGGCGGAAAACGACATCGAGGTGACGCTCCGCCTCGAGGGCAAGGCGGAAGCCAACGGCGCGTTGATGTTCCGTTTTGAACTGGAATTTGCCGGCGTGTTCCGCCTGCAGAACGTTCCGCAGGAAAGCCTGAACGCGCTCGTGCTGATCGAATGTCCGCGGCTGTTGTTTCCGTTCGCGCGGGAGATCATTGCCACCAATGTGCGCAATGGCGGCTTCCCGCCACTGCTGCTCGATCCGGTGGATTTCGTCAGCCTCTATCGCCAGAAGATGAGCGAGATACAGCCGTCCGCCGCCCCGGCGCCGCAGAGCTGACGGGGTAAAGCTGCCATCGCCCGCGCAGGCGGGCGACCAGTATTTCAAAGCATTCCCGTGATTACTGGATGCCCCGCTTTCGTGGGGTATGACATTCATTGATTACAGATAATCCCGCCACAGCGCTTTCTCGCCGAGCGTCGCGACGAAGTCGCGGTGCGCCGCGCGATCGGCGTCGCTGACGCGGGGCGCCAACGCCGCGGCGCGCTCGCGCCGCACCACGATGCCGTCGCCGCCATTGCCGCGGCGGGCGCCGCTCTCGGCGAGGCCGAGTTGCGCCTGGCGCGCGCCGATCAGCTCCAGATAGACCTCGGCCAGGATCTCAGCGTCGAGCAGCGCGCCGTGCTTGGTGCGCCGCGAACTGTCGATGCCGTAACGCGCGCACAGCGCATCGAGGCTGTAAGGTCCGACCGAATGCTTGCGGCGCGCCAGGAACAGCGTGTCGACCAGACGCTCGCGCGCGATCAAGACGCGCTCTAATCGCTTGAGTTCGGCGCAAAGAAAGCCGTGGTCGAAGCCGGCATTGTGGATCACCAGCGGCGCGTCGCCGATGAAGGCGAGGAAGTCGTCGACGATGTCGCCAAAGCGCTTGTGGCCCTTCAAAAACTCGGCCGACAGCCCGTGAACGGCAAAAGCTTCCGCCGGCATGTCGCGGTCCGGGTTGAGATAGGCGTGAAACGTCGCGCCGGTCGGAATCCGGTTGAGCAGCTCGATGCAGCCGATTTCGACCAGGCGGTGACCCTGGTTTGGATCGAGACCGGTGGTCTCGGTGTCGAGCACGATTTCGCGCATTGTCGGCTTGCCTCGATCGCGGCCAGAATCACGGCCGCCGTTTCGGCATTGTAGCGACCGCCTTGAGAATATCACGCACCTGGGCGCGCGCGACGTCGAAACCTTTCGACGTATCCACCACGAAATCAGCGCGGACGCGCTTTTCGGCATCCGGTATCTGTTTGCCGAGAAGCGCGGCGAGCTTGTCCTCGGTCATGCCGGGCCGCTCGAAGGCGCGAGTCCGCTGCAGGTCGGGCGGCGCCGATACCACCACGACGGCGTCGCAGCGCACGTCGCCGTGGGTTTCGAACAGCAGCGGCACGTCGAGCACCGCGACGGCTGCCCCGCTCACCTCGGCCTCCGCCACAAAACGCTGCGCGGCGGCGTGCACCAGCGGATGCACGATTCCCTCCAGCCGCTTGATGGCGGCAGCGTCGCCGAGCACGCGCTTGCCGAGCTTTTCACGGTCGACCTTGCCGTTGGCGGTCGTGCCGGGAAATGCAGCCTCGATCGCCCGCGCGGCTTCGCTGTCATAGAGCCGGTGCACGACGGAATCGGCGTCGTGCACGGGCACGCCTTCCTCGGCGAACATCTTCGCCGTGGCGGATTTTCCCATCGCGAGCGAGCCGGTCAGGCCAACGATGAACATGCTTTTTTCTCTTTGCGCATGACCGAAAACCGGTTGCCACTTTTCGGAATCATGCGCTAGCCATCCACAAAGCCGTTCTGCCGCATATAAGCCAACAACGGCAGCAACGGCAGGCCGAGAATGGTGAAATAATCGCCCTCGACGCGCTCGAACAGGTGAATGCCGATGCCTTCGAGCTGATAGGCGCCGACGCTCGCCAGGGCGGCGGCGCCCGCCATGTCGAGATAGTCGTCGATAAAGCGGTCGGAAATTTTGCGCATGGTCAGCCGCGCGCTGTCGACGCAATCGAACAGCACGGCGCCGTCGCGCACCAGCGCCAGCGCCGAATGCAATTCGTGCGTCCGGCCGCGCAAGGCTCGCAACTGTTCGGCCGCCGCGGCCCGGTTCGCCGGCTTGCTGAAACGCTTATTGCCGCGCGCCAGCGTCTGGTCGGCGCCCAGCACCAGCCGGCCGGGAACCGAGCGCGCCACGGCGGCGGCCTTGGCGCGGGCGAGAAGGCGCGCGGCGGCGGCAACGTCCGGCGTGCCGGCCTCGGCTTCGACGGCGCGTTCGTCGATCTGGGCCGGACGGATCTCGAAGCGCAGGCCGACGGCCGCCAGCATCTTGCCGCGCACGTCGCTTTTCGATGCGAGCACCAGCGGCTGAGGGGCAAGCCAGAGCGGCATAATTGTTTCCTTATCCCCACCCTACTCGCATTCGCTCGCCACCCTCCTTCGCGGGGAGGATTTCAGGTGACCGGCCGCCGGCGGCGCTCCGCCAGCAGCTTCATCACCGCGGCGGCGGTTTCCTCGATCGAGCGGCGCGTCACGTCGATGCTGGGCCAGCTGTACTTGGCGCAGAGCCGGCGCGAAAAAGCCACCTCCTCGGCCACCGCGGTCTTGTCGATATAGCGGTCGTCGTCGCGGTGCGCCTTCAGGCCCAACAGCCGGTTCTCGCGGATCTGCACGATGCGCTCGGGGCTGGCGTAGAGCCCAACCACCAGCGGCCGCGTCAGCTTCTCGACCTCGGCCGCCACCGGCACGCCGGGCACTAGCGGCACGTTGCCGGTCTTGATGCCGCGATTGGCGAGATAGATCGAGGTCGGTGTTTTCGAGGTGCGCGAGACGCCGACCANNTATTCCGCGTTGAGCACGTGCTGGGCGCCGACCCGGTGAATGGTCTCGGCGCCGAGATAAGACTGGAAAAGCCGCAACACCGGCCCCAGCACTGACATGCACGGCAGCGCGAGATCGCGGCAGGTTTTTTCCAGCAATTCGATGAGGTCTTCCTCAAGCAGCGTGTACAGCACCAGACCCGGCGATTCCGTTATTTCGGCGAGCGCATTGTCGAGTTGCTTTTTGGAGCGCACCATCGGGTAAAGATGTTCCACCGGCGACACGTTGGCGTATTGCGCCGCTGCGGCGCGCGCCACCGTGATCAAGGTTTCACCGGTGGCGTCGGAAACCAGATGGAGATGAAAGTAGCCGGTGTCGGGCATCTGTATGGGTGCTGAATCGCGTGTGGACAGGGCGGGAGAAGGCCACGGCTTTACCCGCCGCGCAAGCTCGCCTTGGCAATGTGTTCAATTTCCATCCACACGACTGCCCGCGGGACGATCCCGGTAGGGCGACATGGTTTCGATACGCGAATGTGGACAGCAGCCTGGGGACAAACCGGGATAGGACCTCATAGGCCAACAAAACAGACCTTACAGCTGTGGACGAAATCGCGCCGGATTTCACCCGATTCTGAATTCAGTCCCGCGATGCGGTGGACAGACTGTTGATCGGAAGGCATGAGTCCAATTCACGCTCTAACAAACACTACAAAGAAATTTATAAGAGTCTTTATGGAAGACACCCGCAAAGCCGATGGCATGGGGATAAAGCCGCTGCTGAAGGTGCTCGGCAGACAGCCCGAGACCATTCCACCGGTATGGATGATGCGGCAGGCGGGGCGGTATTTGCCGGAATATCGTGCGGTGCGGGAGAAAGCGGGCGGCTTTCTCGATCTTTGTTTTAATCCGGAACTGGCGGCTGAAGTCACATTGCAACCGGTGCGGCGCTTCGGTTTCGACGCCGCGATCCTGTTTTCCGACATTCTGGTGATACCACTCGCACTTGGCCGCAAGGTCTGGTTTGTCGAGGGCGAAGGCCCGCGGCTCGAGCCCTTGGCCGACGCGAAAGCGTTGCTGTCGGTGCGGCAAGAGGCAGACCAAAAGCTGCTGTCGCCGATTTATGAAACCGTGCGGCACGTGAAAAGCGAACTTGCGCCGGAAACGACGCTGATCGGATTTTGTGGCGCGCCATGGACGGTTGCGACCTACATGGTCGCTGGCCGCGGCACCCCCGGTCAGGCGCCTGCGAAGGACTTGGCGGCGCGCGAGCCGGAGGCTTTTCAACACGTCATCGACTGCCTGGTCGATGCCGCGGTCGATTATCTGGCGCGGCAATTGGAAGCCGGCGCCGATGTGGTGCAGATCTTCGATACTTGGGCGGGATCGCTCCCGCCAAAGGATTTCGAGCGCTGGTGCGTGCAGCCGACCGAGCGCTTGATCGCAAAACTGCGGGCGAAGCGTCCCGGCGCCAAGGTGATCGGATTTGCGCGCGGCGCCGGCAAGAATATCCCGCATTATGTCGATGAAACGAAAGTCGATGCGGTCAGCCTGGAAAGCGGGATCGACCGGAATTTCGCCCGCGACGAGATTCAATCGCGCGTTCCGGTGCAAGGCAATGTCGATCCGTTGATCTTGCGCGAAGGCGGCGTAGCGCTCGACCGGGAAGTCGACGCCGTGCTGGCCGCATTTTCAGGCGGGCCGTTCATCTTCAATCTCGGTCACGGTATTTTGCCCGACACGCCGATCGCCCATGTCGAGCAGATGCTCAAGCGCGTACGAGGATAGGTTCCGGCGGAATAACCGATGTACCTCTGGCTCAAAGCCCTGCACATCATCGCGGTCCTCTCGTGGATGGCCGGCATGCTCTATCTGCCGCGGCTGTTCGTCTACCATGTCGATGCCGCAGCCGGCTCCGTGCAGTCGGAAACCTTCAAGGTGATGGAGCGCCGGCTGCTCAAGGCCATCATCAACCCGGCGATGATCGCGACTTGGCTGCTGGGTCTTTGGTTGATTTGGCTGATGGGAAAGGACGCTTTTCTCCAGGCCGGCTGGCTGCAAGCCAAACTCGCTTTGGTAATCGCGATGTCCGGGCTGCACGGTTTCTTGGCCCGCTGGGTCAAGGACTTCGCCGCCGACCGCAACCGGCACACGGGTAAATTCTATCGTATCGTCAATGAGATACCGACGGTACTGATGATCATTATCGTGCTGCTGGCGACCGTCAAGCCATTCTGACGGCAGCGCAAATCGTATCGCGCCGCGGCGCGCCACTTGCGAAAAAACGCTTTCCCGCTTATGTTGTGTGTTCCCACAGAACGCAGGCGGATGCTAGTCGCGTTCCGGCACCCAGTGTTTGGGCCGGTCGCAGCATCGGGTTCCGGGCACTTTTCCAAAACCCCCTCGTTACCCTAGACCTGCGATCTCTCCCCTCTCGTCAATCGGTTTTTGAGTCTTCGCAATTTTTAAGACTCCACCGGTCACTCTCCCAAGGATCAATGCCCCCCATGCGGGAAATGAAACTCCAGGACCTCAAGTCCAAAACGCCGGCCGAGCTGTTGTCGTTCGCCGAAGAGCACCAGGTCGAAAACGCCAGCACCATGCGCAAGCAGGAGCTGATGTTCGCTATCCTCAAGCAGCTCGCGACGCAAGAGATCGACATCATCGGCGAAGGCGTCGTCGAGGTGCTGTCCGACGGCTTCGGCTTCCTGCGCTCGCCGGAATCCAACTATCTCTCCGGGCCCGACGACATTTACGTCTCGCCCAGCCAGATCCGCCGCTTCGGCCTGCGCACCGGCGACACCGTCGAAGGCCACATCCGTTCGCCCAAGGAAGGCGAGCGCTACTTCGCGCTGCTCAAGGTCAACACCATCAATTTCGAGGACCCCGAGAAAGCGCGCCACAAGATCAATTTTGACAACCTGACGCCGCTTTATCCTGACGAGCGGCTGAAGATGGAATTCGAGGATCCGACCAAGAAGGATCTCTCGGCCCGCGTCATCGACATTGTCGCGCCGATCGGCAAAGGCCAGCGCGCGCTGATCGTGTCGCCGCCGCGCACCGGCAAGACCGTGCTCCTGCAGAACATCGCGCACTCGATCACCACCAATCACCCCGAATGCTACCTGATCGTGCTGCTGATCGACGAGCGGCCGGAGGAAGTCACCGACATGCAGCGCTCGGTGAAGGGCGAAGTGGTGTCCTCGACCTTCGACGAGCCGGCTTCGCGCCACGTGCAGGTCGCCGAAATGGTGATCGAAAAGGCCAAGCGCCTAGTCGAGCACCAGCGCGACGTGGTGATCCTGCTCGACTCGATCACCCGCCTTGGCCGCGCCTACAACACCGTGGTGCCGTCATCCGGCAAGGTGCTGACCGGCGGCGTCGACGCCAACGCGCTGCAACGGCCGAAGCGCTTCTTCGGCGCCGCGCGCAACATCGAGGAAGGCGGCTCGCTCACCATCATCGCCACCGCGCTGATCGATACCGGCAGCCGCATGGACGAAGTGATTTTCGAAGAGTTCAAGGGCACCGGCAACTCGGAGCTCATCCTCGACCGCAAGGTGGCCGACAAGCGCACCTTCCCGGCCATGGACATCACACGCTCCGGCACCCGCAAGGAAGAGCTGCTCACCGACCCGGCCGTGCTCAAGAAGATGTACGTCCTGCGCCGCATCCTCAATCCGATGGGCACCATGGACGCCATCGACTTCCTGCTCGACAAGCTCCGCAACACCAAGAACAACGCGGAATTCTTCGAAAGCATGAATACGTAAAGCGCGTCAGTGCAACAGACGTTGTTATGGCCGGGCTTAATGTCCGGCCATTTCTTTTTGGGCGTAGACGATTGTCCATTGGACGCGAGGCAGATTCGCGTCCCCTCTCCCACAAGGGGAGAGGGAAGAACGATTGCGCCGCTATGGCAGGTCGCAGGCCGCCCAATCTTTGTGCGCGTTTGCCCTTATTTGATGCGGGTTTTTCGCAGTTTCGAAAGGCTGGCGCTCGGGCGCCGGCGCTTCGTTTTGGTCGGCACCGATTACGTCTATCCGCGTACCACCAACGCCATTATCCGCAATTATCTCGCCTCGCGCGGCGTCGGCGCCGAGGCGGTGGACGAGCTCTACGCGCCATTCGGCGATAAAGCCTGGCAGGAACGCGTGCACGTCACTCGCCGTTTCGCCGGCCGCGACGGCGCCATCATCGCCACGCTGAGCGGGGATTCCAATGTGCATTTCTTCCGCGAGCGCGCGCGCCAGGGACTCGATGCCGACATCCTGCCGGTAATGAGCCTGTCGCTCGGCGAGGCGGAAATGCCGGCGCTAAAGGGACGCAACCTGATCGGCCACATGGTGGCGTGGAATTATCTGCACGCCATGGATACGCCGGAAAATCACTCCGTCATCGAGGAGTGGCGGCAATTCACCGGCGATCCGGCCGCGATGACCAACGATCTGATGGAAGCGAGTTGGATCGGCTTCCGGCTATGGACCGACGCGGTGACGGCGGCCGGCACTACCGACGTGGAAGCGGTGCGCAAGGCGCTGGCCGGCCGCAGCGTGCGCGCGTCCTGCGGCTTCGACGTGCGGCTCGATGCCGAGAACCAGCATCTGCACAAGCCGGCGGTGATC
>PMAF01000088.1 GCA_003152455.1 Hyphomicrobiales bacterium
TGTTAGATTCCATCCACTAGGGCCTTTGGTCTTTCTTCAATCCTCCGCTTATCCGAGGCGCATCATTAGGCAGCATGGCAGTAGGTACGTATTGGGTTCGCAATTTCCTACTAAGGATATTCCATTACTGGGAGCATAGCGATGAGCTGGTGGCTGCCGACCGCGAAAGCATTGAACCGGCTGGGCGTGCCTTATCCTTATCTCAACCGCATCGCCTGTGGGTCCACAAGCATCTTGACCGAGATCAAGTTCGAGGTGACCGACCGATGCAACTTGGCATGCACGTTCTGCCATCAAGACTTCGGAGCGAAGGGCGGCACGACGACTTTGGACATGAAAGTTTTTGAACGTGTTCTGACGGCGGCGAAGAACGAGCGCATTAAAATCATCCGTCTGACTGGCGGAGAACCAACGGTGCTAAAATCCATCGACGTCTTTCTGGGCCGGGCGAAGGATCTGGGATTTTTCGTCATCGTCAACACGAACGGCACGGCGTTGCCCGAAAAGCGTCTGCGGGCGCTGCAGGAACTGGTGGATTGCGTCAAGACTTCGTTGCCTGCGGCAGACGAACAAACGATGACTCGCCTGACCGGCAACAAAATGACTTGGCGAAAAAAATGGGAGGCACTCGAAAGCTTGGAGAAACTCGGCATCAACACCGATATTCTCACGGTGATGACGGCGGAAAATATTCAGCAATTCGACAGTTTCATTCGCTTGCTGGAACCGCACCCTTCAATCCACTGGAAACTGTTGCGGGCCGAAACGCAGGACGGCGACCGACATCCGGTCAGCAGGGACGACATCCGAAGCCTGGCGGAAAAGCTTTCCAAAGTGCGGACCCGCAAGCGGTGGAAGAATCTGAACTTAGGGCTGGCCACGCCGTTCTGCGCGTTGGAGAACCCCTCCGATGCAGTCGAGTTGTTTAGCGGCGGCCGCAGCTGCGGCCCGGTTGAGAGCCTGACGGTGACCAGCCAGGGAGAGTTGGTTCGCTGTTACTCGCGCAGAGATGGCATCGACATGAGCAAGGGCCTACGTAAAACTAACCTCGAACTGAGCCTTCAAGATTTCGAACGGTTGCCGCCCGTCTGTCGCAACTGCCCATTCGTTCCGCTGTGCCGCGGAGGGTGTCGGTGCAATTGGTCGTTGGTGGAGACGCCGTTCGGAAGCATGGATTATCTTGCCGATCCCACGAATATTGACGGTGCCGAAGCATGGGCCGCCGGCGCCCGCCCGTCGTCCGCGCCGTCCTCCGTTTCGGCAGCATGACGAAAACCGAGGATAATTGCTCAACGCAATTTGGCCAACAAAGGCGACAATGATGCGAAAGCTAACCGTTCTTTGCACTTTTGCGGTTCTTTTCAGCATCACCTATTGGTCAAATGGTGCGCCCGTCACCGACTGCGATATTTTGGCTGCTGCTCCCGCCGATTCACATCGCCAAACCTCTGGTATTTCGCTGGATGAAATTGATGTGAATAGGGCTGTCCCCGCGTGTGAGGCCGCCGTGCGGCGTTACCCAAATGACGCTCACTTTCGTTTTCAACTTAGTCGAGCTTATTATGAAGCTAAAACTTTCCAAGCTGCAGTTGATCAACTCAGAAAGGCTGCTGAACAGGGGCATGCGTTGGCGCAGTATAATCTTGGCGTTATGTATGAATACGGTAAGGGTGTCAGCGAAGACTACGGTGAAGCTCTTATTTGGTATCGCAAGGCTGCCGAACAAGGAGATGAAATGGCGAAGAACAAACTTGACCGCCTTACTTCAATTGATCCAGACACAACGACTAAATCTTTTGGGCGCGCACCGAAACAATATTTTCAATCATAAAAGCGGTAGTGCTACGGCTTTGGTAATTCAATCCTTTTCCTCGAAATGCTGTAAATTGATCGCCATTTTCTTTTAGAACGGTAGCTAGACATCAACAAATCGACATGCATCTCCAATGTTGAATGGCCATCCCTCACGGGTACAGTTCAATCTTTTCCAGTCAAATATCAGCTAATGGGTCATGTGTAGACGGCGCCCATGGGTCAAGGGATTCTTTTGGCTTTCTGCTTGCGGTCGGGTGCAAGTCATGTGTCCGGCCTGTTTATGCAGCGCTCATAGCCGCTGGCCTTGATGTAATCCGCAGATCGGGTCCCTATCATTAGCCCGCACTCAAGAGTGCTTGACCCATTAGCGGGTTCTCCCGACCCCCGGTCCAACCGGTTCGCATCAAACCATCATCACCCTCGACGTTCCTGTCCGCCCTAGACGTAACCTCACATTGCCAATGCCGACACCTTCAAGCGGCCGCTGCGATGGCGGCGTTGCTTGAACGTGTTGGCATCCGATAGGTCATCGAGAAATACATTCAGTTCTGACTTGAAGCGTTCTTTAGTTTTTTGGAAAGGCCCGATTGGTCCTGGTGCCGCGCAACAACTCTTCGGCCATTGTGAGAGCCTTGTCGTTCTTTTCGTCAGGCGGGATGTAGGATTGCGATCCGGTCTGCTCTTTGCCGGGGTCGCCCTTGAGATGGCCGCGCAATGAGGCCTCGCCCATAATGCTGGTATCGGTATTCGCTTTGATATCATCGGGAACGTCTTGCATGACCTCGATGTCGGGCACGATGCCCTTGGCCTGGATCGAGCGGCCGGAAGGCGTGAAATAGCGCGCGGTGGTCAGCCGCAGGGCGCCATTGTCGGAGCCTAGCGGAATGATAGTCTGCACTGAACCTTTGCCGAATGAGCGCGTGCCCAAAACGGTCGCGCGTTTCTGATCCTGCAGCGCGCCGGCGACGATTTCCGACGCCGAGGCTGAGCCGCCGTTGATCAGTACGATTAGCGGTTTGCCTTTAGTCAAGTCCCCGCCCTGAGCAGTGAAGCGCTGATCTTCTTCGGAGCTACGACCACGTGTCGAGACGATCTCGCCTCTTTGGATGAATGCGCTCGACACCGAGATGGCCTGATCGAGCAGACCGCCCGGATTGTTGCGTAAGTCGAGGATGTAGCCTTTGAGTTTGTCGCTGCCCACTTTGGCCGCGATGTCGGAGAATGCTTTCTTCAGGCCGTCTGTAGTCTGCTCGGTGAATTGAGACATACGGATATAGCCGACGTCGTTGCCTTCCACCCGTGAGCGTACCGAGCGCACGCGGATGACCTCACGGGTTAGCGACAATTCGAGCGGCTTGTCCTGGCCCTTGCGCATAATAGTAAGTTTGACGGTGGTGTTCACCGGCCCGCGCATCTTCTCGACTGCTTCGTTTAGGGTCATGCCCTGCACCTGGTCATCATCGAGCTTGGTGATGAGATCATTGGCGAGAATGCCGGCCTTGGCAGCGGGCGTGTCGTCGATCGGCGCCACCACCTTGATCAAGCCGTTTTCCATCAAGACTTCGATTCCGAGCCCGCCGAATTCGCCGCTGGTTTCCACCTGCATGTCACGGAAGCTCTTCGGGTCCATGTAGCTGGAATGCGGGTCGAGCCCCGATACCATGCCGTTGATCGCGGATTCGATCAGCTTGCTGTCGTCCGGCTTCTCGACGTAGTCGGCGCGTACGCGCTCAAATACGTCACCGAACAGATTAAGCTGTCGGTAGGTGTCCTCCACCCCTGCCATGGCGTTCGTGGCGGCAAAAATCCCATGCGATTGCGTGGCCAACAGAGCTATTGCTGCGCCAGCCGTCGCGCCGAGCAAAATGAGTGGAGTCTTACGTATCATCCGGGAACCTTTTCAAGGATTGGATCAAGTTCCAAATTATGATCGATAACAATTTAGCCTAGCTGCTGTAAATTCAAACCGAAACTCTGTGTCAAAATACAGGCCGTAACTCGTGGGTTTTACTTTTTAGCGCTTCACGCGCATCGGGTAGTGCGCCAGCTTGAAATAGGAACAGAATCAGGCTTTCGAATTTGCGCGATGTTTAGGCGTTTTCATTTGCTGAACCTTCGTTGATCAAACGAGGTGAAAAACAGAAAGACAACGAACACGATAATAAACACCGGCATCCAGATTTGAATGCGTAGGCCGAAAAATGAAAAATCAGACAGTAGCCAATTAAGTATCTGCATGAGAATACAATGTTAGATCATAAATGCTGCGTCCGAGGATAAAATGGCGCAGCGACTTCATAACTTTTTGGAAATTTTGAAGGGAGCACTGTCAAGTTCTTATTGAACAATCGATACCACTAAGCCGCCGCGATGACAGGTCTTCGTCTGCGAAAAGCTTAATGCAAACAGTAGGTTTGCTCATACGAACCAGCCCGTCGCAACGCCAACGAGGATCACAACGCCGAGTATGAATCGATAAACCACAAACGGCCAAGTGGAGAATTGTTCGAGAACCCGCATCAGTCCCCAAATCGCGAAAAACGCCGAAATCGACGCCACGATCAAGCCGAGCGCCAGCACGGACCAGCCGTGACCGTCGAGATGGATTTTGTGGAGTTCCCACATTTCCTTTAGGCCCGCCGAAGCAATCGCCGGCACACCGAGAAGGAATGAAAGCCGTGCAGCTTCGTCCCGCTTAAAACCAAGACCGAGAGCCGCGGTCAGGGTCGAGCCGGAGCGGGAAACGCCGGGAATGAGGGCGCCGACTTGGGCAATCCCGACGAGCATCGCGTCGATAAATGATGCATTATCGATCGTGCGCCGGTGGCGCGCGCGAACCTCCGCTACCCCCAAGAGAAGCGCCATCACTATACAAGCCGAGCCGATGACACTGATATTGCGAAATGGCGAATGGCAGGCATTCAACACGTTCGCCAACGATAGACCGGCGATGCCGATGGGGATCGTCGCAAGCACAATCCATAAAGAGAAGCGCAGGTCGCGATCGCGGAATTGACCGTGGGCAATTGCCTGGAGCGAATTCACCGTTAGGCCCCGCACGTCGCTCCAGAAATAGCTCACGACAGCGGCCAACGCTGCAAGCTGCATCGCGGCGGAAAATGCCGAACCCGGATCCTGCCAGCCAAGCACAGCGGGAACCAAGCGCATATGCGCGGTGGAAGAAATCGGCAGCAGCTCAGTGATGCCTTGTACGACGCCGAGGACGGCGACCCTGGCATACCCCAGCGCCACGAAACCAGTGTCGACCCCGCTTATGCAGACGTCGGCCATTATTACGAACCCTTTCTAATACGAACAGCCTTGATGCAAGCCACGTGTCTTGCTGCAAGTTGCTATCACTTTTTTACGGCATTTTTAGACGAATCGGTCACGTACACGGCCATAGTAGTGGCAGCAAGGGGCGCGACCGAGAACGCTTGATCGTTCACAAGCACAAGTATTGTTTCCGACGATGCTCACGAAGCTATTCGCCGGCTTTGCGCTGATCGCGGCAAGCTCACAAGCGGCACTGGCAACTGATTGGCAATACTGCCTTGCCCCATCGCAGGCAGAGCACAAGGTCTATATGTCGGACGCGTTTCCCGTGCGCGGCACATTGGACGACGCCGACACCGCATTCGAACTGATGCTCGACCAAGCCGGACTGCGTCACGATATCGTGCAATGTCCGCGCGCCGATGACGAACGTTCGATTGTAATGATGCAGCAATATGCGATCAGCTTTAGTCACGGAAATGGCAATACCATCGTTCATCTCCCGCTAGAGGTGACGAGATAAGTTCAAATCATAGATCGCCTCGACACCGCTGACCCGCGACGTGGCAAATTGATAGTCAACACCCGATCTGTCCACCACCGAGGCCGCCCCTGAAATTTGGATCTCCTTCATTGGTGCCACCGCTCGAAACTTCGTCATGGCCCCAGCCATAACCGGCATTCACGCCGACATAGCAACCGGTCGTAGTGGCTATCAAAGGCGCGGCATTTGGGATAACTATGATATTGTCTGGGGGGACATCATTATAAGAATTCCGCGCCGCCATGGCAATGCAATACAGCCTTGATTTAGAACAAGACACTGTCGATCCTCTCTATAGTGAGTACAGCGAATTTCGTGAGCGCGCTGGCGTTCACGTAATCAATGCGGCTGGCGGTCCTCGGTATTCTCTTTACCGCTATGAGGATGTTGCTGCTGCATTCAAAGACGCGCGCTTTGGCGCGGCGCAGGCGTCTCCAGGTTTACGTCGCGCATTGCGCTGGACGGGATTCGGTTCCGTCGCTGACATCATTGAGTCAGGGCTTCTTATTGCGCTCAACCCGCCCGACCACACCCGACTGCGAAAAATTATAGAACCGTTCTTCCGCGGCAAAAATATTGATGGCCTGAAATTACGCGTGGAAGAAATCGTTCATGAACTTTTTGATTGCATTCAAAATACGGGGCGCTTTGACCTCATCGCGGACCTTGCCATTCCCCTCCCGACGAGGGTTATAGCCGAGCTGATCGGCTTTCCTCAGTCGGACATGGCTCAGTTGAAGCAATGGACCAGCGATCTGGCACCGCTCATAGACTCTGACCTTCAGCGGACCGCGTTTACTCGTAAAATAGCCGCTTTTCTAGGCTTCCGGCGACGCATCAATGAGCTGATCAAAGAGCGATGGCGCGAACCGCGCGATGACCTTTTGTCCGCACTGGCTCATGCCCACTATGCGACGGGGGAGCTGTCACAAACTGAAATTATCGGCACTGCGATCTTTTTGTTGAGCGCTGGGAGCGCGACGACCACGCACCTTATAGGCACCGGCACTATGTCGCTGCTAAATTACCCACGAGAATTAAATCGTCTTCGAACCGATCCGAGCCTCATTTATAAGGCGATCGAAGAAATGGTCCGGTTTAATAGTCCGATTTTGCGTACGGGACGCGTACTGCTGGAGGGAATCGAGCTTCACGACCAACTTATTCCTCGCGGCGCCAAGGTTCGCCTGATGATTGGTGCAGCGAACCGCGACCCGCGTAAGTTTGAAGATCCTGACCAGTTTGACATTTTGCGTTCGCCAAACAGACATGTTGGTTTCGGTGGCGGGATACATCAATGCATAGGGCTGCAGCTGGCCCGTGTTGAGGCGAGCATTGCGATTGGGGCTCTTGTGCAACGTTTCCCGAACCTCGAGCGCGTAAGCAAGGAGACGCGATGGATCAATGGCACAAAATTCAGAGGACTCACTGAATTTGTCGTGAAAATATAACAGCATGCTCGGAAACGAGCCCGCCCGAGTTTGGTATCTATATTAAAGCGTTGCTTTTTCTCCACCCAGGCGGACCGGTTGGTTTTGTGCGCGAATGGTCCTTCACTCGCATCGAAAAATGAGGCGGAACCTTTGCGACCACGAAACTGCCTATTGCCTTCGCGAATGAGGATGCGCAGTCGCTACTGCTGCGGCGCGAGCAACGCGTGGACGAAAGCATACACGACAATCGGGATCGCGATCACGATATAGACGCGCAGCAGGATCAGTAGGGCGAGGACCCCCCGGCTCAGGTTACGGCGCGGGAACGGGCGCATTGTCGCGGCTGCGAGCTGATCTGGTTCAAGCGCGCTGATTAGCGTGGGATCGTATTGCATGGAATCTCTCCTACTTGCCCAACAGGTTCGGGAAGACTGTGATCACGCCGTAAAGCGCCCCAATCACCGAGATCGAGATGACAATCGTTCCTCCGGCCAGATTGGCCCACCATCCATTCGCGAGATCACGCATAATCTCACGGTCGTTGGCCAGCAGGAGCAGCAACAGCAGCGCCGGCGCCATTAGCAGGGTGGCGATGACGTTGACCGTCAGGGTCATGGCGAGCAGGGGGGCGCCTGGGATCAGTACAATGCCCCCCGCCAAAAGAGTTGAGGCAATAGCCACCCCATAGAAAAGGCGACCGTGAGCGAAATCGAGATTCAGGCTGTGCCGCGCCGACACCGTCTCGGCCAGCGAATAGGACGAACTGGTGGAGATCGTCATGGCAGCGACCAGCCCCGCCTCGACGATGCCGAGCGCGAACAATGTGGCGCCGGTCGTGCCGATCAGCGGCTGAAGGGCGGTGGCGAAATCAGCGCCGCTAGCGAATTGCGACACATCGACGTGCGCGGCGAAAAGCGGCGCGGTCGCCACTACTGTCGCAACCGCAGCCATGGCGGCCAGGGCCGCGCCGATCGCGGTATCCGTCCGGCCTTGCGGCAGGTCCGACCGGGTCAAGCCCTTATCCACGACCGCGCTCTGCTGAAAGAAGATCATCCACGGNNGGCCCCCAGGTGGCGAGGGCATGGGCCAGAACTATGCCGCTCGGATGCGCGAGCAACGCCGCTGGAATGAACAGCAAGTTGAACACCGCTAGCCCCATCAGCGCACGTTCCCAAGTTGCGTATCGCCGAAAGGCCAGCGAACCGATAACGAGCGCCACGCCGATCGTGACTGAGAGCCAGGACGGCAGCCCAAAATAGAGGCCGCCGGCCTGGATTGCGATGAACTCCGTAACCAGTGTCAGCAAGTTGCCGAACACTAGGTCGCCCATTGCGAAATAGCCCCAGAACGGGCCGAAACGCTGGAATATGAGCTCAGCATGGCCGCGATGCGTCGCCACGCCGAGTCGCACCGTCATTTCCTGCACGACGAACGCCATGAGGAAGGTGAGCAGGATGAATGGGACGAAGAAGCCTATTCCATAGGTCGCGCCGGTTGTGGCGTAGGAGACCATACTGGGGCCGTCATTCTCCCCCAGCATGACCAGAACACCCGGACCGGCGAGGAGCCAGAGCAGCCGCAGTGAGCTCTTGGCGGCGCGGGTTTTAATGATCTTCAGACGATCGCGCGCCCGCAGGACATCTTCATGGGTGATGCGCTCCTCCGCGTCCCCCGGAAGCGCCGAAAGGCCAAGGTTCAGTGCGTTCTCGCTCACAATGCCTCCAGAGCCCGTAGCCGCAGGCTTTCGCGGCTCTCATAACGTCAACTTTAGCGCAATGTAGCCAAAGCTATATTCAAGTCAAATGGCACGTTTATGACGTAGATGGGTCGTTTAGGAGATAAGGATTTATAATGGCGCGATTGCTATTTTCCTGCTAAAAGGAATCGCTTGAGGCCCTGCTGCCGCGGGTTTTGTTTTCTTGGTCTGCAGGGCGATAGAGCGTCTGGTCGGCCGGCGGTCAGCCAGACATGACCTGGGCTGCTGCAAAATGGATCAGCGAGGAGAAAACCAGGTGAGACGAGCCTCAGCTGCAGGCGGGCCAATCACCGGAGTCAAAATGCCGGAGGAGCCCACCCAGGCGCTTCGGTTCGGCAAGGCCCGCACGGCACGTTCGGCCGCCTTGCTGGAGGATTATGTCGAGCTTATCGCCGATCTCCTGGCGGCCCATGGCGAGGCGCGGGCGATCGATGTCGCCAAGCGTCTGGGCGTCACGCATCCGACCGCAATCAAGAGCATCGCCCGTCTCAAGCGGGAAGGCTTGGCGACGGCCCGGCCCTACCGGGGCATCTTCCTGACCGAGGCGGGCCGCAAACTCGCAGACCGCGTGCGCGCGCGGCATCGGCTCGTAGTCAAGTTACTGCTTGCCGTAGGCGTCCCCGCCGAGGCCGCCGAAGCCGACGCGGAAGGCATGGAGCACCATGCCTCGGAAGCGACACTAAAGGCGTTCGCTCGCTTCCTTGCCCGGGCTAAGTGAGCGGGTGGCGACAGAGTCGGCAGCAAGAATGGAATCCGATCCGCGCACTTTGTAATAACGATCATTCTAATATTGCGATTTATTCGCAGGCGCCCAGCTCGATACTGGTCAGCCCACGCAGGTTCATAGGTATTTGGTGATGGCTCTGAACTCCCTCAGCGCCGCTTTCCTTTTCGAACCAGGTCCCTCAAGGGAATGGTCGATGCAATGGCTTATGTGGTCGTGAATCATCGGAGCATCCTCCCTAACACAAGAATTCAATCTTCCACGTGTTGTCCGGCAGAGACTTACGAAGGGGCCGGTCAGTGGGCGGACCCACCAAACTTCGCGCGCCACTTCGGCCCTGGTCCACGCATGTAGTGTTGTTCTGCGCGGTACGACTCGTGGCGTTGTATACGCCTGAACGGATAGATCACGGCCATCAGCACATTTCGAATCAATGCCCACCACCGAGTGCGGCGAGGCAAATCCGATATCCCATTTTGTAACTGCATGCCGAATTCCTCACTTTAGCGATTGGTCGATTAGGCTGGTCTATGAAAGGCCAATAGCATCAGCCCAAGCTCCCGAAACTTTAGCCTCTGGGCACCGCAGAAACGCCGTGCCAACTTGCACGGCAGAAGCGCCCAATAGAAGCGCCGCGGCGAGCCTGCGCCCATCGCCAATTCCTCCCGCCCCTACCACTGGGACTTTTACGGCGTCCGCGACCGCAGGCAGTAAACTGAAAAGCCCAACTAAACGCGCTTCCGCCTTTGTCGCATCAAAGACGCCACGATGTCCGCCCGCCTCCATTCCTTGGGCGATGATGACATTGGCGCCAGCGTCTACAGCGGCCTTTGCCTCAGTGACGGTCGTCGCTGTCGCGAACCACTTAATGCCGTTCGCTTTCATTCGCGTCACGAAGTGATCCGGATAAAGCCCCATAATTGATGATATGATCGGTGGTCCGGCCTCCAGCATAGCTTCACATTGCGCGGCAAAGTCCAGCAGCGTGGCATCACCAGCCTCGCGTGCGACCTCTGGCCCCCAATTACCAAGAAATCGCCGAACAGCATCCTCGGTAGGCCTTCTCCTCGGCGGTGGCCCACAGCGCCAGTACGTTGACGCTCTAACCAGACAAGACCTGAGTTGCCACCATTGGCAGCACATGACTGTCCCTGGCGCATGCCGAAAGCAGCGCCCAGTATTCTTCATCTTCGAGCTTGAAGATAGGGTCGAGAAAGCGCGACGTCACCTCCGCGAGGTGCATCCGCTTCAATTACCGTGCCGGCTCTGAGGGAATGCCGCTTTCCTTCCCCACCACCATGATGGCCTAGTACACAGCCGCCGCGCGTGTGATAGAGTTGCTTTCGCGTTGGAGCGCTTACTCCATGCATGTCCATAAATTTCACATCGGTGAGACTGTAGAGCTCTTGCCCCCAATGAGCCGCTTCGCCTACGGCGGTGTTTATCAAGTCACCAAGAAACTGCCGGAGCGTGCGGGCGAGTATGAGTACAGGATCANNCTTGGACCGCTCCATGCCTGACCATAAATTTCACATCGGCGAGATTGTACAGCTCTCGCCCTCGATCCTCCGCAAGGCCTCCGGCGGTGTTTATGAAGTCATCAAGCAACTGCCCGACAGTTCTGCCGGCGAGTATGAGTACAGGATCAAGAGTATCAACGAACCGCACGAACGCGTCGTACGGGAAAGCGAATTGAACAAAGCCTAAACGGGCCCCCCGGCTTTCCGGCCACAGGTGTTTGAAGGTCGAGATCGTGCCGGCGGAGGCCGTAAGGGCGGCTACCGCGGCCGAAAACCCGACTAAAGCTTGAGACGGGCCTCCTGGCCTAAGGCAGTCCTTGCCCTGATCGCTGCTCAATGTTTTGGCTTAGAGACATATCCGTGGGCGCGTAACGTGAGGAGATGCGGCTCAGCCACCTCACCTATAAAGTTTATCGCGCATCGACAGGTGCATCTGCCTTTTGGCATTGGGAAGTACTTCAGAAGCGCCGCAAAGCCCCACTAAAATCGGGATATGCATACGGCAGCATGGCTAACGCTAAGCAGTGCGCATCGGCTGCAATGTCAAAATTGGCGGATAATAGAAAAATGCGCGCCAAAAATATAACATGATTGCGATTCTTATCGGAGGATTGTTGCAGTGGCTGAAACGCCGAATGATCTGGTGCTTAAGTGCACAGCGATCGCGCGCGATGGAGCTGACTTTCCGACCGTCTGGGAAGCCGTGTTGAAGAGAAATGCTCTTGTTGTCGGTCCACCCGTTCAAACTTTTGATGATGAAGAACGTCCCCAACTTGAAATTCGACTCATCAACGGTCGATGTCTCATCTACAAATCCGATTCCAACGAATACTCCGTATCGTTGCCTCCGCGCTACCGCCCATTTTAGCCTGCTTCCCTATTCCTCTGTCATATCGGAAGTTAAAATAGCTGGATATTTTAAGGAGAGTCGAGAATGTACAGCCACATTCTAGTAGCGGTCGATGGAAGTGATACCTCCAATGTAGCGCTGCGAGAGGCTATAAAGCTGGCAAAAGTTAAGCATTCGGCGGTTCGGCTTGTTCATGTCATCGATCTGACCCTGGCTTATTCCGCCGTAGAAGCACCCTATGTCGCTGACTATGAGAAAGCGGTGCGGGCAGCAGGCCAAAAAGTAATATCAGATTGTTCCGCGGCTTTGCGTGATACCGGAATTGAGTTCGATGCGAAAACGATCGTCATCGAAACTCCCGGCCAGCATATTTACGACGCGATTGAAGAGGAGGCCAAGCAGTGGCCGGCCGGCCTCATCATGATAGGCACGCACGGACGTCGAGGCTTCCGCAGGCTGCTACTCGGAAGTGTGTCGGACGGGGTCACTCGGGTCGCGACCAAGCCGGTACTGCTCATTCGCGGAGCATAAAATATTAGATTGGGGTGCCGTACCTGAGAAGTCTGCAAGGCTTCTTACGCCGACACACAATTCGTTCCGTGTCCACATTTGCACGAAATGGTGCTGCTATGTAATCTGTACGTAGCCCTCCGCCTTGTTGGCCGCCGCCTGAATCCTCGGGCGCTGGCGCAGCACCCCTCGATTTAAGCGCCTGCACTGTGGAGCTAGCATGGACGAATGGAAGCCGGTCCCGGCTATGTCGAACCTCGACATGCGGGGCTCGATTGAAGTCCCGTCGTTTCAGCTACCAAATTGAGGACTTATTTTGTTCCACTAGTGTCCCAACGTTGAC
>PMAF01000005.1 GCA_003152455.1 Hyphomicrobiales bacterium
CGGATCGACCGGCGAGATCACCCGCCGCCTTCGGCGGTACCCTCCCCCGCGAAGCGGGGGAGGGATAAGAAAGCCCCCGCTGGACGCGCCGCTCCCATTCGATCACCATCCGCTCGCAAGGAGAACCCGCATGCCCACCATCAAAGTCCTGAGCGCCGGCGCCGTGCAGTCGATGGTCGAGGCGCTTGGCCGCGAATTCGAGCGCGCCAGCGGCAACACGCTCGACCTGAATTTCAACACCGCCGGTTCGCTGCGCGACCGCGTCAAGAACGGCGAGGCCGCCGACCTCGTCATCCTGTCGGTGTCCATCATCGGCGAGCTGGCCAAGTCCGGCCTGTTCGTGCCCGGCAGCGTCACCGATCTCGGCCGCACCGTCACCGGCGTGGCGGTGCGCGAGGGCTCGCCCGTGCCGGATATTTCCACGCCGGAGGCCTTCAAGCAGGCGCTGCTCAAGGCCCAGACTGTGGCTTACACCGATCCGAAGGCCGGCGGCTCCGGCGGCATTATGTTTGCCGCCATGCTGGACAAGCTCGGCATCGCCGAAGCGATCAACAAAAAGGCCGTGCTCGGCAAGCGCGGCGCGGAAGTCGCGGCCTCGATCGCCGAGGGCCGCGCCGAGATCGGCGCCACCTTCATCAGCGAAGTGCTGCCGCAGCCGGGCGTGGTCGTGGTCGGCCCACTGCCGGGCGAACTGCACAGCGCCAATACCTATACCGCCGCCATCCACGCCGGCAGCAAGGAGCGCGAGACGGCGCTCGCGCTGTTGCGCGCGCTCACCGATCCCTCAACCCGCGACCGCTGGACCGCGGCCGGCCTGGAGCCGGCGTTCTAACCATCTTGCGGCGCGGCCCGGNNGGTGTCCGACGTGCTGTGGCGGCCGGAGGAAAAACGCCTGGTGCTGGCGGTCAATCGGTTCGACTGGGAAAGTGCCCAAGCCGCCAAACCGGAATACCGTAGGCGGCGGACCGCGCTGCGCTTCGAGCGGGTGCTGTCATGCAAATGCCGGGACGTGAACCCGGCCGGCAAGGACGGCGTGCTTAACCTTCTGGCGGTCGAATTTTCCGAGACCGCTGCGCCGTCCGGCGTGGTGACCATCACCTTTTCGGGCGGCGCGGCCCTGCGGCTGGAGGTCGAATGCCTGGAGGCCGAATTGGCCGATCTGGGGCCGTCCTGGACCACGGCGGCGTGCCCGGTCCATGCGGTGGTCGAAGACGCTTCGCCGAATCCCCAAGCCGTGCGAAAGGGTTGACGCGACGGCCCGCATCACCCATTGACCTGTCTATGCCGCTTCGACTGGATAGCAAAAACGCCGATTTCGCAGCGCGTTTCCGCGACTTCCTTGCCGTCAAACGCGAGGCGGCGCAGGACGTGGAAACCGCCGTGCGCAATATCCTCGCCGAGGTGAAAGCTTACGGCGACCGCGCGCTCTTGCAGCTCACGTTGAAATTCGATCGACTCGATCTGGCCAAGGTCGGCATGCGCGTCGGCGCCGAAGAAATCGAGGCGGCGGCGAAATCCTGTGAGCTGCAAGCGCTCGATGCGCTCAAGCTCGCGCGCGAGCGCATCGAGGCCTATCACCTTCGCCAGAAGCCGAAAGACGAACGCTACACCGACGCACTCGGCGTCGAACTGGGCTCGAAGTGGACCGCGATCGAAGCGGTCGGCCTTTACGTGCCCGGCGGCACCGCGGCCTATCCGTCATCGGTGCTGATGAACGCCGTGCCGGCCAAGGTCGCCGGCTGCGCCCGGCTGGTGATGGTGGTGCCGGCGCCCGACGGCAAGCTTTCTCCCTTAGTATTGGCGGCGGCCAAGCTCGCCGGCGTCGATGAAATCTATCGCATCGGCGGCGCGCAGGCCGTGGCCGCGCTCGCCTATGGCACCGAGACCATCGCGCCGGTCGCCAAGATCGTCGGGCCCGGCAATGCCTACGTGGCGGCGGCCAAGCGCTTGGTGTTCGGCCAGGTCGGCATCGACATGATCGCCGGCCCGTCCGAGGTGCTGATCCTCGCCGACAAGACCGGCAATCCCGATTGGATCGCCGCCGACCTGCTGGCGCAGGCCGAGCACGACGCCAGCGCGCAATCGATCCTGATCACCGACGATGCCGCGCTCGCCGATCAGGTCGAGAAGGCGGTGGCGTCCCAGCTCACAACGCTGCCGCGCGCGGCGATCGCCGGCGCGTCGTGGCGCGATTTCGGCGCCATCATCCTGGTGCGCAAGCTTGCCGATGCGATCGCGCTGGTTGACCGGCTGGCGCCCGAGCATCTGGAAATCGCCGCCGAGGATGCCGAGGCGTTGGTGCCGAAAATCCGCAATGCCGGCGCGATCTTCATCGGCGCGCATACTCCTGAGGCAATTGGCGATTACGTCGCCGGCTCCAACCACGTGCTGCCGACGGCGCGCTCGGCGCGGTTTTCGTCGGGCCTCGGCCTGCTCGATTTCATGAAGCGCACTTCATTGCTCAAATGCGGGCCCGAGCAGTTGCACGCGCTCGGCCCCGCGGCCATCGCGCTCGGCGAGGCGGAGGGCCTTTCCGCCCACGCCCGCTCGGTGGCGATCCGCCTCAACCGGCGATGAGCGCAGCGAAAACGACGCCGGCTGCGATGAAGCAGCGCCTGGTCTCCGTCACCCTCGACGAGGAATCGATCGGCCGCGCCAACGAGGATGTCGAGCACGAGCGCGAGGTCGCGATCTACGATCTGCTCGAGCAGAACACTTTCAAGCCGGTCGGCCACGACGGCGGCCCTTACGCGCTGCACCTGAGCATCAACAGCAACCGGCTGGTGTTCGACATCCGGTTGCAGGACGGCAGGCCGGTGATGGCGCATCTGTTCTCGCTCTCGCCGCTGCGGCGCATCGTCAAGGACTACTACCTGATCTGCGACAGCTATTATCAGGCCGTCCGCACCGCGACGCCGGACAAGATCGAGGCCATCGACATGGGCCGGCGCGCCATCCACAACGACGGCTCGCGCATCCTGATGCAACGGCTGCAGGACAAGGTGACGGTCGATCTCGACACCGCGCGCCGGCTGTTCACCCTGATCTGCGTGTTGCACTGGAAAGGCTAGCGCATGATCCCGAAAAGTGGGCACCGGTTTTCGGACAAGATCATGCGCAAAGGGAAATAAGCCGGTGGCTTCGACCGAGCGTCGCTCGCGCCCCCAGGCGGTGCTGTTCGCATGCGGCATGAACGCGGTGCGTTCGCCGATGGCCGCCGCGCTGTTGCAGCAGTTGTTCGGCAAATCGATCTATGTCGGCTCCGCCGGCGTGCAGCGGGGCGAACTCGATCCCTTCGCGGTCGCGGCGATGGAGGAGATCGGCGTCGACATCGCCCGCCACAAGCCGGTCACCTTCGAGGACGTCGAAGACCTGGAGGGGCTGAACTTCGATCTGATCGTGACGCTGTCGCCGCCCGCGCATCACAAGGCGCTGGAGCTGACCCGCGTTCATGCCGCGGAGGTCGAATACTGGCCGACGGTCGATCCGACCGGGATCGAAGGCACCCGGGAGCAGCGGCTCGACGCCTATCGCCAGATGCGCGACGAACTGATGGAGCGCATCCGCGAGCGCTTCGGCCGGCCGGGGCAGGGCAATGAATGAGTTGTGCAAATAGTCCCGTTCCGCTAGTTTCCGCGTCGATTTCATCACCCTGACAAAGCCGCTAAACCCATGATCGGCCGGCCCAAATTCGTGCTCGCTTCCGGTTCGCCGCGACGGCTCGCTTTGGTCAATCAGGCTGGCATCGAGCCGGACGCGCTCAAGCCCTCGGATATCGACGAAACCCCGCGCCGCGGCGAGATTCCGCGCGCCTATGCCAACCGGCTGGCGCGCATCAAGGCGGAAGCGGCGCTGGCCAATGTCAAGCTCGACGACGAACTGCGCGGCGCCTACATCCTGGCCGCCGACACGGTGGTGGCGGTCGGCCGCCGCATTTTGCCGAAGGCCGAACTGCTCGACGAGGCGGCGCAATGTCTGCGCCTGCTCTCGGGCCGCAACCACCGCGTCCACACCTCGATCTGCCTGGTGACGCCGAAGGAGTCCTTCCGCCAGCGCATTGTGGAAACCCGCGTGCGCTTCAAGCGCCTGTCGGACGAGGACATCGAATCTTATCTCGCCTCCGGCGAATGGCGCGGCAAGGCCGGCGGCTACGCGGCGCAGGGCATTGCTGGCACCTTCATCATCAAGCTGGTCGGCTCCTACTCGAACGTGGTCGGCCTGCCGCTCTACGAGACCATGACCCTGCTCGGCGGCGAGGGCTACCCGATCCGCTTCGGCTGGCTCAACGCGACGTAAAGCGGCGCGCGCCATGAACATCGCGTCGTGGCTTGAACGATCCGCTCTCAGCCACCCGGCGTGGCCTGCGGCGGCTTCCGGCACGCGCGTGGTCGCGACCTACGGCCAATTGGCGGAACGCGCCGCGCGGCTTGCGGGCGCCTTGTGCGAGCGCTTTGGACTTGCGCCCGGCGAGCGGGTCGCCATCGCCGCCAAGAATTCGCATCACTATCTCGAGCTGCTTTACGGCATCTGGTATGCCGGCCTCGCCGCGGTACCGGCCAACGCCAAGCTGCACGGTGCCGAACTCGGTTACATCCTCGAACATTCCGGCGCGCGCGTTTGCTTTGCGTCGGACGGCATCGGCGCCGAGATCGCCGCCCACGCGCCGCGCACGCTCGAGCGGCTGATCGCGATCGGCAGCCCGGACTACGAAGCGTTGTTCGCGGCCGATCCGGTGGCGCTGGTGCCGCGCGCGGGCGGCGATCTCGCCTGGCTGTTCTANNGCCTATGGCAGCGAGGTCGATCCGGTGACGCCGGGCGACGCCATCCTGCACGCCGCGCCGATGAGCCACGGTTCTGGCCTCTACATTATGCAGCATGTCGCGCGGCTCGGCGTGCAGGTGGTGCCGGAGAGCGGCGGCTTCGAGCCGGAGGAGATCGCCGCCTTGTTCAATGCGTGGCCGCGCCTGTCCATGTTCGCCGCGCCCACGATGATCAAGCGTCTGGTCGTCTGTGCGGCCGACCTTAAGCCTGGGAATATCCGCACGCTGATCTGGGGCGGCGCACCGATGTATGTAGAGGATGTGCTGGCCGCGCTCGATCGCTTCGGCCCGCGCCTGGCGCAGATTTACGGGCAGGGCGAAGCGCCCATGACCATCACCACTTTGTCCAAGCAGGACATCGCCGACCGCGCGCATCCGCGCTGGCGCGATCGTCTGACGTCGGCCGGCAAGCCTTATTCTAACGTCGAGGTGATGGTGGCGGACGCGCAAGACCGGCCGGTAGCGCAAGGCGAGGCGGGCGAGATCCTCTGCCGCGGCGTCGTCATGGCGGGCTATTGGCAGAATCCGGAAGCAACCGCGGCCTCGCTGCGCAACGGCTGGCTGCATACCGGCGACGTCGGCGTTTACGACGCGGAGGGCTATCTCCACCTCAAGGACCGCTCCAAGGACCTGATCATTTCGGGCGGCTCCAATATCTATCCGCGCGAGGTCGAGGAGGCGCTGCTCACGCATGCGCAAGTGCGCGAGGTCTCGGTCATCGGCCGGCCGGACCGCGATTGGGGCGAGGCGGTGGTAGCCTACGTGGTGGGCGAGGCGAGCGCGGCCGAGCTCGATGCCTTGTGCCTTTCCCGCATTGCGCGCTTCAAGCGGCCGAAGAATTATGTTTTTGTCGACGCGCTGCCGAAAAACAACTACGGGAAGATCCTGAAGACGGAACTGCGCGCAATGGATGCTGAAAAGGCCGGCCGGCGATGAACGAGATCGACCGCAAAACCTCTGCCGCGCGCTGTCCGCTCTGCGGCAACGCGACCGAGGTGGCGTTCAAACCGTTCTGCTCGAAGCGCTGCGCCGACATCGATCTCAACCGCTGGCTCTCCGGCGTCTATGCGGTGCCGGTGAAAGTGGATGACGACGAGGACGGCGAGCGGCAGGCCGATACGGACGGAAGCGAGCGATCATGAACGTTCAAATTACCGATTGGCCCGACCGACTGTTCGCGACGCTCAAGCGCGCCGGCATCCGTCAGGTCGGCTATGTGCCCGATGCCGGTCATGCCCGGCTGATCGATCGCTGCCGCGCCGATCCGGACATCCGCGACGTCGTGCTCACCACCGAGGAGGAGGGCGTGGCGCTGGCCGCCGGCGCCTGGCTCGGCGGCGAGCGGGCCGCGCTGCTGATGCAGTCGAGCGGGCTCGGCAATTGCGTCAACATGTTCTCGCTTGCAAGGAGCTGCCGCTTTCCGCTGCTGATGCTGATCACCATGCGCGGCGAGTGGGAGGAGTTCAATCCTTGGCAGGTGCCGATGGGCTCGATCGTCGATCCGGTGCTCAAACTGTGCGAGGCCGAAGTCTATCGCGTGACCAAGCCGGAAGACGTCGAAAGCACGGCCGAGCGCGCCGTGCAGCACGTGTTCGGCGACGAGCGCATCGGCGCAATAATCCTGTCGCAGCACCTGATCGGCAAAAAAGTTTGGACAAAATGAAGGTGTGGACCAAATGAGCGGAAAACTGGAACGCCGCGCCGCCATGGCCACGCTGCTCGCCGATCGCGGCGACGACCTGCTGGTCGTGCCCGGTCTCGGCTCGACCACCTATGATTTGGCCGCCGCCGGCGACGACGACCGCAATTTCTATCTGTGGGGCGCCATGGGCGGCGCCGCCATGATCGGGCTCGGCCTGGCGCTGGCGCAGCCGGACAAGCGCGTCGCGGTGATCACCGGCGACGGCGAAATGCTGATGGGCATGGGCGCGCTCGCCACCATCGGCATCCAGCGGCCGGGCAATCTCGCCATCGTCGTGTTCGACAACGGCGTCTATGGCGAGACCGGCATGCAGCCGAGCCACACCCAGAGCGGCGTCGATCTGCTCGCGGTCGCCGCCGCCTGCGGCATCGGACCTTGCCTCGACGTGCGCGACGAGGCGGCCTTGCGCGATCTGGCCGCCCGCCTGAAAGACTTGCGTGAAACCCTGTTCGCCCGCGTGCTGATCGAGGCCTCCGAACCGCCGCGGGTGCTGCCCGAGCGCGACGGCGTCGTGCTGAAGGACCGGTTCCGCGCCGCGGTAGGGGTTAAAGCGTGAATTGGCGCGAGGCCGGGGCCGTTCTGGACAGTGCGGAATCGAGCCTCTATAACGCGCGGCACTCTGCTTGCCTGCTCGGTTTGAAAAGGCAAGTTTCAGGACTTGGCGCCCAGGTAGCTCAGTTGGTAGAGCATGCGATTGAAAATCGCAGTGTCGGTGGTTCGATTCCGCCCCTGGGCACCATTATTTCAATCACTTAGGCGATCGCTGTTCCATCGGTTAGACACTTTTGTCGCCGAGTTAGACACTTATGTTCGCGTTTTGCTCCCCAGCGGGTCGAAATTTTTCAGGGCGCGGCGCATCTGTTTGGATGTGTCGGCGGTCTCGGAATAATGGATCGCCATCGCCAGCGTTTTCTGACCGAGCCAGCGCCGTACGGTGTCCAGATTGACGCCAGCTTCGACCAACAGCGTCCCAACGGTGTGGCGCAGCCCATGAAACGTAAGCCCAGCACCAACCTTTCCTTCGCGTTCCAGTTTGGCGATTGCTTTGATGAAGGTTGAATTGAACCCGCTCACAGTCCACGGAGTGCCATGGGTCGTTGCTGCGATTGTCACGGCATTATGGGCCGGTGCTTCCTGAAGCAGGCGCGCGAGATCAGGGTGAATAGGGATCGAAACCTCCTGTCCCGTCTTTCCTGTTCTGCGCCAGATTTGGCCCCTCCGGATCACATTCTTGGTAAGCGCAAGAACATCGCCCTTGCGTAGTCCGGTGAACATGGCCAGGGCCACGGCCACCCTCAGTTGGTAAGGCGCTTCCGCCAGCACAGTTCGACGTTCGTCCTCGGTCCAGGGCCGATTGGCGTGGGGGGTCTCGCGTGATCGTCTCACGCGTCTCACGCCTTTGACTGGATTTTCGCGGACAATGCCGTGCTCCTTTCCGAATTCACAGGCGACAGAGATGACTGCCATGACGTAATTGGCCTGACGCCGACCATGCTTTGCAGCAATCCGGTCGCGTAGTCCTGCTACAAACTGAGGCGTCAGTTCAACCAACGGCATATCGTTGATCGGCTGTAAAAGATTCATCATGCGCCCATACCCGTGTCGGGTTGTTGGGGCCAAATCTGTGTACATGGGCGACGCGCGATAAGCTGAAAAGAGCAGTCCTAGCGTGCCTGGTAATGCCTCAGCCGTTTTCAATTTGCGTTCGAGGGCGGCAAGTTCCGCGAAGAATTCCCCGGTACCAAATTCTGCTTTGATGCGAATACCGGTCTTGCGGTGATAAGCGAACCACCTACCTTTTACGCAGTACCGCTTAATTCCTTTCACGCGAACTACCGTCATGTTCACCATCCAGCGTGGCGAGCCAGTCCTTGCCATATGATGCGCCTCCACTGCCGAGGGTGTCTATCCATCCGTCGAGGGAGCGGATGTCATACCGTTCGAGTCTTTTGCCGCTTCCCAGTTTGATTGCTCGGACAGGACACAGGACCATAAACGTCGGTACACTCACGCCACAATACCCTGCCGCCTGCTCGCGCGTTAATAGGCGAGGTGCAATTCCAACTTCGGCAAGTGCCTGATGGGTTGCCATAGCGGCAGCTCGGGGCGTTGTGCTGTGATAAGTCGCTAATCGGTGATCCCCGTTATTTAGTGATATCGTCAGTTTTTGACTTGCGCGGCCAGCAAATCTCGTATGACCGGCGCCTTTCGCCGTCTGGCCACTCGTGCTGCTTCTTGAGTCGTGGCTCGGAGCCAGGCGTAGCCGTCTTTGACACAGCTAACGCGATTTGACCCTTCCGAATGAGCCAATTCAAAACAAGGTTACGCTCGTAAGTGCTAGCGAAAATTGAATTGAAGGCGTCGCACTTGATAATGCACCGGTACATACTACTTTCGCCCTTCCGGTAGCCATCTACATTCTCGTAATGCCACTTCGCAGTTTTGCTTGTTGGCTGATCAGAGAGCGACGGTAATTCACGGAGACGCTCCTTTAGCGCCTGAATTCCGTGCCGAAGCGCGACACCATCATCCGGCAACAGCTCGCGCGCAGCCAAGTAGCACTTGGTAACAGCATCGAGGAGTTCGGATTTCTTCCATGGCACCAGGCCATATCGTTTCCCAAGCATCCCACCGACAAAGATTAATCCGAATTTCTCAGCAACGTCGCGTGCAATATCCCCATCGCATTCATCGCGCACCTGTTTCACGAAATAGTTGATTCCTGCGTGAAGATATTGCTTTAGGCCGTTACGATGTGCGATCAATTTGCTGATGTATTTTTGAAACGTAGCCCCATGATTTTGCTCGCAGGCATGCGCGATCTTTGAGAAGGTCTCGGCCTTCCAATCTTGGAAATCACTAATTTCCGAATTGGACGGAGATCGATCAAAAATATGATCAAGACCGCTCAGTACCGCCGGTACATCGATCAGCCTCAGTGTTTCGCCGGGCTGGCGATTTAACTTTGCCGATTGGGCGAGGTCACGAATCGATTTTTCATTTGAAGTAATCGCGATACAGCGCCAATGCTCGTGTGCTCCGCCATGGGTTATTGCAAAGGAATTATGGCGACCCATCGCCCATCCCTGTTCTAAATTGTATGCAATGTTGCGGATGCGGAGGTACTTCTCCTTTGCGCCCTTCTCACTCATAGTTTCAAGGTCATCAATCGGGAAAACCGCATCGTTGTATTCTGCTAGGCGCTGTTCGAGTCGAGCATCGGTCAGGCGCCATGTGATTAGCTGGTCGACCTGTCCAATTCCCGGTATGGATGAGCCCATTAGCGTCGCAACCGTCTTTCCTGTTCTTGTTTTCCCGGAGATGCAGATCATGAAGGACCGCCGTTTGAGGACGTACAGCAAAGGCGCCGCAAATGAGATGCAGATGGCAAGCATCATGATCGAAGATAAGCGGGCCAATTCGCCCACATTGTCTCGCCAAGAGTTCCAATCGCCACTCGTTGAAAGCTTGCCGCTCAGATCGTCAATCGAGTTGGATCTGTTTACACCGACAATATTGTTCGGCATCTGGCCGATGACATTATCGGCAGTGACGTAAGCGTTGCCATTCTTGGTCCAACCAACATGAGCCTCGTAGACCCGTTGCTCGGGAGGGTCAGACATGGCTACCTTAGTAAGGAGCCGTTTAAGTTCATTTCTATCTTTCGGCAGGTTTGCGCCCGCGTCGCGAAGTGCATTTTCGAAAGAACCGAGGTTGTTGATGACTGAAGGGGCCAACTCTAAACGCCTACGCGCGGTATCCGACACGGGAAACTCAATCACCTCCAAGAAGGTGGAGTTGGCTTTGTCTTCGATCCTAGCAACTTTGGGGATTTTCAGTTCGGAAGGGTTATCTTGCGTGCTCATAGGTCTCTCCTGTCCTTCGTGGGTTTACCGGCCGCGCAATATCGTTCGCGCACAGGCTGCACGGCGGTTTAGGTCGGTGATTGGCTGGTTGGGCGCCGCTATTTTTGGCGGCGCTACATTTGCAGTGTTGTCAGTTTCTCATTCGAGCTTTTTCAGGTTGAGCTGAACCCCAGTGTTGGTCCGTACAACCTTCAATCCATAGAGCGATACCCGTTTAGTGAGACCGATTTGGTCAAGGTAGAGTCTCAATTCAACGTCTTCGCGAGCCTTCAAAGAAACCTTGCGAGTGCGCCAACATTTGCGTGGTGCACCAGTGCGGGTCTTCCCATCACCCCAGTAGGCAATTCGACGTACTGATCCGGGTTTGAACGCATAGGAGAATGCTCGCGCAGTTCCATCGCGGGGTTTGACGACTACAGGGCGACTAACTCTTTTATTCATGACCGAAACCTCACCGAAGAGATTTGGAAACGGTCGGGCGGTCTTCGACGTCAGCGAAACCGTACAGTTGCAGTTGCCAAGCCACATCGAAGCCTTTGTTGGTGTCGTCGTTCATGCTGATGTCCAAGCCGAACACGGCCCATTTCACGTGTTTCGTAGAACCCAAAGCCTCGATCAGCTCTTTCCGAATTCCGCCAGCGTCGAATTCGCTCAAGTGACCAGGCTGAGTTCGCCAAGAGGGCAACGTGATGCTGGCAGCTACGAGTTCGGTCGGTTTTTGATGGTCATGCGGCATGGCTCAACCTTTGAAGTTGGACGACCAGCCAGCGTTGGAAGGCTCGCGCGCACTCGGGACAAGCGCCACTGGTGCATCGATCATTTGGCTGACAACCATTAAGTCGGTCGGCGAGTTCGGCGGCACCTGGAAATTCAGCTGCAAATCGGCGCAAACGCTTAATCAGCCGCAGACGTTCACGCTTGGCTTCATCCGTAGTTGGTGCTCGCTCCCACAGTGGAGTGCCATCGCCGAAAAGCCGTTCGTCCTTGAGGATTTCAATTATCAGCTTGGGAGGGCTTGCTTGAGCCTGTCCTCGCGTTTGCATTGCAGAGCTCCCGCTCGGGTCTCTGAATAAGACCGTCGCGGAGCCTAATGCGCCAAAACACCCAAAGCGTCACGGACAGAAATTACTGCGCGAGACAGGCTAATTAGCTGTCTTGATTGTTTTCAAGGCAGCTTTGGCCTCACGCCATCTAGAGAGAAATGCGCCATCAGACTTCCGGTCACCAGCAATGTATTCACGGAGATCGGAAAACATTTTTTCCACGCGGGGCCTCTCGTCGTCCATTAATGAAGCCGCGGCAATTGCCCGTTCTCCATTTGTGATGGCGATCTTTAAGCACTCGCGTCCAAATCTAAAGAACGCGGTTAGTGGTCTCAGTTCACCTTTCCCCCTTATGTTGTCAGATGGCAACTTGATTGGCGCGCCGGAGTTTTGGGCGACCGTTTCAATTGCATTCAGAAAATTATCCAGTGCAATATTAGGTTTTGGCCCTCGTTTTGATGCGCGTGGCTTAACTTCATCTAACGCTCGTTGGCACGTCTCTAAAATGCCGTCGATATCGACCTGCACAATGCTGTCTTTAATGCCTGCTAGCGACAGGTACGTTTTCACAGCTTGATCAGCGGTTAGAGTTCCTTTCGGCTTATCTTTCCCAAGTGCGCGAGGGTCGGTCATCTGCACAAATTGCTGAGCAGCTTTTATACAAGTTTGGCCAGAATTAATTATTTCGCTCAGCTGCTCTCTGAAATCACCCCAGCTAGGTATGCGTGCAGCCAGGGCGATTGTCCCCACCATTCGATGAATTGCAGCATCAATTTCCTCGCGTGCCGTTTTGGTGAGGAGTACGCCAAGTGCATTTTGAAGAGCACTGCTTTGTTCGTCTGTGATCGGCGCGACGGTGACAAAATCTGACAATAACAACGGGCCGATGGGAATCTTTGAAGATACGAAAAAGGCTGATTCCAATGACGTAGATTTGCTACGGGATCGCCGGACGGGCTGAACACGTTGACCGAATCGCCAACGCGCGGTTTCTGCGCCAGATTTATTGAGTGAGCTAAGGGTAGCCAAGCCGATTTCCTTCGCTTCGACCGAGACACGATAAACCTCCTGGAGTCGGCATGTGATCAAGCAATCCTATCAGCAAATTGAGATTGTGGGGCATTAGCGGTGGTGCAGCCGACTGCGCGACGGAGATTGTCCCATTGGGGTTATGCGTTTCCATGGAATCAAACCAAAGCCGTTATCCCCAAGCGCCCTGAGAACCGATCGCCGTTGCCGCCTCAGCCACTAGGCGAAATGTCGATACTAATTTGTTTCAAGAGCGTGTTGCGCTCGCGCAGCTCGTTACGACGAGCATGGAAGGCGAGTCTGTAAAGTATCCATTGCAAAAAGCAGATCCCATCGGATCTGCAAAAAACAAACAAGGTATAAAGCAAATGGAATACTCAAAGATAGAAAGGTGCGATCATACAGTTAATCCGTGGATCGGCTGCCAAAAGGTTTCACCGGGTTGCGATCATTGCTACGCGGAAGCGCAAAATGCCTTTCGCAAATGGAACGGCGGTACGTGGGGTCCGCATGCGCCCCGCAAGCGAACATCGGTTGCATATTGGAAACAGCCCCTCAAATGGAATAGGGAAGCCGTAGCATTCGAACAAAAACACGGCCACCGTCCCCGAGGATTTTGTGCGTCGCTTGCCGACGTGTTCGATAATCAGGTCCCCTCGGCGTGGCGCGAAGATCTGTTTGAATTGATCCGCAAGTGTGACCAGCTAGATTGGTTGCTACTCACAAAGCGCCCGCAGAATATTTTAAAAATGTTGCCTTCAGACTTGGGTGATGGAGACCCCAATGTCTGGCTGGGCATAACCGCCGAGGACCAGGTGCACTTTGACCAGCGATGGAAGCTGCTCCAGAAAATCCCAGCCTCACTAAAATTCATTTCCTATGAACCGGCACTCGGGGCGTTGCGGTTACCGGCCCTCGGCCCTTATCCGGACTGGCTGATTTCGGGCGGGGAAAGTGGCGGCGGGACACGGCCCGTAAAGCGACGGTGGATTCGGGATGTGATTGCGGATTGCCGGAAGCATGGCGTTGCCCCGTTCCATAAGCAGTGGGGCTCATACCAGAATAATCCGCTGGTTGTGAACAAGGGCATGAGTGTCAAAGAGGCGAAGGGCTTGGATGCTTTCGGGAAGGGCGGCGGCTTGGTTGATGATAAACTTGTGCGGGAATTTCCGGTGCGCCGGAATGCCGCTAATCGAGACGCGGCCTAGCCTCGGTCTGTGACCGATAACCGACAACCAGATAGGCCAATTCAATAAAGCCTATCTGGTCCCGGTTTATCGGATTTTCGGCCTGGGCCGCCGCGATCACGGACGCCTGACCGGATTTCGCGGCTTCCTTGAAACAGGCGCATCGTCAGAATCGCCGAAGGTGAAACTAATTTATTTCATGGCCGTGTTGCGGTCAGGCGCCCCCCATTTCATACGCGACCGCAAGGAGCAATTTTCATATTTTGATCTCGGTCCAGAGTAATTCGCGGATCCGATTGCGTTGGCGTAGCTAAGGTCCGGACGCACGTCAGGCGATTCGTGCCGGAAGCTACGCCAACTACCCCCTCTTGGAACGGGGCCCCTACGGGTTCGCAGGAGTTGCGCTGGGGTATCGTGATCTTGCGCTGCTTCGCGATAGGAGCGGCAATTGCAGGCAATCAAAGCAATTAAACAGGTTCGAAATGATCGAGAGTGACAATACGCGACCGAATCAGAAACTGTAGCAATTCTTTCCGGCAAACGGTGAGCAGCCACAATGTCTTTTGATTACCTTAATGACTTAAACACAGAGCAGCGGCAGGCTGTTGAGTACGGCATTAAGGCTGGAGCCGCAATCAGTGCAGGGCCGCTTCTGGTCATCGCGGGAGCCGGATCGGGCAAAACCAAGACGCTCGCCCATCGGGTCGCCCACCTCGTCGTCAACGGGGTGGATCCACACCGCATCGCGTTGCTCACGTTTTCGAGGCGGGCAGCCGAAGAGATGATTCGACGGGTCGAGCGCATCACAACGGCGGCCGTTGGCGCACGACATATAGACCTGCCGTGGTCCGGTACCTTTCACGCTGTTGGCGCTCGGCTATTACGCGAATTCGCAAACCATATTGGCCTCAAGCCGTCGTTCACCATTCTGGATCGATCCGATGCGGCAGACCTGATGAACCTGGTGCGGCACGAGCTGGGGCAATCGAAGACCAAGGAACGATTTCCCAAAAAGGACACCTGCCTCGCCATTTACTCGCTCGCGGTTAACTCCCGCGCTGCGCTAAAAACGATCCTGACCAAGCAATATCCGTGGTGTAGCGACTGGGAAGATGAGTTGGGGGAGCTGTTTCGCGAATACGTGGCGGCCAAGCAGCGGCAGAATGTGCTCGATTACGATGATCTGCTGCTGTACTGGGCTGAAACGATGAAGGTCGAGGAATTGGCCAAGGAGATTGGTGGCCGATTTGACCACGTGCTTGTCGATGAATACCAGGACACCAACCGGCTGCAGGCAAAAATCTTGCTGCGATTGAAGCCCGACGGCCAAGGCATGATGGTGGTCGGCGACGATGCCCAGGCGATTTATTCGTTCCGGGCTGCGACTATCCGCAACATCCTAGACTTTCCTGACAAATTTACGACCCGGGCTCGCGTCATTACGCTTGAGCAAAATTATCGATCAACCCAACCGATCCTGACCGCCTGCAACAAGGTCATTGAATTTGCCAACGAACGATTTACGAAAAACTTGAGATCGGAACGGCAGTCGAAGCAACAGCCGCTGTTGACCACCGTGGAAGATGAAACCGCGCAAGCCCGGTATGTTGCGCAGAAAATTCTGGCTGCCCGGGAAGCCGGGGTATCCTTGAAGTCGCAAGCCACACTGTTTCGAGCTTCCCACCATAGTGCTCAGCTTGAACTTGAGCTGGCGCGCCGCAACATACCGTTTGTGAAGTATGGCGGCCTCAAGTTCTTGGAAGCCGCTCATGTCAAAGACATGCTCAGCGTTTTACGCTGGTGTGAGAACGTTGGGGACCGGGTCGCTGGATTCCGCGTGTTGCAACTGCTGCCCGGCATTGGACCGACCACTGCTGGCAAGATTCTCGATAAGGTCGAAGGGCGGCCTAGTCTTAATGAGGTGCTATCCGGATTTGCTGTGCCGAAGGCGGCGGCAGAAGACTGGCCAGCCTTTACCAAGCTGATCGTTCAGGTGTGCAAGGCCAAGAAAACCTGGCCAGCGGAATTTCAATGGGTGCGAACCTGGTACGAGCCACACCTCCATCGAATCTACGACGATGCTCAAATCAGAGCGGCTGACCTAGCGCAACTGGAGCAAATTGCAGGCGGCTATTCATCGCGTCACCAGTTTCTCACCGAGGTCACCCTGGACCCGCCGGATGCCACTTCTGGCCGGGCGGGCGCTCCTCTGCTCGATGAAGACTACACCATTCTTTCGACAATTCATTCCGCCAAAGGCCAGGAATGGAAGATGGTCCGCATCTTGAATGTCGTGGATGGTTGCATCCCATCGGACATGGCCACAGGCGCACCCGAAGAAATCGAGGAAGAGCGGCGCTTGTTGTATGTCGGGATGACGCGCGCCAAGGACGAATTGGACCTAGTCGTGCCGCAGCGATTTTTTACCTACAACCAGACCAAATGGGGTGATCGGCATGTGTACGCACCGGTGAGCCGGTTTATCCCGAAGTCAATTCATGACGCATTTGACCGGCGGCACTGGAGTGAACGGGCAAGTGGCTCAGATACCGGAAAGCCAAAGTTGCATTCGAAAATCGATATTGCCGTGAACGTTGGGCGAATGTGGCGGTAGGTTGAGGGATTGTATTGGGCGATCGTATTCAATAAGAAATCGCATTCAATACGAGAATGGCAACAAATACGATCGTCAGGGTCAAGCCAAATATCTGGGTGGATGTGCGCTCGGCCATGCTGGGACGATCAATGACTGCCTCGGACTTCATGGCTAATCTCCAATGAGCTCGATGAAGGCCCTTTGTAGGTCCCTTCTGAGAGTGGACGTGTGACGTAATTCATAGAACGTCATATTTTTTATCGACATTCATGGAAGCAATGTTCCAATAGATAGGTGGGTCAGCTGTCATTCAGCGCGCTAGGAGCAGGATGGTGGCTGGTTGGGAGAGTTCAGAGCGGACCCGGTCGCAGAAGCCGCTGAAATTACTGCCGCCTGATCAAAATACCTGATCGGATTTCGGAGAGGCCGCGGCGTGGCGGTCTTTGTGCTTCAGGAGCAAGTGGGATGCACCCGCTCAGACATCAAAAATGCTTTACCTGTGACATTCTTCATAAGGCGGCACCGATCTACGACCTACGTTTGTCTATTACAAATGGGCGTTAGCGTTGGAGAGTGCCATGAATTGGTCGATGTATACCGCAGACCGAACCACCCACCTCAAGATCGTGTTGGTTGGACTTGCCGCCGCACTCCTGATCGCTGTAGTCGGCATCGCGGTGCAGCAGCTAAATCTCGGCATCGATATTATGACCGCACAGGGCCCGACCGTGATCAAGGCCGGTGCACCCGTTGTCTTCACCGACCGCAGCGGTCCGGTCATCCGTTAGAGCCACGGAGGATCGCGGAGTTGTGTGTCCATATAGACGGAATCTTGAAGACTTCTGGGAACCTAAACCCTTCCCCTAAAGTTGAGCGGATAACGGATAGTTTAGAGAAACCCAATGGCTACGCACAGCGATCATCATTCCCATGACATTGATTACGAGGCGATGTGGGAAGTGGCATGGATGAGTGTGCCGCTGTTCGCTTTGGCAGGTTTCGTGCTCTGGTTGACTATTTGACAATCAATATGATGAAACCCCGGTACTGGCCTATTTTAGAACCTAGATCTCGCCTGCATCGCCGTGGCAAAATGGCATTGCGGAACGCCTGATTAGCACATTGCGCGGCGAGTGTTCGGACCAGTTCTGATCTTAGGTAGCCGCACCTGCGGCATGTTCTTGCTTCGTATGCGGCGTATTACAATCGGGCGCGCACGCACTTGGCATTACAGAAAGATGCCCCAGCCTTTCGCTCTGCTCAGCGGGTCGGGAACATCGAGTTACACGCGATCCTTGGCGGACTTCATCACCACTATGTCCGGGTTTAGGTTTTCGGTACACATAGGGGCTTTTTTCAAATCATTTCGTGCATATTTACCTTTTATCTTGACGTTAGGGCTGCATTTCCACGCCCGTAGCAGCTTCAATTAACAAGGCAATGAAAAGGGTCGCGTCGGAACAGGCGCGCCTAAAAAGAGATGATTGAGACCAGCAATTCAAGGGAAGCACTGAAGAAGCGAGCAGATGCACGCTTCAAGCAGCAAGAGCGCGCGTTAGACGGTCGAAACGCGATGACCGAATATGAAGCTCAAGTTGTCGCCATTCACGCAAAGACCGCACATTTGAAGGCGCTTCGATTAGCTGAGGAAGCCCAGGCACCAGGGCCCTTCCATTAT
>PMAF01000018.1 GCA_003152455.1 Hyphomicrobiales bacterium
GACTCTACCATTCGCGACCGAGTTGGTCAAGGTCGACGCTGGTACTTGTCCGCTTCGCTCCGAAAGCGACCGAAATACTGCAGTGCCAAGAATGAACGCAATTGCCAAAAGCGATCCGACCACACCCGCTTCGGGCTGCATTTCATGTCGTGGGTACCAAACGTCAGATTTCAACCACTAGCATGAATGCTTAGGCGGCTAGCCGATCTGGAAGGACGCGCCGGTCACCAGGAAGATCGGAGCATGTTCGAGATTGTGCGGGAGATCGGTGACCGGTCGAAGCGAAGGTGGCACGAGCGAGAGGATCACAATGAGAAATGCCACGAACCACCCCGCAATCTGGAAAAGTCTTTGCATTTGAACGTTGCTCACTAACCGACGCGTATTTGTCTAGTTGGGGCCGATCGAACGATAAGCGCTATTATCGCACATGCGCTGCCCGGGATAAATATGCCGCTGATCTGGCCATTTTCGCTGGCATTTGGACACACTCCTCCCATCTGTCGCTCTTGAACGCATGACCATCGGGGTCTCACGCAGGCGCTAGTGGTGGCTGTGGTCGTAGTTCCGCGATCAGCCGCAGAATCTCGTGGAACAATCCCCTCGGCACCGCGACCTCGGCCATCTGGAAGATGACGTAGCGGCCATGGCGCACGACCTTGGCACCAATTTTGACGAGTTTTTCCCGCAGGCTGGTCAACGACCAGTGCTTGATTGCCTCCGGCAGAGCCAGCGTCCGCATGAAGTTGGCGAGATTGTAGGCCAGCGCATGAAGCTGAAGACGCACGGCGTTGGCGGCGAACGAGCAGCATGACAGCTGCGTCCACTTGATGGCGCTCTTGCCTTCCTTGATCCATTGCTCGCACGTCCCGCGCTTGTTGTAGAAGGCGACGACCCGCTCGGCCGGGCGCGACAGGTTGGTGACGATGAACCCGACGCGGGGATAAAGCTCGCCCGGGTGCCACTCGACCTTGGCAACCACGCGGCGCGGTGTCTTCTCAACTTTGCGCCTGATAGCTGAAGTTGGCGTAGTACCGTCGTACCTCGCTTGGAGGACGACCGACAGGGCGCTTGAGCAGGTAGCCGATCTTCTGTTGAAGAATCTGATTAGCAGGCAGCCTGATCGCATACTTGAACTCCTCGTCCTCCAGGAACTCGTAGACCTCCGGGTTCGCAAAGGCGGCATCGGCGCGAAAATAACGGCGCTTGAACTTGCCCCGATAGCGGGCCACAACCGGTTCCAGCACGTCCTTCCAACCGTGGGCTGAATGGACGTTGCCTGAACGCAACGCGCAGCGTTCCAGATCGCCGAACTGATTGAACACAAACAGCGGATGATAACATGTGCAGGCGAAGTGGCCGTTGAAGGCGGTGCCTTCCTGGTCGCCATAGGTCTCGCTGACACTTGAGTCCATGTCGAGCACGATGCCGTTCAACGGACGACGGCTGTGCACCTGGTCAATCCATCGGCCGCCGAGATCGGCGAGCGCGACAAGGTTCGCATCATTCGCAAGCCACTCGGTCTCGAAGCGTCCCATCTGGCTGGTAGAGGCTGCCTGCTTCGTTGCAGCACGACCGCCAACGATCCCGCGCATCGCAGGATCACGCCCGAGCCGGTCGGCGTCGTTCACGTCCTCGTATCCGGCAACGCGACCGAACACAGACTGCCGCAGCATTCCGATCAGATCATGCCGACCGTTCCTGCCGGTGCGTGCATCAGCCAGAGTTTGCCCCGCGATTACCATCAGGCCGAGCACGTCATCCAGCTCCCGGAACGGCAGCAGACAGCATCAGAGGTGACGCTGGAACCGTGGAACTCTAACTTGAGGCGCCGGTCAAAATTAAGCCGAGGAGCGTCCGATTCCGTTTCACCCGCTGGGTGCGCCATGAGCGCCTCGCTCGGTCCAGGATAAGATGTTGATGCCTATATCTGAATCGGCGTGAGAGCGGTGCAGTTCAGTGGTTCATCCGGGGAATGCGGGTTGATATTGAGCGCACCAAGATACGCTTGGCTGGAACGCAGGAAGTTCGGCCTATGCTCTTCGAGTAACGAGCATTTTCCGAAATCGAACCACTGGTCGATAGCACCTCAGTTTGAATTCCAGAGAGCGCGTAAATTTTCCGAATTTTCCCGCCCGCAGATGAAAAAGATTAACGACTCATTAACCGTACTAATCAACGATGCAGTCTTCAGGCTTACGCGAAGCCAACGCGAAAATGTCGCCTGAGAATTCAACCGGGAAGGTTTGGCCATGCGGATCCACCGCGCATGCCTCGGCATTTTAGCCGTTGCGTTGTTAAGCGCTGCCGTTCTCCCAGTACTTGCAGAAGATGGCGTTTCCAAAGACAAGATTCTATTTGGCCAAGTCGCAGCGCTTACTGGCCCAGCGCAAGCGCTCGGCCAAGGCATGCGCGAGGGTATTCTTGCAGCCTTCGATGAAGCCAATCGCGCCGGCGGCGTCAACGGACGCACACTCGCACTCAAATCAGTCGACGATGGATATGAGCCTGAGCAAACCATCGTAGCTATCAAGAAACTCATCGCCGAGGACAAAGTGTTTGCGCTCGTGGGGGCCATCGGAACGCCGACATCGAAAGCTGGTCAGCCGATTGCAACCGCGGCCAAAGTCCCTTTTATCGGCCCATTTACCGGCGCCGAATTTCTTCGTGACCCTTACAACCGCTACGTCGTTAACATCCGCAGTTCCTATTTTCAGGAAACCGAAGCCTGGATCGAGCATTTGACCAAAGATCTCGGCATCAAGAAAATCGCTATTCTCTACCAGGACGATGCATTTGGCGTGGCCGGTTTGCAAGGAGTGAACAAGGCCCTGGCCAAACGCCATATGTCCCTTGTGGCGTCTGGATCCTTCAAACGCAACACCACCGCAATTAAATCCGCCTTGCTCGATATCATGAAAGGCGATCCGCAAGCTGTGGTGACCGTTGGCCCGTACAAACCGGTGGCAGCATTCATCAAGTTGGCACGGCAACTAAAAATGGATGCCGTTTTTGTCGCAATTTCATTCGTAGGCTCGGATTCGCTCGCCGAAGAGCTCGGCAGCCAAGGCACCGGCGTGATCATCAGTCAGGTAGTCCCGTTCCCATGGGATAAGTCATTGCCGGTCGTGGCGTCCTATACGAAGGCCCTGGCGACGGTTAATCCGAACGCAAAACCCGGATTCGTGTCGCTGGAAGGCTATTTGGTCGGCCGGGTCGTGGTAGAGGCTTTGAAGCGCATTGTCGGCGAGCCGACCCGCGAGGCNNCGATCCGACGGGTCGTTTAAGCCCGTTCAAAAGCTTGAAAAATTTTCTGGGTAACAATAGCGAAATGGGCATCTTCCGAATGCGTAGAACACGATCAATATGGTTCAGACTGGTAAATCGGGTGGCCGCGCACATTGTGGGGTGGTTCTCAACGATACGCGCGCGACTCTATTTCGCCTTCGGAATTGCCGCGGCGCTCACGATCGTCGGCTCGTTCACCGCGCTATACGAATTCAACGCCATTGGCGTGATCACGAACGAAATTCTTTCCCATAGCTTTCCAGCGACAGTGGTCTCGCTGCGGCTTGCCGAGGAAGCCAGCAGCCTGGTTTCCTCCGCCCCACGCCTGATGACGGCGGTCGATGACAAGACACGCCTCGACACCGCCAAGGGCGTTGATCGGCAAGCAAATAGTCTTGAAGAAGGCATCATGCGCCTGCGCGAACTCGGCATTGGCACCGCTGATGAAATTGATACGACGCGCAAGGCGCTTGTGCAGCGGCTTGACGCTCTCAATCAAGCCGTCAAGGACCGTATCATTATTTCAAATGAGCGGCGTTACATGGCATCGTCGGTTCGCAAGGCGCATGAAGACTTGCTCGTTGGTCTTGCTCCTGCCATCGACGACGCCAATTTCGACCTCATGATGCGCAGCAAGACGGCTACGGTCGACCCCAAGCTAAATTCCGACCTCGAAGCACTGCGCCGACTATTGGAAACAGAATCCGAGGCAAACCTGTTGGCGGGCCTATTGACGGAAGCATCGCTGGTTACCGAAGCAACGCGGCTCGAACCGCTGCGCGATTTGATTGGCTCGGCAAAGCGAAAAATCGAGACGAATTTGAAGGCCATTGCCGATCCCGTGCAAAAAAAGAATTTGACGGCGCTTTATAACCAGCTCGGTACGATCGGCGGCGACGACGGCATCATCCAATTGCGGTCATTCGAGATAAATCGTCAACGCGACGCACAACTGGCGTTCGCGGCCGCGCAGGTGGACGCCGCCAAGCTTAAAAAGGCCGTAGATGTCCTCGTGGACCAGCAGGGAAGTGACGCCCGCCACAATGCGCTGTATGCTGGGCGGCGGATTCGTGCCGGAGAGATTCTCCTGATCGTGCTCGCGTTGATAGCGCTCATCGGTGCAGCGCTCATTGCCTGGCTTTATGTCGGCCGCAATATTGCCCGCCGTTTGGCTCTGCTCAGCGACGCCATGCGCCGAGTCGCCGACGGCGACCTGTCGGTCCAAGTGCATGATAACCGCCGCGACGAGATCGCGGATATGGCGCGGGCGCTGCAGTTTTTCCGTCAGGCGACAGCCGACGCAGCTGCCGCTCGCGAGAAAGAGACCACGCAGGCGGAAAAATTGGAATCCCGTCGGCAGTTGGTTGAAGCCGCAACCCAAAGCTTTGAACACGCCGTAGCAAGTGTCGTCCAGACGCTTGACCGAGCGGCGAAGGCGATGGACAGTTCTGCGCGCGATATGGCGGAGAACGCCACGTACAATCAGGAACAATCATTGGCGACCGCCGCGGCCGCCGAAAAGGCGACGGTAAATGTCGAGACCGTCGCGGCGGCTGCCGAGGAAATTGCTCAGTCGATTGAACACATCGCCGGGCGAGTTGCCGAGTCCGCCACTGTCGCACGTCAGGCCGCCGGCGAAGCGCAGGCTATCACCAGCGCTGTCGAAAACTTGGCAGCGTCGGTCGACGAAATCAGCCAGGTTAGCAAACTAATTCGAAACATCGCTGCTCAAACCAATCTGCTCGCCCTCAATGCAACGATCGAGGCCGCCCGCGCCGGTGAGGCCGGCCGCGGCTTCGCGGTAGTCGCGCAGGAGGTGAAAGGGCTCGCTGCCCAGACCAGCAAGGCGACCGAGGACATTACGCGTCAGATTCAATCGATCGAGTCAATGACGCTCCGATCGGTCCAGACCATGAAGGCGATTGCCACGACTATCATTGAGCTCAACGACCTTGCTAATGATGTGGCGGGCGCGGTGCGTCAGCAGGATTCGGTCACCCAGGAAATCGCCCGCAACGCCAACGCCGCGGCGAAGGGCAACCGCGACGTGTCGGTAAATATCCGCGAGGTCTCCAGCACAGCGGTCAAGACTGGCCAAGTCGCGACCATGGTGCTTGCCGCCGCCGGCCAATTGGCCGAGCAATCCAACCTTCTGCGGCAGGAGGTCGAGCATTATTTGGTGCAAGTTCGCGTCGCCTGAATTGGAGTCGCTGGCTCGCCGCTATTGAAACGTCTATTGTACTTCCGTCGAGAAGTTCGCTGCCGTCATCTCCGTCAATGCGAGGTACTTCCCCAAGAATCCACCATGCCATAAGCGGACTATTGCACCGCAGCAAACGGTACAACTACTCGATCACCTCGTCATATTGCATCAGGTCCCGGACTGAATAATCCTGCACGAGCCGCAGACACGAACGGAGGCAGTGCGATATGGCCCTTCTGATCACGCCCACTTTCGGCGGAGCCGAGGTCTGGCGGAGCGCCTTTGCCGCAGCGGCGCCGGAACTGGAGGTGCGGATCTGGCCCGAGCTTGGCAATGGGGCTGAGATCGATGTTGTAGCCATCGGGCCGCCGCCGGCCGGCGCGCTGCGCAAACTGCCGAACTTGGGCCTCATCGTTTCGTTGACCGCGGGCATTGATGCATTATTCCGCGATCCCGATCTCCCCGCAGTGCCGATTGTGCGCACCGGCGATCCCAACGGCGATACGATGATGAACGAAACCACTTTGCTGCACGTCCTGCGCCATCACCGCTATATGCCGGACTATCTGCGCGCGCAGCAGCGGTGCGAATGGATCAAGATGCCAATCAAGCCGGCTGCCGAGCGCAAGGTCGGTATAATGGGCCTGGGCGCGATCGGGCTTACGGCTGCCAATGTGCTGGCTTCCGCCGGCTTCCAGGTCGCTGGCTGGGTCCGCCAGCCGCGCGCGGGCGGCGAGATTGAAATCTTCAGCGGGAGCGGCCGGCTCAATGCGTTCTTGGCGCGCAGCGAAATTGTCGTGAACCTATTGCCGCTTACGGCAGAGACACGCGGTATTATCGGTGCCGAAACGCTCGAGGCACTGCCTTCGGGCGCGGCGATCATCAATCTCGGCCGCGGCGAGCATGTCGTCGAAGCGGATTTGATCGCGGCGCTCGATTCCGGGCACCTCGCTGCGGCCACTCTTGACGTTTTCCCCGTCGAGCCGCTACCCAGTGATAGCCCGCTGTGGGGCCATCCCAAGATAACTGTCATGCCGCACGTGGCACGTCGGCTTGTTCCAGCGGACCTCGCGCCTCGTATCTGCGACATCGTCAGAAAATTCCGCGCCGGACTTCCACTGCCGCAATTGGTCGATCGCAATCGCGGCTACTAGCCGCCATTGGCGCTGGCGGCCCGCAAAGCGTAAGCTGTTGGAGACAGTGGCGCGGCTGCTTGATCCCCGCTTTGGGTCAATCGCGGCCGAGCCATTCGCCACCTGCCTCGCTGCGAAATAGCGTTTGCCAGCGTTCGCGTAACTGCTGGATCAGTGCCACCCTTCGCCGCCTGCCTCGGCGCGGACATCCACGCCGACGTTGCCCGATTATGAGTCCACGAACTATTTTCCCAGCAGTCGACACCGCTGAAGGCAGATTTTTGGAAAGGCGCCGCCGAAAAAATCAAAGACCGGAGTTTGGGCGGACCAGAATTTCGCTTTCTGACCAAACCGTCAGCCTAAGCTCGTGCTTGCAGGCGGGGCACTTGTAGTGTCGGACCTCTGTGCCGTTGGGTATGTCGGCCCGCTTTGAGCCGGCAAGCTGCATTTCCAAACCGCAAATGCAATCGGGTACCGCTGTAGAACCCGGCACTAACAAATCCTCGAGTAGTCTCGAATCCAATCCGTAAGGTATGATTTCACAACGCAATCCTCGCTTCCGGTAACCTCAGCGATCGCAATTCAATGCCATTGGATTTCTCCAATTTAGCGAAAAGCGACCCACGCAATATTACACTTGAGTGGCGATGGATGTGGCGCCGATAGGTGCTGGTTATTGGGGACATCCGTCTCGGACCGCGTACCTGAAATTGGCTTACTTCGCTGGAGGTGCTGCACTATTGTGCGTATCGTCGTCAGATCCAATGCCGCCGTTTAAAATGCAGTTCCGGTAAAACTCTCGCTCCGCCTGGGCGCTGCCTTTTTTTGCCCCCGGCAATGCTGGCGGATGCGCCTTGATGGCCATGTCCCGGCATTTTTTTGCAAGCTTAACGGTTATAGCCGATGCCGGGGTGCCTATCGAGTTTAGAACAACAAGTGCGACAGCTGCGGACAAGCCTGTTCCCTTCAAAATGCGATCCATGGGGGGCTTTCCAGGTTGGTTTCAGAGACTTCCGCGATAATGGTGATTTATCGCACATGCGCTGCCCGGAGCCGGGCCCATGTGGGCAACGTTATGCTTGTAACATTATCGCACGTCCCCTCCATGGCTACTTTCGCTAAAGTAGTAATAACGGCCGGATTGAGTTTTCAGATTAAATATCAAATGTCAGCGGCGCTAAATGATCGGATTTATAGGGTTCTTATGGCCATGCC
>PMAF01000108.1 GCA_003152455.1 Hyphomicrobiales bacterium
CGTCGGCGATTTTGCCGCCCTACCCTGCTTGACCCTGTGGCCGACCTCTGTGGCTTCGACGATATTCAGACCGCAGCCGTCCGAAGACTTGGTGGGAAGCAACAGCCGAGCGCCGCTACACTGCTGGAACCAAGGCTTTCGGGGGCATCACCGCGATGCTCGTACCGGCAATTTGAAACAGATCTTTGAAGCGCGGATCGGTCGCCTGCAGTGAATTCAACGTTTTAGTCACGTCGTCCCAGCAACTACTATAGTCATGCCATAGGATAATCCCGCGTGGACTGCGCAATAGCATCGCTGTACGTGTATCTGCTTCCACATAGGCACGCGTATGTGAGCCATCGACAAAGACCAAGTCCATTTTTCCTATAAATTCGCTGAAATCGAATGTGGCGCTATCACCGTATAGTTGGATAATCTTCTCTGAACCCGTCCGGCCTGCAAAGCGTGCCCCTGACGAGGGTTTAAAGACATACTTACGGTCATGAAAATCGAGCTCGTGAACAGTGCTGTTAATGGCTGAGACCGGTAAATCGAGCGTGTAGACTTTTGAACCCGCGGGTGCATTCAGAGCCAAATTCAACGTTGTGCGACCATCAAAAGTACCGATCTCGAAAATTGTATTCGGCCGGTGGCATGCGACTACGGTAACGATAGCCATAAGCTCTTCCAGAGAGACATTCCCATCGACTGCGGTCGGCTCAACGATCTCCCGCTCGCCATCCCATTGCACAAAATTCCTTAGCGCCATCACAGGGAGTAGCCGTGCGGGCTTTATTGGTGTCTTGCGTAACTTGCTCGCACACCAGCGTAAAGGCGCGGTGATCCGCCAAGAGGTGCTGTTAAGTAGAGCCGCTACCTGGGCTTTGGCCTGTTTCGCTTCAGCTTCGGCCTGCCAAGCCCTAAGCTCGGCTTCATATAGTGACCCCATAGAAAAACCCCGTTCCACTAAAATCATCAATGCCGACGGCCCGTACGATAGCCGATCATCGTGACGCAGCCGACGTGCCTCCGCGACTTACTCCCGCCAGAAATCCTTGAACCGCGTCGGTGATAACTCCGTATAGCGCACCGTGTGCTGTATATTCCTGTGGCCGAGATAAGCCTGCAAGGCGCGGGTGTCATGCCCCTTATTGGCCAGCGCGTAAGCCAGTCGATTAAATCAGAGACGTACCTGCGTACCCAACTGAACCATTGAAGCATTCGCATGCTGCGTCCTTTTACCAGCGTCAGCACTCACAGATTTTTACTGATGGGGACCTCGAATAATTGCCGCCAATGGTCAGGCGCCCCGAATTTACCCGCGAATGATTCTGCTTTGTTCTCGTTTCGATTCTGTGCTGTTCTCCAACCGTATTTTCAAATCCTATGACGATCTCGTCGACCATTGCTGCGAAGCATGGAACAAGCTCGTCGATCAGCCATGGCGCATCATGTCCATCGGATTGCGCCAATGGGCGCACGGGTTCTGATCAATGGGACTTGGTATAAGGACTTCTGGAAACCCGCTAAGCGCTTGATTTCGCTGGTAGCGGGGGAGGGACTCGAACCCCCGACCTCCGGATTATGATTCCGCTGCTCTAACCAGCTGAGCTACCCCGCCATTCCGAAACATTGTCTGCCGGAACGGACGCGATATAGGAAGGGCTAAGAAAGCCTGTCAAGCAGTTAGGACCAAAACAGTTCCGAATTGGTCACTTCGGCTGAACATTCGGATTGCCGCCAGGGCTGCCCGGCGGCGGGATCACCGGCATTGAACCCTCTTGTGGCGTCGGCGCCTTGATGGCGGGATCGACCAGTGGCGGCGGGCAGATGACGCCGTTGGTTTGGGCGAGTTGATCGCTCAAGTTGCGTCCGTCCGGCTTTCTGGTCTGCACCTCGCCGCCCTGCCCGACCGTCGCGCGATTGCTGTTGCCGCAAGCATCGGGATCGAGCTGCTGACTTTTCGGGGCGATTGGCGGATTGGATTTGGGCGGCGCCTGCGCAGGCGTGGACGTCGGGGTCAAAAGCGCAACCACCACAACCAGACCGAAAGAGCGGATATCGCGAACCATCGAAAACTCCTGCCCGTCGCGCATCGGCGTAAACCGACAACGAACGAGCCGCAGCAGGGGCTCCGCCGTCGGTGTTGCGCTTGATCTTGTCCGAATGCCGGTTCCCGGTTTTCGGGACCATACGCTCATGCCGCGCTGCGGTGCTCGGCGTCGGCCAGGCGTTCGAAGCGGATCAGCGAAAAGTGCCCGAGCGGCGGCACGGCGCGCCGCTCGATCATCCGTACACCGCCGTGGCGTCTGGCCCAATCGGCGAGCGTGCGGAAGCTGAATTCCACCCGCCAGCCAAGCCAGCGCGCCAGCGGCGCGAAACAAACTTCAAATAGACGGCGCGGCCCGGATTCGGCGCCGAAGTGATTGACCAGCACGATTTCGCCGCCCGGCCTGATGACGCGCGCGAACTCATTGAGCGTCGCCTCCGGATACGGCACCGTGGTGATGACATATTGCGCCACCACCACGTCAAAGGATTTATCGGGCAGCGCCAGCCGCTCGGCATCCATCACCGCCAATAGCTCGACATTGCCGAGCTTTTGCTCGGCGACGCGGGCGCGCGCCCTGCGCAGCATCGGCTCGGACAGATCCACGCCGACGAGCGAGTTGGATCGCGCATAATCCGGCAGCGAAATCCCGGTGCCGACGCCGACCTCAAGAATGCGGCCGCCGATTCGTTCCGCCGCGGCGATCGCGGCGCGGCGGCCTCGGTCGAATACCGCGCCGAACACGAGATCGTAGATCGGCGCCCAGCGCGCATAGGCGCGCTCGACCTTTACATTATCGAAATCGGGCCCCATAGGCGCCAGTTTAATTGTGGGCGGCTGCCGCCGCCATAGGTTCGACGGCGGCGCGCGCGCCATCGATCGCCGCGACCGCGCTCTTGATGAAGCCACCGCCGAGCACCCGCGCCTGACCAACGCCGGCATCGTAAAAGACGCAAGCCTGGCCGGGCGAAACGCCGTCCTCACCCTCCACCAGTTCGACCTCATAGCCGCCGTTTACCGCCGTGAGCCAGCCGGCTTGCGGCGGCCGCGTCGAGCGCACCTTCACGAAAACCTCGCGCCGATCGTCGGCGAGCGCCTCTGCAATGCTGCCCTCGCCGATCCAATTGACGTCGCGCAGAACTATCCTGCTCGTGCGCAAAGCCGCGCGCGAGCCGACCACGACCTGCCGGCGGTCGGCATCGAGCCGCACCACATAAAGCGGCGCGCCGGAAGCGACGCCCAATCCGCGGCGCTGACCGATGGTGAAATGGATAATGCCGGAATGCACGCCCAGGACGCGGCCTTCGAGATCGACAATGTCTCCGGCTTCCGCCGCGCCCGGCTTCAACCGTTCGATGACGTCGGCATAGTGGCCGGTCGGCACGAAGCAGATGTCCTGGCTGTCGTGCTTGTCGGCAATCGCCAACCCGAACTGGCGCGCCAGTTCGCGCGTCTCGGCCTTGCTGCGTTCGCCGAGCGGAAAGCGCAGGATGTCAAGCTGCTCGCGCGTCGTGCCGAACAGGAAGTAGCTCTGGTCGCGCTCTTCCTCGCGGGCGCGATAGAGGCCGCGGCCGCCGGCCGGCAGAGCGCGTGAAGCGACGTAATGGCCGGTCGCCAGCACGTCGGCGCCGAGTTCGCGCGCGGTGATCAACAGGTCGTGGAATTTGATCGACATGTTGCATTCGACGCACGGCACCGGCGTTTCGCCGGCGATGTAGCTCTCGGCGAAGCGGTCGATCACCGCTTCCTTGAAACGGCTTTCGTAGTCGAGCACGTAATGCGGAATACCGATGCGTTCGGCGACGCTGCGCGCATCGTAGATATCCTGCCCGGCGCAGCAGGCGCCCTTGCGGTGAGCGGCGGCGCCATCATCGTAGAGTTGGAGCGTGACGCCGACCACGTCATAGCCTTCGGCCTTGAGCAGCGCGGCGGTCACCGAGGAATCGACGCCGCCCGACATGGCGACGACGACGCGGGTGTCTTGCGGGCGGCGATCGAGATCGAGGCTGTTGGACATGGCTCTTGTTACTATAGGTGGCGATGCTTGGCGCGCAATTCGAGCCCGGTAGCCGGCAAATATTGCCGATCCGCAGCAGACGCTGCCGGGAGCGCGCATACCGCGGCGCAGGTTACCCCATATAAGCCATTGATAAAATATAATTTTTATAGAAATGACCACTGGCCTGACGATTGCAGATTAGACGCCGGATATCCGGAGATTCCCGTGCCCCAAGTTGCGTCCGAAGCGACTACCCGCGCCTATAAGTCTGCGGCGCCGCGCCAGGCACACGCGCCGCAAAGTTCCGCGCGCGCGAGCGAAACGCCGTTCGACAGCCTGCTCGACGACGGCGCGCAGGCTCCAGCCTCGCAAGCCCCGCAATCGCCGCCGGCTCCCGCCGGCAAGACCTCGGCAGCGTCTAAGCCGGATTTGGCCCGGCCCCCGGCGAAGAACGATGGCACCGAGGCAGCACAGCCCACCGGCAAAGCGCAGTCCTCCAGTGCCGCCAATGCGACCGGCGCCACCGACGCTACCGATACTACCAATATCGCGAATGCGGCCGCGGCCGATCCGACCGCGACTCCATGTAAAGTTGCCGACGACGACAAGGCGAAGTCTGACGCCAAGCTCTGCGAGCAGCCAAAGGCCGGCGATGACTCCAAATCGGCGGGCGACGCCAAACCGGCAGATGTCCCAACGCCAACGGTGCTCGCGGTCGATCCCATGACGACAGCCGTTCAGCCGTTGACGCCTGGCGCGGTGATTACCACGGCACCCGCACCCACCTTCGGTGCCGCGGCAACGCCGGCAGTAACACCACAACCAGCCCCAGGCGGCATTCCGCAACCGGCGGTTACCGTGTTTGCCGAAGCGGCCCCCGCTACTGCCGGCCACGCCGCGCTCGTTGCTGCCAATGCACCCAAATTCAAAGCGACGGATGCCACGACACCAAAAGACGATCCCGTCCGGCCCATGGCCGTTGCCGCCGACCTACCGAAGGCCAAAACGATCGATCCCGCCGTCGCACAAACCACATCATTAACATCCGACAAGCCTGCCGCCCAACCTCACGAGGAGGCCTTGCCCAACACGCGCCATGCCTCCCCGGATGCGCCCTTGCCGGTCACGACCGATCCCCAAGCCGCTGCGCCAAAGGCGACGGGTGACCTCGCCCAGCAGGCCCGACTGACCGCGCTGCGGCGTGACGCTTCGCATGCGGCCGCCGCTCCGGCTGCGCCGCCTCCGCCGACGACGCAGGCCGCGGCGGTCCCGCTCGCCGGCGTCGCCATCCAAATCGCCAGCGTGGTGCAGGCCGGCACGTACCATTTCGAGATCCGCCTCGACCCCCCAGAGCTCGGCCGCATCGAAGTGCGCCTCGCCGTCGACCGCGACGGCCATACCACGACGAGCCTGATCGCGGACCGCTCCGACACGCTCGACCTGCTGCGCCGCGACGCCTCGGGTCTCGAACGCGCGCTGCACGATGCCGGATTGAAAACCGCCGACAACAGCCTGCAATTCTGCCTGCGCGACCAGAGCACGGGCCAACAGCAAAGCAATACGCCGGCGCTGCGCGCCGCGCAGATCGTCGTGCCGGACAGCACGCTCCCAATGACCGACGCCACCCAAAGCAACTATAGCCGCCTCGCCGGACTCCGCGGCGGCATCGACATTCGTGTCTGAGGATTGACAATGACCACGATCGCACCGACTTCGCCAACCGCTGCCGCCAGCACGGCGGCCAACGCGGAGGACAACACCGAGATCGCCAGCAATTTCACCACGTTCCTGAAAATGTTGACGACGCAATTGCAGAACCAGGATCCTCTCAGCCCGATGGACACCAACCAGTTCACCCAGCAACTGGTCGAATTCGCGTCGGTCGAGCAGCAGATGAAGTCGAATGACTCCCTGTCGACCCTGGTGTCGCTGGACCAAGCCGCGCAAACGACGTCGGCGCTCAACCTCGTCGGCGCCACGGTCGTGGTCGACGGCTCGACCACGCAGCTCAACAATGGCAGTGCCACGTAGAGCCTCAGCGTCAACAAGCCGGCGACCGCGACGGTCACCATCAAGGACGCGACCGGTCAGACCGCCTATACCGGCACGCTTGGAGTCAATGCCGGCGCCCAGAATTTCGTCTGGGACGGCCACGGCAATAACGGCACCTTGTGGCCGAACGGCTCCTACACGATGGCGGCGACCGCGACCGACGCCAGCGGTCAGACCACGGCGATCTCGACGCAGATTCAGGCCTAGTGGATAAAATCTGACGCTTGATACCCACCCCAGCATGCAAAGCGGATCAGACACGAGCGTCAGCTCAGTGCCGATTTTGTTACAAAAAGGTCGCCCTCCGACGATTTAGCGCCCCTGTTCGACGATCCAGTTATTCGCGAGCCTGTTGGGGAGTTGATAGCGCGGGCCGTCGCGCAAGCGCTGGGCCGTGAACTCTGAGCGGCGCTGATGCCAAGTAGCCCTGGGTCATCCGAACATCGTGGTGTCCACCGCAATGGGGGCAGCGAAGGCGAATGCTGACAGCGCGAATGCGAGAAAGGGTGTTTTGGTCGGTTTCGATGCCGGACGGGATCACACGCCCAGTCATAGGGCAGAAGAAGGTGAGAACCGCCATGATTTGCCTCGTTGGGCCCCCGCCCGACGATCCTGATCCTTTCCCAACATAGTTAATGCTTCGTTGACGTCCTCCATGCCCGCGAGCCGCGTCCGCTTTGGACGCTGATCAATGTCTGCATTCAGGGGGAAAGCGGTCATCAAGATAGTGAGAGTTTGCGCGAAGAGCTACTACTGGCACCAAGCTTGATCAATTCCGGTCGAACAACATTTTTGTCAGCTCGCTAAGCCAGGCCAGTACCGGAAAAGGGGTAAACACCTGTAACGCAACCGCAGCGACCGGAACCACGAGCACATAGCCTATAACTCCACGCACCGTTCGCTGCCACAACGGCAGATATGGTGGTTTGTTATTAGCGGGCCAAGCAAATGTCTCTTCCCATTTCTCCTGAGGTACGTTGGCCGGCCTAATTCTTTCGAAAGGCACCCATGCGCGGTAAGCTTCTATACCGCGCTCCCGTGCAATGGCGTTTCTCAACCAAAACGCATTCGTCCGCCCTACAAGATCGACTGCAACCCTGATCGTGACACGCAAAAGGGACAGGATCAGCAAACAGGCAAGGTAGACATACGCAATCATAAATCCTGATGTGAGCCATGATTTGGTGAAGGACTTCACGTTGAAAACTGCTGAAAGCGATCTCACCGTAAGGTCTACGAGCTTGTCCAGACCGTTGAAGATTTGGCCAAATGCCGAATTGTCATCGGCGGCTTGCAGCAACAAAATCAAAGCGACCACGACAGCGAGCTGAAATAGAGGAAATCTTACAATGCTTCGGATCGGGGCCGTAATTAGCTTGAACACGCCCATGATTGCTCCTGCTAACGGCTAGTGGTTGAATTCCGACACTTGGTACCCTGTTTCAGGCTCTGGGCGGGGAAGATGCCGGAGTTAGCAATGTGCGCCAGTGCCGAACAATGTCCGCTATGCCTCCAATAGC
>PMAF01000187.1 GCA_003152455.1 Hyphomicrobiales bacterium
AAAGAATACGGGCGGCGGAGCGTTGGCTGTTTGAAAATTGAATCGGCGGATGCACGAGTGCGAGACGTGCTCACTTCCCCTCTCCCCTTGTGGGAGAGGGTGGCGAGTGCGGAGCGATAGCGAGCACGAGCCGGGTGAGGGGGTCGGTACCCAACGAAACGCGGGCCCCTCACCCGCCTCGCTCACTTCGTTCGCTCGTCACCCTCTCCCACGCCAAAGTCGGATATATATCCGACTTTGGCCAATCTAAAGTACCGAACTCGGGTAAACCCGAGTTCGGTGGGAGAGGGAAAGAAGAGCGCGCTACATCGTCTTCGGCGCCACCGGCGCCTTCTGCCCGCTGCGCTTGAGCGCGTCGGCGACGAAGCCGTTGGCCTTCATGTCCTCGACGAAGGCGCGCACGTAAGCCGCGCCGGCCGTGCGGCCCTTCACCGTGCCCATCGCCTGGCCGATCTGCTCGAAGGCGCCCTTCATCACGCGCATTTCCGGATGCTCCTTGGCGTAAGCGTCGAGCGGCTCGCGCACGCCGGCCGCGGCGTCGAGCTTCTGGTCGAGGAACACCGGAATGCCGGCGGCCGCGCCGCCGACCTTGGCGCGCACCAGCTCGGCGTGCTTGAGCGTGCGCGTCAGATAAAGGTCGTAGACCGAGGCGAGCCCGACGCCGATCTTGATGCCGGGTCGGTCGACGTCGCCGACGTCCTTGAGCGGAGAATCCTGGCGCACCAGGTAGGTGCCTTCGATGATGACGTAAGGCGCGCTGAATTCCACCTCGGCCGCGCGCACCGGCTCTATCGCAAAAAAGCCGACGTCGGTGGTGCCGGCGGCGAGCGCGGCGAACGACTTGCCCGCGGCCTGGAACGGCACGTATTCCAGCGGCACGCCGAGGCGCTTAGCGAGCGCGGCGGCCAGCTCGGCCGAGACGCCGCGCGGCTCGCCGTTCGGCCCCTTCTGCGCCAGTACCGGATTGCCGAAATTGATGCCGGCGCGCAGCTTGCCGGTCGGCGCCAGACCCTTCAGCACCGCGGCCGATGGCGCGTCCTGCGCGGCAGCGGGCAAGGCGGCGGCGGCGGCCAGCATGACGGCGGCGGTGAAAAGTTGTCGCATGGTCGCTCTCCCCGATGCGGCGCCGGTGGCGCAAGACGCCCCTGCCCGCTTTGCCGCCAAGGGAACGCGATCCGGCGGCGCGGCGCAAGCGAAATGCACCCGACGCAAGACGCCGGGCGTTGCGCACACCTACTGCCGTCACCGATAATTGCCGGCGATGAAACAACCGGCAAAGGAGCAACGGCCATGCCAGTGATTCAATGCGACATCCGGGAAGGCTGGACCGACGACCAGAAGCGGGCGCTCGCCAAGGGCCTGACCCAGGTGGTTGCCGAAGTGGGAAAGGTGCCGGTAAAAAGTATCCACATTGTGATACGAGAAGGCCGCGGCCTGCATTATATGTTCGGCGGCGAGCACGTGCCCGAATACCAGCCCGCCGGGGGCGGCTGAACCGGCTTTGGAAGTACCGTTATGATATTGCCGCTGACCCGCCTCGCCCTGCCCGTTCTGCTCGTGCTCGCCGCCGCGGCGCTCGCCGGATGCGAGACCACCGGCGCGGGCGTCGGCGCCAAACCGGAAGCCGCCAAGCCGGTGGAGCCGCCGATGACCCGCACGCGCGCCGCCGAGCAGTGCTGGATGGCGACCGAAAAAGGCAATGCCGGCCTGGCGCTCGATAAGCGCGCCGACGTGGTCGACAAATGCATCGAGCAGAAGATGAAGGCGGCCGCCTCGACGCCGGCCAGCTAGCGGTTGATGCCGCCCGGCGCCCTCTTGCGGGCCGCCCCGCTCCGTATCAGCATACACCATCCAACCGCCCGAGGAGGCCGTCATGGCTAAAGGTCAGATGCGTGTTCCCAAGGAGAAGAAGAAGCCGAAAGCCGACAAGGACAAGCCCAAGCAGATGTCCGCCTACAAGCTGTCGCAGATGCAGGGCACGTCCGGCAGCCCCTACAGCACCCCGCCCGGCAAGAAGTAGCGCCGGCCAACGTCTATTTGGGCACGCCGCCGGTCAGCTTGTCGGCGGGCGGCAGCTTCTTCGCCGCGGCCGCCATTTCCAGGCAGGTCAGCAACTCGACATAGCTCGGAAAGCCGCCGAGCTTCGACAACGACACGCAGCGCTCCTGTTGCGCGGCCGTGAACTGCCCCCATTCCTGCTCGAGTTTGCCGCGCACATCGTGTTCGTCGCGCTTGCAGACGTCTTCGTTGCTGTTGACCCCGGTGGCGGCCGCGGCGGCGGCGTGGCAAGTCTGGTCGGTATCGAGCTGCGGAATCCGCTCCGCCGCTAGCACCAGATACGACCCGGTCAGAATGATCGGCAGTAACGCCGGCATGATGGTCTCCTCGGTCCTCTCCCCCATCCAACGCGCAGCCAAAGGCCGCGGTGCATACTAGCCCTTTCGCGGCGCCGATCCATGACCCCCGGCCACGAACCTTTCGCCCGCCTTGGCCGACCAATGCCGGAGAGCGCAAGGGGGTTGCCGTGGCTAAACGTTTTATCGTCGCCTTTTTCACTTTCATCGGGCTGATCTTTCCGGCCGCCTTCGCGCTCGCTTTGCTGGCGGCGCCGGCACGGCCCGCGCCGCTGGAGCGGCCGGGCTGCGACCGCACCTTGGCCGACACCACCGCCCGTGCGGCCAGCCTGCAGGCGCCCATCAAACACTTCGGCGCCGCGCACGGCGCCGAAGTCTGCGCCGCGACACGGCTCTATTTCCTCGAGGTCGTGAAGGCGCGCGCGGTCACCGCCTTGTGCCGGCGCGCGATCGGGAGCTCGGCCGGCTCGATGCCGATGTCAAAACGATCAACAACGCCATCGCCGCGAGTTGCAGCTGAATTGGGCAATCGTGTCACAAAATTCGAGCAGCGCGCTTCACACCTTCGCCAAAGTTCCATGCGACACGCGCAACCAATGCTTAACCGGTTGACGCCGAACATCGTGCGGCAGAAATACCGGCTCGGCACCGGGGGAGTTTTCGGAATGCGACAAGGCGCGATTGTCTGCGCTGTGTGGATCACGGCCGCGTCGGCTTGCGCGTTTCCCGCCGCGGCGCAGGACGCGAGCGCGCCGGCCGACGCCGCCGCTGCGTCCGCCGACGCCGTCGCGAATCCGCCCGCGGATGTGCCGCTGCCGCCCGAAGAATCTGCGGCGCTCGGCAGTGCGCTCACGGTCGATGCCGCCGATCTTGCCGGCAGCCAGCCGGTCAAGCCGTTGCGCCTGCCCAGCCTGAACGATCCCAACAAATTCGACGTCAGCCACAACGACAAGCCGGACGGGTCCAGCACGCTGACGGTCAAGCAGCCGCTGGCGAGCGAATGGGACGCCAAGGTCGGTGCCGATCTCAGTCTCGCCGCGGCGCCGCCGGACGGCGCCACGCCGAGCAAGCCGTTTCCGTTGAAGCCGGCCGGCCGGCATTCCGGCGCGGCCTGGGCATCGGTCGGCGTGGCCGATCTCGCTACCGTCGATGCGCGCGTCGATCCCGGCAGCGATCAGGGCAAGCTCGGCACCACGTTCAAGCGATCGATCCCGGTCGGCGGCAAATTCTCCGTCACGCTGCAGGATTCCTATTCAATGACCGAGACTTCGGCGCTCCCACCCCGGCATCGTCCGACCTGCCGCTGATGACCGAACCGGCCGCCACGCCGGCGCCGGCGACTCAGCAGATTTGGGGCAGCCAGAAGGCCGTCAAACTCGATATCCTGACCACCGGCACCAGCTTGGGCGCCGGCGTCGCCACGGCCAGCAACGACCCGGTCACGCACAACACGTTCAGCGCCGACCAGAATCTGTACGGCCCCTTGCACCTCACCACGGCCGTTAACGATGTTGGGCACCTGACCATCAGCAAGAGCATTTCCGCCGCCTTCAGGCTGGCCTGGTAGCCAGCCACCCGGCTCCCCACCTGTGGAGCACTGCCGAGCAGCCCTTGGCTGCCCTAGGCCCTTTAGCGAATCCGTTGTACGGTAGCGTCCGAGCGTCGGTTTTGCGTCTATATTCCGCGCAACGATTTTGCGCTGCCAAGAGGTGAAGCATGTCGGCGATCAGACCCGAACGGCTTGGTTCTGAGCAGAACGGTCCCGAAAAGACCGGCCCGGAGAAATACGCTCCGGACCGCGGCACTACGGAAAAGCTCGGCGAGGTGGACCAGGCTGCGGCAAGTGCGTTCGAAGGTGAGATCCGCGAGTTTGTCCGGCGCGACGTTGCGTTCGTGCGCCGGCAGCGCGGCGAGGCGGACACGGGGGTCGATCCGGCCGCCGATAGTCTGAANNCGATAATCTCAAGCAATGGAAAGACCGCCCCGGCGCCCCGAGGCGCCCGGCGAGCTGACGATTACTGCCATCGCCGGATAACTCCGGCGATGGCGTTTCTGCGTTACGAGCCGATCTCATCGACCACGATGCGGGTCGCGGGCTCGACCGGAAAAACCTTGTCCTTGGTTTTCACATAATCCAACCCCTGCACGCCGGCGATACCGCGCACACTCGTCGGCATCGGGTGCGTTTCGTTGATCGCCTGTTGGCTCGTCAGTCCGCCCGCCGGCGCGAGTTGCGCGGCGTCGGTTGCAGTGGGCGTCTTGTCCGCCATCGCCGTCTGATAAATCTGCTGACGATCCTGATCGCTCAGCGAATTCGGCATCGCCATGATCGGCACGCGGTCGAGAACATCATTTCGGTCGGAGATTTTCGACGGCATGGTTTGTCCGGTCGCGCCGAGCGGCCCATGCGATTCGGCGCCTTGTGCGGCCGCCCTCGGCGCCGCGGCGGCGTCAGGCGGACCAGCGCCCATGGTCACCGTTTCGGCGGCTTGCTGTTCACCGACCGAAGGCTGTTTTTGGATACGGCATCATTTTCACGGCGCGGGCTTGCGCGGGCGTGGGGATCGGGCGCGATTTCGAACTTGTGGGAAGCTTCTCGTCAAAGCCGCGATTGATCTCGCCGGTATTGGGCGCGAATCCCGGGTCAGTTGTCACAGCGACATTATCGCCGGCAAAGGCGGCAGCAGGCGTCGGCGGCAGGGCGAAGGCCACGCCGGCCGCAACCGCCGCAGCGAGCAATACGTGATGTTGGCTAAATTTCATGGCGATGCCTCCTTCGGCTACCCTGACAACGACCGAAGGCCCGGCGGGTTTCATGAATTCGGTGGGAAAGAGCCACAAATACGTGCGCAGGCTGTGGATTGGCGGGATGGCGGAACGGACCACCTCCGCTGTTTCGTTGCGGCACCTACAGTGTGAGTGTTCGAAAACGGCCAATGTCGCATGCGACCGCTGCAAATCGATGCCGCTGCGACAAGCAACAGAAGCGGCCTCGTCTTCGAGCATTCCTCCCACAAACTAGACCCCGCCGCGGCGGGGTTCTTTTGTAGGATGCAGGGACGGCTTTACGTCAGTTGGCGGGGGCTTTGCGCGGCAGCGGATAGTCTTCGCTCTCGTACAGCCGGCGGATGCCGTTACCGTCGAAACGCTTTTCCTCGACCTCGAGATAGGCGCCGAGCAACAATTCCGGCGGCAATTCCTCGATGGCAAAACGGATGGCCTCCGCCGCGGTCGGAAAACGCTTGTAGCCTATGGGACGGCGCGATTTGCGGCTGCGGCTGGGAAATAGCTCCGACGGGGCCCGATAATTGATCATCGACATCAGTACTCACTCCTTACCGCGTAATATGGCCCCGAAAGCGTCAAAAATCCAGCGTCTGAGGCCACGCGCGCGGCTGGCGGCCCACCAAGGTAAACACGGTAAACGCGCGCAATCCGGCGTACGCAACGAAGCGGCCCGGCGTCCAAACGCCAGGCCGCTATTCAATTTTGCGCTCTCGAGGAATTTCGTCGGCTAATTCCGCGACAACTTGGCTGGTGGCCGGGTCGACCGGCACGATGATGGTCATTCCTTGCGGCGTTCCGCGCCCAGGCTGCCGATTCACAACGTGTGCGGCGGCGTGTCGAGCAGCTTCAGCTTGGCGGAGAGCATGGCGATGCGCCGCTCCGCTTCGGCCTGCGACAACACCTCCCTGAACGCATCCGGCTCGTAGGCGTCGAAGGCGAGCTGCTTGAGACGCGCCGCCTGGTCGGCGGTCATCGGCGTTTCGCCGGTGGTGGGTTTTGTTGGCATGGTATCGTCACAATGAACATGGGCCGCTACCGGTTCCATAGCTTTGGCGTGTATGGCGCCGACTAGGGCGAGGCGTTTCAGTAGTGGTCCGGCAGGCGCGGATCAGGACGCCTTCAACGTCGCCAAGGCCGGCCGCAGCGCCAGCGTGATCGGCAGCGTCAGCAGCACCACCGCGGCCACCACGGTCAGCGCCGACGGCACGCCGACTGCGTCGCCGAGCAAACCATAAAGCGCCGGCGACACTGCGCCGGCGCCGATCGTGCCGGTGTAAAAAATCCCGAACGCGCGTTGCCGCCGCGCCGGCGCGACCAGGTCCGGCACCGAGCCGTAGAGCACCGACGAAGTGCCGTTGAGCGCGACGCCGACCAGTGGCAGCAGCACCAGCGCGGCTTCGAGCGACAGCGGCAGCAGCGCGACGATACCGAGCGCGGTCACCGCCTCGGTCAGCCAGACCGTCGCCACCGCGCCGATGCGTGCGCCGATGAAGGCGCACACCAGCTTGCCGGCCGCCCCGCCGGCGAACACCAGAGTGAGCGCCAAGCCGATCGTCGGCAGACTCGCCCCTTTCGCCGTGAGCACGAACGGCAGGAAGGTCAGAAAGGCCATACGGGTGGCGCTGTCGATCACGCCGACCGACAGCAGCAGCGGAAAGCCGAATTGGCTCAGCCGCGAGCCGCCACCCGCGCCGCCCTCGGCTTGGCGCGGCGCCGCGGCCTCGGCGGCAAAACGCGGGATCAGCACGAAGACGACAACCGCCGCCAGCGCGCCGATGCCGCCCAGCAGCACCAGCGCCTCGCGCCATGGCAGCACCACGAACAGCAAGGACGCCGCCGCCGGCAGCGTCATCTTACCGATGTCTCCGGCGAAATTGTAGGTGCCGAGCGCCTTGAGCGAGCGCGTCCCCGCGAATGCATGCGCGATCAGCGACGACGCCAGCGGATGCTGCGTGCTGGCGCCGAGCCCGGCCACGAACAGCGCGGCCACCAGCGGCGCGACCCCGCTGCTGAAGCCAGCGAGGCAATAGCCGAAACCGGCCAAGGCGGTCCCAAGCGCGAGTACAATCGGCGCCCCGAACCGTTCCGCCAGCAAGCCCGACGGAATCTGGAAGCCGGCGAGCGTGCCCGAGAACACCGTCTTCATCAGCCCGAGCGCGGCAAAGCCAAGACCGAATTCGTGCTGCCAAATCGGCAGCATGACGTAGATCAGGTCGGTATAGCCGTCGTGCAGCGCATGCGCGCCGCAGGCCACGCCGAGCGCGCGCCGCTCCTCGGTTTTTGTGTGCGCGCTGGCGGTCGCGGTGGTCATGGCTTCGCCCCGCGCCGTTCGACAAAGGTAGTGCTCACCAGCGAGATCACCGGTTCGCCGTTCTGGTTGACGCCGGTCGAACGGAACGTCATCAGCCCGGCATGCGGCCGGCTGTTGGACAGGCGCATCTCGATCACTTCGCTTTTATACTCGACGGTGTCGCCGACATAGACCGGTTTGAGCCACTTGAGTTCGCGAAAGCCGAGCGCGGGACCGATGCCGGCGATCGGCTCGCCGCGCGCGAGCATGGCTTCGCCCATGCGGCGGCGGTAATCGACCATCAGCCGCATCCAGGCCAAGGCGGTATGCCAGCCGGAGGCGCACAGCGCGCCGAAATGCGAGCGTTCCGCAGCCGCCTCGTCGACATGGAACGGCTGCGGATCGAAGCGCACGGCGAACGTCTTGATATTGTCGGCGGTGAACGTATAGCGGCCGTATTCGAACACGTCGCCGACGCGGATGTCCTCGAAGAACTTCATTGCGCCGCTCCCGCTTCGCGGCGGACCAACATCGTCGAGCTCACCATGGTGGTGAGGACGGCGTCCTGATCGTCGAGCACCTCGTACTGGAATTTGACGAAGCCCATCGCCGGCCGACTGTTGGAGGCGCGCGTGTCGAGCACCGTCGCCCGCACGCGGATCTGGGTGCCCGGCCGCAGCGGCTTGAGCCAGCGCACCTCGTCGATTCCGGGCGCGCCCATCGAGGTGGAATCGAGCACGAAGCCGTCTGCGATCATGCGCATCAACAGGCAGCAGATCTGCCAGCCCGAGGCGCCCAGGCCGCCCAACAGGGTGGCGCTCGCCGCCGCCTCGTCGAGATGCATTGGCTGCGGATCGAACTCGGCGGCGAAGGCGACTATCTCCTCGCGCGTGACCAGGCGCGGGCCGTAAATGGCGACCGCGCCGGGCTTGAAGTCTTCCCAATGGAGTTTCGGCATGGCGGTTTTCTAGCCCGACCCGGGCGGCCTTGTCACACCACATTCACCATTTTAAGTCGCAAACCTGAAATGCAGGACGTCGCCGTCGGCCACCACGTAGTCCTTGCCTTCCAGCCGCAACTTGCCGGCATCGCGCGCGCCGGCCTCGCCGCTGCAGGCGATGTAATCGTCATAGCCGATGGTTTCGGACCGGATGAAGCCGCGCTCGAAATCCGAATGGATCACGCCTGCCGCCTGCGGGGCCTTGGTGCCTTGCGTGATGGTCCAGGCCCGCGTTTCCTTCGGTCCGACGGTGAAATAGGTCACCAGATGCAGGAGTGCGTAGCCGGCGTTGACCAGCCGGTCGAGCCCGGTCTCCTTCAAGCCGACCGCTTCCAGAAATTCCGCGCGTTCGGCCGGCGGCAGCGTGGCGATCTCGGATTCGATCTTGGCCGAAATCACCACCGCGACCGCGCCCTCCTGCTTGGCGCGGGCTTCGACCTTGCGGGAGAAGTCGTTGCCGGTGGCGGCGGAGGCTTCCTCGACGTTGCAGGCATAGAGCACCGGTGCTGAAGTGAGCAGGCCGAGCGAGTGGAAGAGTTTTTCCTCCTCGGGCTTGCGCACCACCATGCGCGCCGGCTTGCCCTCGCGCAGCAGCACGAGCGCGCGGTTGATCAAATCGAGCATTTCCTTGGCCGATTTGGCGTCCTCGCCGGTGCCCTTGGCCTTTTTCTCCAGCGCGTCCACGCGCTTTTCCAGGGAGTCGAGATCGGCCAGCATCAGCTCGGTCTCGATCGTCTCGATGTCGGCCACCGGATCGATCTTGCCTTCGACGTGGGTGACGTCGCTATCCTCGAAGCAGCGCACCACATGCACGATGGCGTCGACCTCGCGGATGGTGGCGAGAAACTGGTTGCCGAGCCCCTCGCCTTTCGAGGCGCCGCGCACCAGGCCGGCGATGTCGACGAAGGTGATGCGGGTCGGAATGATCTGCTCGGATTTGCCCAGCACCGCGAGTCCGTCGAGGCGCGGATCAGGCACCGCGATCTCGCCGACATTGGGCTCGATGGTGCAGAACGGATAATTGGCCGCCTGCGCCGTCGCCGTCTGCGTGAGCGCGTTGAAGAGCGTCGACTTGCCGACATTCGGCAGACCGACGATGCCGCATTTGAATCCCATGAAATTTTCCGCGCCTTGTTATTCGGTGTCCGGCTCGTCCTCGCCGCCAAAGCCCTTGGCGCTCATGGCGAGGTGCACCTTGTTCTGGAACGTCGAATCCTTGCCTTCGATCACCAGCGCGGCGTTGTCCGCGACGATCTCGCACAACGCCTCGACCCAGGGCCGTTCGCTTTTGGCGAAATCCTGCAACACGTAGTGCTCCATCAGTTTCTTGTCGCCCGGATGACCGACGCCCAAGCGCACGCGGCGATAGTCGTTGCCGATATGCTCGGATATCGAGCGCAAGCCGTTGTGGCCGGCATTGCCGCCACCTGTTTTCAATCGCACCTTGCCGGGCGGCAGTTCGGCCTCGTCGTGAAATACCACGACGCTGTCCGCCTCCAGCTTGTAGAAATGCGCCGCTTCCGCCACGGCGCGGCCCGACTCGTTCATATAAGTGCCGGGCAGCAGCAATAAAACTTTCGCGCCGCCGATCGCGCCTTCCACCGCCGCGCCCTGGAAACGCCGCCGCCATGGCGCGATATCGTGGCGCTTGGCGATGGCCTGCACCGCCATGAAGCCGATGTTGTGGCGATTGCCGGCGTATTGTTCGCCAGGATTGCCGAGGCCGACGAAAAGCAGCATGGCTTCATCGCCATAACTTTAGTTCGCGCGTGATCTTTTCCGAAAACCGGTTTCCACTTTTCGGGATCATGCGCTGGATTATTCGTTTGAGCATGATCTTATCCGAA
>PMAF01000139.1 GCA_003152455.1 Hyphomicrobiales bacterium
GATACCAGTCGCCATCCCAACCATCCTGCTCAAGCGCTGCGCGTAGCGAAACAGCGTGCTGCCGCCAGGTTGCCGCGCGCTCGTGTTGACCTCGCTCGTCCGCGAATACCGCGAAGCTCGCAATGGTCGCGTAAAGAAACCAACCCAGCCATATGCTTTCGCCCTGCCCTCCCGCGCCAACCCGGTTCAACCCGTCGTTCCAATCTCCGCCGCCGATCAGCGGCAGCCCGTGCCGCCCGGACGCCAGGCTTCGATCGATCCCGCGCGCGCAGTGTTCGTATAAAGTAGCCTTCTCATCCGCAGGCATTGGCTGAAAAAAGGCATCGTGCTCGTGGGGCGCCAGCGCCATTCCATCGAGAAAGGCAATCTGCTCGTCGAGGACGGCAAGATCACCAGTTGCCGTTACATATTGAGCAGCAGCATAGCCCAACCAGAGCAGGTCATCTGAAACGCGGGTGCGAATGCCTTTGCCTGACGATGGCAACCACCAATGCTGGACATCGCCTTCGGGAAATTGTCGGGCCGCCGCGCGCAGGAGATGCTCGCGCGTCAGTGCCGGCTTCGCCACGCAGAGCGCCATGCCATCTTGCAGTTGGTCACGGAAGCCATAGGCACCGCTCGCCTGATAAAATCCGGACCGCGCCCACAGTCGACAGACGATCGTTTGATACAAAAGCCAGCCGTTGAGCAGAATATCCATTGCGCGATCGGGCGTCCTCACTTGGACGGTTCCCAGCGCTTGTTCCCAGTATTTTGTTACGTCGCGGAAAATCTGGTCGAGATTNNGCTGCGCGATATCGCAGGACCAAAGATTGGGCCTCCGCTTCCGTCGCCGCGTCGCCCAGCAAGAATGTAATTTCGGTTTCGCCGTTTACCGGGATTTCGATTGCGGCTTGCAGCGCACCGCATGGATCGAGGCCGGCGCCAACCCGGTTCGACAGCGGCTTTCGATCTGCGAGCGCTGCCGGCAACGCCAAAGTGCCGTTGCGGCCAATAAACTCCGTGCGATCACCGGACCATGACTGTTGCCGGCCGGACAAATCGGCGAAGGCGACACGGGAACCGAACTCCATGCGCCACGGATTTCGCGCCAGCAACGCATCGGTTTCGGGATCAACCGCCGTGACGACATAGGGCGCGCCGGCAGCGCGCGAAGATCCAAGCACCCACTCCACATAGGCGGTAATTGAGAGGCGCCGCCGGCGGCCCGAAAAATTCTTGATCTTCAGTCTGGAAATCTTGATGGGATCTCCGGGAGCGACAAATTGCAACAGGTCGAGCGAAATCCCGTGCGACACATGCTCAAACCGACTGTAACCCTGGCCATGTCTGGCCATGTATCGGGAGGCGTCGTTGCGGATGGGAAGAGCGGTCGGCGTCCAGACTTCTCCACTGTCCTGGTCGCGCACATAGATGACTTCACCGGGACTGTCGCTGACTGGATCGTTCGATCGGGGAGTGAGTTGGTTTTCGCGGCTGTTCACCGACCACGTGCAGCCGCTGCCCTCGGCGGAGACCAGGAAGCCGAACGAAGGATTGGCGATCACATTCACCCAAGGCGCGGGCGTCATTTGATCCCCGTCGAGGATGGTAACGTACTCCCGTCCATCCTTTTCGAACCCGCCGATGCCGTTGAAAAACTCGAGTGGCGGCGGCGCGGCAAACTCAGGCGGGCTCGCGCTCCGTGGCTTGAGATGCGGCGGTTCGGCAGCCGGTGCTACTTCTTGCAGACGCTTGACTTGCTCGGCTAGGCCGCCGCGTCGGCTCACGATCACAACGCGCGCAACTGTCTGCAGCAGGTTCCGTACGTCGGCTGACAACAGATCGGCGCGCAGCAGAAACACGGATCCTGGGGCGCTATCCTTATCAGACGGCGACCGTGCCAGGCTCACCCGAACGACCGACTCCAGAGCCGCGTGCAGATCCTGAACATACGAGGTGCTTCTCTCATTGACGATCACCAGGTCCACCGCGAGCTGCTTCATCCGCCAGTATTGGTGCGCGCGAATTAGCTGGCGAACGGTCTCCAGATGTTCGACCTCATCGATCCGGCACAGCACGATCGGCAAGTCCCCGGAGATGCCGTGCGCCCAGAGAGCCGATGGTCCGAGCTCATTCCGTTTCAAAATTTCAGCCGACGGTCGTAGCGTCGGGTCCGAGTACATGACCCGATTGGCCAGGCGCTGAAAAAGGTGAGCCTCGTCCGATGTAATTCCGAGATGATGCAGCTGGACCTGAGCCTGAGTCCACGCCAAAGTAGCTGCGCGTTCGAACGCGGCAACATCATGGTGTTTATCGGCCAGGCCGATAATTTCGTCGCGCGAGCGGGCGACAAGCGTCCAAAACGAGACCCGAACGGTCGCGCCGGGCGGGATGCAAACGCGCCGGCGAATGCTGAAGATCGAATCGAGTACCGTTCCGACCGTGTTTGAAAGTGGCCGGTCGCTGCTCATGGAAACCGGCGAGCTGACGCCATTGCCACGTCCAAGGAAGCGCGCACGATCAGTTTCGAATTGCAGTTCGCCAGCGGCCTCACCTTCCAATACGGCCAAATGCGCGGCCCATACCTCTACTTCATCTGGCCCACGCTTTCGGCGCGTAGCGAGCAGCGCGCCTAATTCAGGAACGAATTCGGTTTGGACGAACAGTTTCGAAAATGCCGGATGCGACGCATCATCGCTCGATGGCGCCAAGACAATTTCGGAATAAGACGTGACCTCGATCTCGCGCGTGCGCGCTCCTAAATTTGAGATTGACACGCGCCTGACGTCCCCGTCATCCTCAGGCGACACGACGACGTCGAGAGTTGTCGTCAGGGCTCCATCGCGTCTCGTAATTTCGGCGCGATCCTCCGAAAACGCGACTTTATAGTTGTCCGGCCGGGCGCCGCTCGGTTGGTAACCCGCCGACCACACAGTACCGTTTTCGACGTCGCGCAAATAAATATATGACCCCCAAGGATCGCAGGTGATGTCTTCACGCCAACGCGACACCGCAAGATTTTTCCAGCGGCTGAACCCCGAACCGGCGGCGGTGATCATGACGCCGTAGCGGCCGTTTGAAAGAACATGGGTCCGTGGAATGCGATCGTGCGGCGAGCCAAACTGGCGCAACATCGGCGGCACGAGTTCGCGCACCATCGTCGTCTGATTGACTTCCTCGACGCGCACCCTTTTGACCAAAACATCGCGTGGAGGCCTTTCCTGCAACAAAAGATCTGTCGCCTGCACGATCGGGTTGGCGTGAAAGCGCGTCCGCATAATCCCGCCGCGAAGGGTGTTCGCGATGGCAACCACACTCATCCCCTGATGGTGCGCCATATAGGCGCGTACGACGCCGACGCTTCTGCCCTCTGGGATCCGCCCTGGCGTGTAGTCGAGGGCCTCGTACCAGCCAAACCGGCCGCCCGCGCCCGCCTCAGCGAGAGCAGCAAAATTCCGCACGGCGGCGACAGGATTGACCATAGACGCAAGCGCCGTCGCATAGGGTGAGACGACGATGTTCTCGCTGAGCCCGCGCTTGAGCCCGAGGCCGGGGACACCGAAATTGGAGTATTGATAGGTCATCTCGATGTCGCGGAAGTTGTACGCCGACTCGGAAATTCCCCACGGCACGCCAAGCTGAGCGCCATACTCGATCTGCCTGCTCACGATCAGCCGCGCGGTCTGATGCAAAAGGCTTCCTTCCGGCTCGCGCATCACCAGTTCCGGCATCAAATACTCGAACATCGATCCCGACCATGAGATAAGGGCCGAGCCGCGGTCGATCGGAGTGATCGCGCGCCCCAATTTGAACCAATGTTTCGATGCAATGTCGCCTTTGGCGATCGCGATAAAGCTTGCCAAGCGCGCCTCGGACGCAAGCAGATCGTAGCAGCTCGGATCCAGCACGCCCTCGGCAGACTGATATCCGATGGAGAGCAGCTGCCTTGTGGGGTCCAAAAGGAACCCGAATTGCATCTCGTCGAACATCTTTCCAGTAAGCTCGTCTAGATTTTCAATTCTTCGAATGAGAGCTTGCGCACGCTCTGCCGATTGCTCCAACGCCGCGATGAGACGGCCATTGTCGGCGGCAGCCACATCGGCGCCGTTTGGCGCGAGATCGGCCCTTTGTTGACGCAGTTTTTCAAGCAACGCCTGACTTCGATCCGGCAGATCGAGCAAAGTCGGCGCAGACAGCGGTGCGGCAGCGTCATCGGTGAGCTGCATCCATGGGAGCAATTCATCGACATCGCGCAGATGGTGCCGGACGCTAGCTCCAACTGCATCCGTCCAAGTCGCTAGATCAGCTCTGGCCTCAACGTCACTGTCGCCTTCCTGGTCAGGAGCCCGTACAAGCTCAGAAAGTTCATCGGCCTGATGCTTTAGGTTCGACAATCGAGCGACAAGATCCGCCGGCGATTCAACAGGCAATTCCAGCGAAGTCGTAAGCGAAACAAGCGCTGTCTGCAGCCGCTTTTGAGCGAGCTCCGATATGCGACCGCCGCTGCGTAACGCGTCGAGAGAGTTTTGCGCGAGTTTTACGGCATCCGCGATCCCGGCAAGCGGCGCCGGGCCGATCACGGGCGCCGCAATCATCTCCCGGCACGCACTGCGGAGGACGATCAGATGCCCCGCAAGATTGCCACTATCGACCGACGACACGTATTTTGGCTCAAGCGGGTGAAGATCTTGCGTGTCGTACCAATTGAAGAAATGACCGCGGAACCGCTCCAGGCGATTTATTGTACCAAGGGTTTCTTCCAATCGGTCGACGGCCGATGTGATCCCGAGCCAACCGAAATCGCGCGCTGCGAGGACCGAGAGAAGATAGAGGCCCAGATTTGTCGGCGAGGTACGGTGTGCAAGAACCGGCCGGGGATCCTCCTGAAAATTGTCCGGAGGAAGCATATGATCTTCCGCCGTAACGAATGTTTCAAAGAAGCGCCAGGTACGCCGCGCTGTAAGGCGCAGGCTTTCCGCCTCCGCCTCCGACAGAGCACTCTGATCCGGACGCGGCGCCCGGCTGGCCCACCATGCGATCGCCGGTGACAGCATCCATGCAGTGACTAACGGAGCAGCGATCAACCAAGTCCCATGATCGGCGAAAGCAGCGGCAACGACCGCGCATACAGCCAAAACGACGGCGCCGGCCATGCGCCGATAAAAGCCGCCGAGTTCGAGTTCTCGATCTGAGCCCGCCGCCGCGGCTGTCACCCATTCCAGCAACTGTCGCCGCCGATACAGCCTCGACAACGTCCGCACGATTGCGTCGCACATCAGCCAAGCCTGGTGCGCGAGCAGCGCCACCTGCAGCCCGCACTGCGATAAGGAGACTCTTAGATCGAGAAGAAAAGCGCGGAAGTGGCTGCCGATCGTGATTCCGGAGCGGCGCGGAATCACGCGCGTGACGAGAGGCAGGAAGGCAATCAACAGGAATGGGACGAAAACGAATCCGCTCCAGACCAAGGCGGCAGTTGACGGCAGCAGAATCCAACCGACCGCGAGGGCGAGAAAACTTACAGGGGCCGACAGGGTGCGGCGAAGGTTATCCGCGAGTTTCCAGCGGCCGAGCAGCGGAATGTCCGTCTGGCCAAGGCCGCCGATCGCCGGCCCCCTGCCAACAATCCATGGCAACAACTGCCAGTCGCCGCGTGCCCATCGGTGCTGCCGGGAGGCGGCAACGTCGTAACGCGAAGGAAAATCTTCGAACACCTCGACGTCGGAGACCAGCCCCGCGCGGGCAAAAATTCCCTCCAGCAAGTCGTGACTGAGCACGCTGCTTTCTGGGATTCGGCCTGCGAGCGCGGCCTCGAAGGCATCCACTTCATAGATACCCTTGCCGCTATAGGACCCTTCTTCGAACAGGTCCTGGTAAACGTCGGAGACTGCCGCGGCATAGGGGTCGATGCCGGTCGGGCTCGAGAACACACGCTGGTAAATCGAACCATCCCGCGCGGTAGGAAGCGATGGAGTCACCCGCGGCTGCAGCACACCGTAACCCTCAACCACACGGCGAGACACGAGGTCCAGTTTTGGCCGATTGAGCGGGTGCGCCATTTTTCCGATCAGGCGCTTGGCGGCTCCAATGGGAAGCCGTGTGTCCGTGTCCAAGGTAATTACGTAACGAACGCCTGTCGGCACCAGCGGCAATGGGCCACCCACCGCCAAGAACGTGGTGTCCGTGACGCCGCGAAGCAGCCGATTCAGTTCATGCAGTTTTCCACGCTTGCGTTCCCATCCGATCCATTTGCCCTGGCCCTGGTTCCAGACTCGCCGACGATGCAAGAGAAAGAAGCGCGCGCCGTCCGATGCCGGTCCGTATTTGATATTGAGGCGGGCGAGTCCTTCAATCGCCGCACCCAAAAGCTTCTCATCGCCTGCCGCATTCTCGGTCGCCGAATCCGTCCAGTCTGAAAGCAGAGCAAACCGGATATCGCCATCCGTGCTCGCGAGATAATGGATTTCCAGTCGTTCAATGAGCTGTTCGATTGCGGCATTAGTTGTGAGCAGTGTCGGCACGACGACGAGGGTGCGGAGCTCATTCGCAACACCTTCGCGAAGCTCAAGTCCGGGGAGCACGGCGGGGCCGACCCGATCCGTGACTGCGCGGTTCACCAGCGTGATTGCGGCATCGATGGAAATAAGGAGCCCTAGAAACGCCAATGGCAGGAAAACCCATCCTTCGGTGGCGGCCGGCCCGACCGCGAGCAATGCCAAGGCGAGAATTAGCCCCGCAGCGAACCCGACGGTTAGTAGATAGCCTGAAATCCCCACCTCCGCGTTGGTGTGGACCAGCCAATCCTTTAGCGGAGCGCGAAAGCCAAGTTTCCTTTCGAACGCGCGCCGGCCTTGCCCGATCAAAGAATAGCCGGGATCGCGCGAGCGCGGATCGGGCTCCGCCGTTCCGGCTTGCTGGTCAGCCCCAGTGCGTTTTGCAATGAGAACGGCTGCCCGAGCGACAGCGATTTCCGAGTGGGCCGAACCGCGCGCAAGCCCTTCGATCGCGCGGCGATACCTATCGCGCGTTGGAAAATCCATGGCGGCGAAGTCACTGCCTGCCCGCAGTTCCTCGTCGACCAGGCTGACGCTTTCGAAAAACTCCGTCCAATCAAATTCGGATATAAGCCGCATGCTGGTGACGATATTGCGGATAGTGACGTTCGCCGCGCCCTGTCTGCGGTGCTCTTCGCGCACAATTTCGTCGGCGTTGGTGCCCTGCGAACTTAGCCGCTGGTCCAGCCACAGAAGCGCCGGGGTCGTGGCCGGATCTTCATCGCGCAATCGTTGGACGAGTTGGACCGCAAATGACCGCGAGAGCGGTGCATTTTTATGCTGCCGTAGCGCCACGTCGGCCGATTCCGGTGTCCTAATCCCGGCGCCGAGCAGACGCTCGGCTAATTCGTCTGCGGCATCACGCGCCGTCTGACTGCCCACAATGAGATCGGCCAAGCGCCGAAGATTCTCCACCAGCACGACGCGAATTGTAATTGCGATAGCCCATAGCTCACCGATCGTAAGCCGCTGAACGCGCTGATAGGCCACTACAAAGCGTCGAAGCATCTCCGCTTCGAAACGGCTATCAGTATGCGCAACAAAGGCCCATGCCACCTCGAAGATGCGCGGATATCCCTCGAACGGGCCCTCCGCCAGCTTAGGAAGCTGGCGGTAATAACTTGGTGGAAGATCGGTTCGAATCTCGCGGATCTGATCTTCCGCGACATGAAAGTTGTCGATCAGCCATTCGGCCGCAGGCGTTATCGGGCGCTTGCCCTTGATTGCGGCCGCGATGACACGATAGGCCTCAAGCAGGGCTTCATCGTTGTCGCGAACCCGTTTCGTAAGCGGTCGCCCTGTCTCCGGCTGTGAGCTGACGGATTGAGCCGCGGCCAAGCTCTCGGCATGCTGCTCAAGGCGCTCAACGCTGAACAGCTCTTCACGGATCACCTCGTCGCCGGCCCAAGAAGGAACCGATGACATTTTTGGTAGGAATCCTGACAAAGGCCAATTCAAGTGACTACCCTACAGGCCGCATAATGTCCGCGCCGCCTCAGCTGGCTCGCGTTGGCGGATCGGCTTCGGAAATCGGTAATATCGCTACAGTTGTCGGTTCCGAAAACTCCA
>PMAF01000059.1 GCA_003152455.1 Hyphomicrobiales bacterium
TTCCGGCGTCCGAGAAACCTGCACACAAACGGACTCATGCACCGCAGCAAATTTGCGGTAATGGCCCGAACATTCATCGCACTCTCGTGCCTAGTGGCAGGTCAGGAGTTCATGCAACTGAGCGCTTTAATGCTTGCTCATAGAGGCGACCGGGATCGCGCTCACCATTTTTGGCAGCTTCAATAATCCGCTCCGCGATGATCGCACGCACTGTCACGGCAGACCAGAAACTTCGAAGCGATTTACAGGCACGGTCGAAGGCCTCGCCCATAGCCAAGGTCGCGGCCTCGTCGAACGAAACGTCTTGGATCGAAATGATATTCATAAGGGCTTCCCGTAAAGAACTAGCGGGAGCGCAGCAACACGATGGTGCAGGCTGTTCCTTTGGTTGGGAATCCGCTTTGATATAGATCAACTATGTCTGATGCCGGATATTTATGTTGTTTTGAACGTGGCCTAGCCAACGACCTTTATTTGAGCTCACGGCAAACTGCGAAAGATACTTTCTACATTGGGAGCAAAGAAATGGGACTGATCTTACTCTTGATTGTTCTGGTTCTCCTTTTCGGCGGCGGTGGTTTCTATATGGGACCTCCATTCCATTATGTTGGCGGGGGCCTCAGCCTGATAGTGGTGATCGTTATATTGGTCCTTCTGTTCAGGGGCTGATTGTCCGCAAAATCACGGCATTATCTCGCAAGCAAGCAACCGCGATCACATGACCGCTTCGGGTCATAAGCGGACAAACCGTCGATGGCCAAAAACTACCTTTTGTCCGCTTTAGGGTAATAAAAGTCTTATGTCTAAACGTATTGCCAGCTCCGAAATTGCGCTGTCGCTCGGGGCTTTTTTCCTTGCGTTCTATTTTTGGCTGGTGGGCCGTGCCAACCGCAGCCGGCGCGAGCCAGAGGCCGACTTCTACAAGCCGTTCACGACTGGCAAGCCGTTCATTATTGCGCTTTGGCACGGCGAGCACTTCCTACTGCCGTTCCTTGGCCTGCCGAGCGAGAAGTTGAACATCCTAATCACCACACACCGCGACGGCGAGGTGCTGGCGCGCGCCTGCGGCTATTACGGCCTGAAATCCATTCGCGGTTCCGGCGGCGAAGGATCGGAATTCCTGCGCAAGAAGGCGCTGCATGCATTTGCAGCGATGCTGCGCGTACTGCGGAAGGGCGAAAATGTGGTGATGACAGCTGATGTGCCGAAGGTAGCGCGCGTCGCCGGCCTCGGCATTGTGACCTTGGCCAAATATTCCGGCTGCCCGATTATTCCGGTCGCTATGGCGACCAGCCACTTCCGCCGCCTGTCGAACTGGGACCGTACGTGCATCAACCTGCCTTTCGGGCGCCTGACGGCGATACGTGGCGAGCCAATCTTTGTTGCCCACGATGCCGAAGACGCTGCCCTGGAAGCAGCACGGCGTGCGGTCGAGGACGGCCTCAATGCGGCGACGGAGCGCGCTTATGCGCTAGATGATGAAAGCGTGGAGCCAGCCGATGCGCTGCGCAATGGTCGGTAACCTCTGCATGTCCGTTCTGGGTCATTCACGTCATAGCTGGTGCGGACCAAAATCGACCGTTGTCCGTTGTTGTCCAATCGCGTCCTAAATGGTGCGGTGCCGAGAACGCAGTCATGTGCCAAGAACCGACGTTGGCCTACTATGACCGTATGCAACGTCTAAAGATCATCCGCTTTGGGCCGCGATTGATGTAAAGCTCAAATGATAGACCTATTTTGTCAAAATGCGGCACGACTTAGTGGCGCCCATCGCCAGCTTGGCAGATTCAAACATCGAGACAATCAATGATAACTTGAGGAGGACGCTCAAGACCCCTAACATCACCGCAATCAACATCGTCCGTCGGGTCAAAGGCCCAACCAAGGGCCCCTACGAGGCGGTAACAAAAGTAGCTAGGGGAGGATGCGATGATCAGAGTACGCAGCATCACGCCGTGGGCGTGGACGATTGGACTACTGGCCGCGCTTGCGTGCGCTGCCCCAAGCAGTCCGGCAGCGTCCGCCGAATACGTAATGAAATTCGGCACCGCGACCATCAACGAAACACAGCATCAGTTCATAAAGGACTACAAGGAAGCGCTCGAAAAGGCGTCGGGTGGCCGCATCGAGGTGCAGGTCTATCCCGCCAGCCAGCTCGGGCCGATCCCACGCGAGATCGAAGGTGTGCAGCTCGGCACCATCCAGGGCTACATTGGGCCGGTCGATTTCTACGTCGGTCTGGAGCCGCGCTACGGCGTATTCAGCGCGCCAATGTTGTTCCGCGATGAGGCGCATGTCGCGGCGACCATTCACGATCCCGAGATGCAAAAAATCATTCTCGATCTCGCAAAGCCAAAGCGGATGGTAGGCATCGCCACGCTCAGCATCGGAGTCGTGGAGTATGGGGCCAAGAGTCCGCTGATGCGGCTCGCCGATTTCAACGGCAAGAAGATTAGAATCAACGGGACCGCGCTCGAGCGCGCCAAGATGAGCAAGCTCGGTGCCACCGGCATCGCGATGCCACTGAGCGAGGTGATGCCCGCACTCAGTCAGGGCACCATCGACGGGACGATCAGCGGAATGTCGGTCTTTGTCGGATTCAAGATGAACAATCTAGTCAAGGTCATTTCGGTTACCAACGATACGATGCTGGTGTCGCTGGCCGTCGTCAGCCAGGCATGGCTCGATAAATTGCCGCCCGATCTACAAAAAATCGTCCTCGATACCGCACAGGCCGTCCAGCCCAAAGTGCAAGCCTGGGAGGTGGAATTCACCAAGAAGCTGGCGGACGATTGGGTGAAAATGGGTGGGCAGGTTCACACGTTGCCGCCTGAAGACCTCGCCAAGATGAAGACGCTGCTCAGCGGCGTCGCCGACGATGTGACGAAAGACCAACCGGCCGTACACGACATGCTGGTTAAGGTCCGCGCCATCGCCGCGAAACATTGATCCGCTCGGGCAGCTGGGGCGGTCGAGCCGACCGCCCCAGCCTCGCGCCCGATCGCCCGAGGGCCGTAATCCGTAAATAGGTGAGGAATGATCAACACTCTTGTGCGGAGTGCGCACGCGCTGATGGCGGTCATTCGCGTCGCTTCGGGAGCGTTGCTGGTCGGCAGCGTCGCGATCAACTTCGCCAACATCATCGGCCGTTATTTTCTCTCGGTGTCCATCCCGTGGGCCGAGGAGGTCATGCTGTTCATGATGATCGCCTGTGTCTTTCTCAATTGCGGCCTTGTCGGCTGGTCGGGCCGGCAGATCCGCATGGATGCATTTGTTGCTCTGCTGCCGCCTAAGCTGCGGTCGATCGTCGAGCTTTTGGGCGAAATCGTGCTGATGGCAACCAGCCTGCTGATCGCGATCCTGGCCTGGCCCGTGGTTTCCATGTTGGCGGAGCTAGATCAGCGGAGCCAAGCCGCCAATATTCCCCTGGTCCTGCCGCAGGCCATGATTCCAGTCGGGTTCCTGTTGATGGCATTCCTGATCGCCGTGCGATTGATTTCCCAAGGCACGTCCGGCGAGGACGTGCATTTGAAAAATTCCGATCACTGACGATTCAGCGCATGGGGGCTCAATTCGTCTACTTCGTTCTGCCGATCATTCTCATGGTGGTTGGCCTTCCTATTTTCCTTGTTCTCATCCTGACCTCGCTCGCCGCGATCGTCTTTGTCGCCGACGTGCCGACGACGGCGATTCCGACCTATATGTTCGGGAGCCTCGATAATTTCCCCCTGCTCGCCGTCCCTTATTTCGTGCTGGCCGGCGAGATCATGGCGCAAGGCGGCATCGCGCGGCGTGTCGTCGCCTGGGTGGTGTCGATCATCGGCGGCATCCCCGGATCGCTTGCGGTCACCACGGTCGCATCCTCGGAACTGTTCGGCGCCATGGCACACACGTCGGTCGGCACCGTCGTTGCGGTCGGCCGGCTGCTTTACCCGTCGCTCAAGAGCAACGGCTACAACGAGCGGTTTACCGTTGGCTTGATCGCGTCCTCCGGCGCCGTTGCCGTGATCATCCCGCCGTCGATTTCGATGATTCTATATTCGATGACCGCGCAGCAATCCGCGCTGTTGCTATTCACGGCCGGCATTCTGCCGAGCCTGCTCATCGGCCTTGGCGATGCGGCCTATGTTTTCGTCTATTCCCAGATCAAGGCGGTACCGCTGCTGTCCCGGGCGCGGTGGGGCAATATCTGGAACACGACCAAGGACGCAAGCTGGGCGATCGGCACGATTGTCGTCATTTTCGGCGGCATTTACGGCGGCGTCTTCACGCCGACCGAAGCAGCCGGAGTCGCAGTCGTCTATTCGCTGTTCGTGACGACGGTCATCTATAAAGAGCTCAGACTTGTTGATCTGTGGCGCGTAGTGCTCAATGCTGCCTTCCTGATCTCGCAAATCCTGATCATCGTGGCGAGCGCGGGGGTCTACTCCTGGCTTCTCACCACCAGCGGCATGCCGCAACAAATTGTCGCCGCGATCGAGGCGCTGCAAATGCGGCCCTGGGAAACGCTGCTGATGATCAATCTCATTCTGTTGCTGGCGGGCAGCTTTCTCGAACCGCCGGCGGCCATTCTCATTTTGACACCACTGCTGCTGCCGATCGTTGTTGCCGTCGGCGTGAACCCGATCCATTTCGGCATCATCATGGCCGTCAATCTAAGCATCGGACTGTATACGCCGCCCTTCGGCCTCAACCTCTTTGCCACGCACGCGATCTTCGATGTTCGAATCGCAACCATTTATCGCGGCGTCCTGCCATTCGTGGTGCTGAATTTCGCAATTCTACTGATCATCACCTATGTGCCCGCGATTTCCATGGTGCTGCTAGGTCAGGCGCAATGAACGGGACATGGTCCGTTATGGGTCTAGGCCGTGTGAAAACTCCAACGCCCGCCGCGCGCGTAGAAACATCTTGGATAAATTGCGCTTCATAAGAACTTATAATACTCCGGACATACGGTTGGATGCCATGTTGGAGAATTATATTTTCTACATTTCCCGGATGTATGAGTTTTCACACAGCCTGGGTCATAAGCGGACAAACCGCCGATGGCCAAAAACTGCCTTTTGTCCGCTTTGGTCCGATAGGCGACAAACGCGAATGCGGCTGGATTGTCCGCTAAGTGCCGATATTGTTGCAAAAGTCGCAAATCGCGGAGCGATAATTTTCCCACCAGAAGACAAGACGGGCCGTGATCGCCGATTAATAT
>PMAF01000037.1 GCA_003152455.1 Hyphomicrobiales bacterium
GCGTCGTTCTATTCGCAGGCGCGCATGGAACTTTTCAATTTAGTCGATGACAGAGCGTTGCCTCAGCACGGCAGCAACATGGCCTGGGATGAATAGACCGTTGCCCTCCGAAGCTGGAAGGAATAGGCGGCCGGGATCAACCAAACACTCGCATTCTCAATAAAATTTCAATGCCATTCTCTAGGACCGGTCGTAATCGGCACGCGGGCGCCACAGATCTATCTAGTCTAATGCCGAAAGAGCACCGACCATCGCTTGTCCGGCAAAGCAAGCGAAACACCCTGATAATGAGATTTCTCACGCCGCTCGGTTGGCCCGGATCTCCGCCAGCGCCGCTTTACCGGCGCGGGTAGCTTCGGACATGGTCTCATAAAAATTGGACTGCCGCACTGGTTTGCTCTTGCCCGCTACGTTGATTTCCCACCGCCAGGGTTTGGAAGCATGCCCTCTGTTCTTAATGGCAACGGTGTAATCAAGGGGATCGATAGCAGGCGCCTTTCCCATTGGATTACAATCGACAGTCTGGCTGGCTAACGACAAATTCTGAATAGGCCCGGCGCAACATTAGCTCGCACTCTTCCGTGCGCTGCCGCGCTCTATCAGAGCCCCAGCACATCAGAATTTCGTGCAAGTCACGGATTGCGACATCTATTACCGTTAGCAAGTCTATCTCGCTATCAGCAGCATCATCAATTCGATAGTCACTCAACTTGAGTATTTTTTCACTCACTTGTCACTCAGCGAATCGCTTCGCTGGCAGAATGGCGGCGAGCAGTTAACAAGTGGTGAGGCTAAGCTGGCGCCACTACCATGGAGAGCCCAGTTCTTAAATGTCATCGAGTCGGTTTTTAACGGATGTCTGTTTCCATAATTCACAATAGCGATTACGAATCAGTAGGTGCAGCCAAAGCCGCTATCGGGCGATATTTTCGAGAACGAAATAAATATTTCAAGGAAAACCCTAGCGGGCCGGCAATAAAATTTGGGGCGATGAATTGGTTCCCAGCAAATTTAGCGAATCTAACAACTGTAAGAATCCGAAGCTAATGAGGCTGGCTGCGGTTCACTAACTTCGCCCCTGATCACTCTCCCTTCGTCAGCGCAGCTTATCGATCAAACACCACGACACCGCGCAGGTTCTTGCCGTCCTCGAGGTCGGCATAACCGCAATTTATATTATCGAGGCGATAGGTTTGAGTGATCAGTTCGCGCAGCTTCAACGTGCCGTTGCGATAAAGCGCAAGAAGCTCGGGGATTTGGAGTCGCGGGCTGGCAAAGCCGTAAACCGCGCCCATGATTGCCTTTTGGGTCACAAAAAGCTCGAGTGGCGGAATCTTGATTTCCTTCACAGAATCTGGCGTGAGCGCAGTCACCACCACATTGCCGCCCTTGGTAGTGGCACGGAAGGCTGGCAGCAGCGTCTCTGGCGGGTCGATGCAGACAAAGGCGTGATTGACTCCAATCCCATCGGTGAGCGCCAGCACTGCACGCGTAAGCTCTTCGCCACGTGCATTGATACCGTGGGTAGCGCCGAAACCTCTTGCCCAATCAAGTTTCGCTCCCACGATATCAGCAGCAATGATCTTCGAGGCACCGCACAGATGTGCGCCTTGAACCACGTTCATTCCATCCCCACCGCAGCCCACCACGAGCACACTGTCACCTGGCTTAACCCTGGCCCGGTAACGCGCAGCTCCGACACCTGCTGGAACGCCACAGGCAACAAGGCTGGCGAGATCAAGCGGAATGTCCTTATCGATCACGACGACCGAGGCCTGATCCACCACGGCGCATTCTGCAAAAGCACCGATCATGCAGAAGGCTCCGACCGCAACTCCCTCCCGGTCACGCCGTCGGTAAGTGCCGTCGAGCTGTGGCCCCTGGGTGATGCGCGGGCCTTCAGCACAGAGATGATGCAATCCCTGACGACACCACCGGCAAATTCCACAGGCAGGGATAAAAGTCAGTACTACGTGGTCGCCTCGTTTAATTTCGCCGACCTCGGCACCAATTTCTTCGACTACACCGGCAGCCTCGTGGCCGAGCACCATCGGTCGCATTGCCACGCGGCGCTCGCCTCGCATCACATGATAATCGGTACGGCATAAGCCTACTGCGGCGATGCGCACCAGTACTTCGGTGGGTTTCGGCGAATCGAGCGTGATTTGCTCGATCGACATCGGCGCGCCGACGCTACGAAATACTGCAGCAAGGGTACCCATTATCCTACAGTACACTTATAGGGCGCTGCCTGACCACGGCACCATCTAGGCCAAATAGACCGCTGCCCTCCGAAGCTGGCAGGTTTCTAGGCGGCGCGGTTTAATCATCCTGTTGGATCAAGGGCTGCCGGGATCAACGATAGCCTTTAAGTACGAAGCGCCACGTTAGCGGCACGAGCCCGGCATCCGAAATGTCTACAAATGCCGGAAGTGAGCCGACCTATTCGCGCGATGTCCGCTCTTCCCCGATAGCGGACATCCATTGTCGGAGTCGGAATGTTCGCTAAGTGCCAATCGCGTCATTGCGCACTGCAGAAATGCGGCGAGGCTTTTCGCAAATCACCAAGAACAGACTTTCGGATCGACGTGCGTTTCGACTGTCCCGCCCGTGCGCTTGGAGTCGTCTGTCATCGAATCCATGCCCCCAAAAAAACTCGACCAGGGCTCCGCCCTGGACCCGAGACGTAAAGAGGTAAGGATTCAAGGGGTAAGCGTCCTCCCGGCACGGAACCCGACAGCGCTGTTCCGAAGGTCGGTGGAGTCCCCGAAGCGGCTGGCCGAGCGGCCGTTCTGAGGACCGTCGACCCAGGAACCGCCGCGAACGACACGGTTCTTGCAATCTCCGCTGGTCCACTCGGAACCATCGGTGGGCGCTCCTTTGTAGTCATCTTGATAGCAATCTTGCACCCATTGCCATACATTGGGCGCCATATCGTAGAGGCCGAACGCATTGGGCTTGAACGATCCGACCGGTGAGGTCTTGCGGTCGTCTGGGGTGCGGCACGGATAAT
>PMAF01000044.1 GCA_003152455.1 Hyphomicrobiales bacterium
ACTAAAAAAGCCCCATACAAGGACTATATCGATTTTCAGAAGAGCTTTCAGGAATCCGTTCGGCGCAAACGCGGGAAGGGAATACGCCGAAAAAGCAACACATAGGTTATAAGTGTGTCGCGCGGTATAATGGCAGCACGCTTTTCGCTCAGATCGCGGCTTTAGCCCGTCCGCTTCACTGCCGGAACGGGCAGCAAGTCGGCTTTACGAGCGGCCTCATGCACCACCGTTTGAGCATAGCGGCTAGCGGACTCGATGCCTTTCCATCGGCCGGTGTCGACTAGGTCCTTGTCATCGAGGCCGCCGTAGCGGCGCATCGCGACCGGCCGAACTTGTTAAGAAAAGCGTAATTTGCCATGAGTCCGTGTTTCAATAAGTGGTGCGACTGCTTAGAAAGGTAGGCAAAGCTACTGAGTGCAGTCGATAGCGTTTCATAGAGATATATAATCATCCTAAATGCTCCACTTGCAGTCGACGAGGCATACTATGAGCTCGACGATTCTGATCGTGCTGGCTGGGCTAATGGGAGCGGGCGGTGTCATCCTCGCCGCGGCTGGCGCGCATGTGGCACCCGGCGCCAAGCTCGATAGCGCCGCCTATATGTTGCTGTTCCACTCGGCAGCCGTGCTCGGCGGGGCCGCGCTCTTGCAGCAGGGCCAGCTATGGCGACCGCTGGGGCTTATCGCGCTTATCGGATTAGTGCTTGGCGGCTTTCTGTTCTCCGGCGATATTGCGCTGCGCACTTTTACCGGCCACCGTCTATTTCCAATGGCGGCTCCGACTGGCGGCACGATCCTGATCGTTGCTTGGCTTGGGCTCGCTGTCGCTGCGATTACCGCTTTAATACGGAGCTGAACGTGACCTGATTTAGCATTTTTAGAAGATGCGACCCGAATGCCGCGTTATTACGATGGCCCAGTCTCCGATCACTTTGACGGCGCACGGTTTTTCGACCCGCACGGTTTGCCGCCGAGAAGCCGACGTGACCTGTTGCGCTGGTTCGTCGATCGTCACTGGCGCGCCACCAAGTCGAAGTGGCCGGCCTGGGCGCCATCTCCTTTTGTTGACCGTCCGCCAGCACGCGTCGAAGGCGCGGCCTGGCGCATCTCCTATGTCGGCCATGCCAGCCTGCTGATTCAGACTGCGGGTCACAATATGCTGCTTGACCCGGTGTGGTCGCAGCGCGCGTCGCCTTTTCGCTTCATCGGGCCGAAACGGGTCAACGATCCAGGCATCGCCTTCGCAGATTTGCCGCCGATCGATGTCGTATTGGTGTCGCACGGCCACTATGATCATCTCGATCTCACTACTCTGTCGCGGCTTGCAGAAGTGCATTCCGCTCGCGTGATCACGCCGCTCGGCAATGACACCATCATGCGCAATCACAATCCCGCGATTGCAGCGGAAGCCCACGACTGGGACATTCGGGTCGATATCGGCTTGGGAATCGCGGTGACGCTCGTTGCCGCGCGGCATTGGTCGGCGCGCAATTTGTCCGACCGCAACATGTCGCTATGGGCGTCGTTCGTGATCGAAACGCCAGGTGGACGAATCTATTTCGTCGCTGACTCCGGCTATGGCGACGGCCGATATTTCCGCGGCGCGCGCAAGCAGCACGGACCGTTCAGGCTCGCCATTCTGCCAATCGGAGCGTACCAGCCACGTTGGTTCATGCACGACTACCACATGAATCCGGCAGAGTCGGTGCAGGCATTGATTGATTGCGACGCCGAGATTGCGCTCGCCCACCATTACGGAACGTTTCAGCTGACCGACGAACCGATCGATGCGCCGCTCGTTGCGCTTGCGGACGCCTTGAAGGTTGCCGGAATTTCGCCAGAGCGTTTCCGCGCGTTGCGGCCTGGGCAAGTGTGGCAACTGTAATCGTTATGTTTGGGTTACCCGGACGACGCGCCGGAATTGCTTTCGTGGGCCTGTCGTAGGGCATAAAGGCCGAAAACACCGAAGCGGAAATTCGGGTGGCTTGCGTGATTGGCTCACCCAGTAGCGGCGTGCGCCGCAATGAAGATTGACGCACCGCCCGCCAAGATGAGCAGTGGATGGATTTTTGGACGCCAAGCCAGCATGCATGCCGAACTAATTGCAATCGCCCAAGATAGCAAGCCACCGCCTCCGATCTGCAGGATCGAAACGATGCCGGCGAGAATCAGCCCGGTGCCGACCGGCGACAAGCCTTCCTCCAGTGCCGTATGCCATCGCTTACCACGATGTCTGCTCCAGATGCGGACGACGCCGTAGCAGAGCAGCGATGACGGCAGGAAAAGCCCAAGCGTTGTGATTGCGGCGCCCGTCCAGCCCAACACATGCCAGCCAATCAAGGTTGCCAGCATCATTCCTGGACCCGGCGCCGCACGTGATATCGCAAAGAAATCCACAAACTCACGTGCAGTCACCCAGTGATGCACATCAACCGCCTGATGCTGGATGCCAGCAATGATGCTCGTACCACCGCCGATCGAGACGAGCGAGAACGGCACGAAAACGGCCAGCAGCGCGAACGGCAAGTCGCTACGCATCGGCACTCCGTCTGAGCCAAGCGGAAAGCACTGACAAGGGCCCAACGACCACGACCACCGCGAGTAGCGGCCAATGCAGCAGGCCGACGGTTACGAATGTAGCGAGAAAGGCGATAAACGCTGCCGCTCGACGGGCGGCACGCCGTGCTCCCTTGCCAACAACAACTAGGATCAGGCCGATCGCTGCAGCGGCAACACCGTCGAGGGCAGTTTCGGCATTTGGCAGGGTCTTGAGCAGATCATAGGTGCTCGCAAGGGCAATCACTGCGAAAAAGGGAGCTGTTAGAAGACCCAGAAGCGCGACGGTCGCACCGAGTGGCCCCCTGAGCTTCTGACCAACAAAGATTGAGAGGTTGGCTATATTAGCGCCGGGAAGGATCTGGCTGACCGCCATTCCAGACAGGAACTCGTCTTCATTGAGCCAGCCGCGCATTAGCACCACATCGCGATAGACCCAACCGGTTAAGCCGCCTCCGAAACTGAAAAGGCCGATCCGAAAAAATACCGAGAAGATAGCGGCGATTGTTACGCGCTGAACAGGAGTAGTCACTAGGAGGAGCTCAGAGGCCGTTGCTGAAGAGTGCGGGTGAAATCTGCCTCAGTTGTGAACTGGTGGCAATTCGATAGTTGGACGCACCTCAATCTAAATACGAATGTCATGGTGCTCCAGCATGTCGTCTACCACATAAATCTTTGAATTGAGCTTGCCCAGAATTCCGACCGGCGTTCCCGCTGTCGTCTGCGAGGCATGATTGCACCGGCTGCAAGGCTGATTATTCGNNATTGACGTGAATATCGTTGTCCCGGATCACTTTGCCCCAGCGCGCAATTTCGCTCTTGAGGATAGCGCGTCCCGCGGCCGGTGAGCGTTGATCTTTCGGGTAAACGGATACGCCCTCGGCTTTCCAAGTCTTGAGGATTGCAGGATTGGTAACAACGGTATCTTCAAACGCAGAATTCAGCGTATTGATCACTGCGTCCGGCGTGCC
>PMAF01000185.1 GCA_003152455.1 Hyphomicrobiales bacterium
GGCGAGCAGCAGATGCTGGCGATCTCGCGCGCCATGATGCTCGAGCCCAAGATCATCTTGCTCGATGAGCCGACCGAAGGGCTCATGCCCCGGATGGTGTCGCAGATCCGCCAGATCATCGACGTGCTGCACCGCGACGGCGTTGCCATTCTGCTGGTCGAGCAGAACGTGCCGCTGACGCTGGAATCCAGCCAGCGCATCTACATCATGGAGAAGGGCATCGTGCGCCACCATTGCGCCGCGTCCGAACTCGACGTGCACCACGCCGTCATCAAGCAATATCTCGGAGTATAGGACGATGCTCGCGGTGATCTCGGCCATTCCGTTCGATCTGCTGCTGATCCAGACGGTCAACGGCATCGTCACCGGCATGATCCTGGCGCTGGTGGCCTCGGGATTGACGCTGATTTTCGGCATCATGGACGTGGTCAATTTCGCGCACGGCGAACTGTTCATGCTCGGCGCCTATGTCGGCGTCATCGTCATGGTGGCGACCGGAAATTTCTGGCTGGCGCTGATCATATCCTTTCTGGTGATCGCGCTGCTCGGCGCCGTCATTCAGATTGTCACGCTGCGTCCGCTGATCGGGCGCGATCCCTTGAACACAATTTTGGTCACCTTCGGCTTTTCGCTGATATTGCAGAATTTCGCGCTATGGTACTTCGGCCCGGTGGCGCGCCGCATGCCGGCGCCGATCCTCAGCCACTTCACGCTCTTCTATCTGGATTATCCGTGGTACCGGCTGGTGATCGCGGGGCTGTCGGCGGCGATCATCGGCGGATTCTGGCTGTTCCTCAAATACAGCAAATTCGGCGTATGGATCCGCGCCACCACCCAGGATCGGGTGATGGCGCAGGCGATGGGCATCCCGGTGCCGTGGGTGCTGACCGGGGTGTTCGCGCTCGGCGCCGGCATGGCGGCCGCGAGCGGCGTGTTGTTCGCGCCGCTGGTCGGCGTCGACCACTCCATGGGGCTCGACTGGGTGCTCAAGGCCTTCATCGTCGTGGTGGTCGGCGGCATGGGCAGTCTCGGCGGCTCGGTCGTGGCCGCCATTTTCATCAGCCTGCTGGAATCCTACGCCTCGATCTGGGTGAACCCCTCGCAGGCGGTGATCGTGTCCTTCGTCGTGCTGATCCTGACGCTGCTGTTTAAGCCCACCGGCCTGTTTGCGACGCCCAAATGAAAAATCTCGACCGTCACACGATAATCTATTGGGTCGGTTTCTGCGTTGTCATGGCGCTGCTGATCGTTGCACCTTTGGTGCTGCCGGTATTCTGGGCAAAATTCCTGACCGAAGTCCTGATCTGGGGTTTGCTGGCGATGTCGTCCGATCTGTTGATCGGCTACACCGGCATGGTCTCGTTCGGCCATTCGGCGTTTTTCGGCCTCGGCATGTATGGCGCGGCGGCGGCGCTGCTGATCGTGCATCCGGGCAATGTGTGGCTCGCGATCCTGTTCGGCTTTGCCGGCGCCGCCGGCGCGGCGCTGTTCGTCGCCTATTTTTCGACCCGCCTGCGCGACATCTATTTTGCCATCACCACGCTCATCTTCAGTCAGATCTTCTACGTCATCATCTTCACCTGGACGTCGGTCACCGGCGGCGAGAACGGCCTGATCTTCACCCGGCCGCATCTCACCTTCGCGTGGTTCTACGACGCGCGCTTCAACTTGACGACGCTGCATTGGTTCGTGCTGGCGATCGTTGCCGGGTCCTATCTGTTCCTACGCCGCGTCACCCAGTCGCCGTTCGGCAAGGTGCTGCAGTCGATCCGCGAGAACGAATTCCGCACCCGCGCCATCGGCTATCCGGTCGAGCGCTACAAGATCGTATCGGTCTTATTGTCGGGCCTGTTCGCGGGCCTCGCCGGCGTGCTCTACGCGGTGCAGAACGAATTCGCCGCGCCCGATTTCGTCTATTTCATCACCTCGGGCGACACCGTGATCTTCAACGTCATGGGCGGCATCGGCACGCTGGTCGGCCCGATCGTCGGCGCCGGCTTTTTCCAGCTGCTGCGCGAACTGATGTCGCGCATCTTCGGCGATCAGTTCCCGTATCTGATCCCGCTCGGTTTCATCTTCATCGCCATGATCATTTTCCTGCCACAGGGGCTGCTCGGCTTCGCGCGACGGTGGCTGAACCGCTAATCGCAGCGCACGCTCATCCCGCCGTCGACGATGATCTCCGTGCCGGTGACGAAGCGCGCCTCGTCGGAGGCCAGGAACAGCGCGGCATTGGCGGTGTCGCGGCCGTCGCCCATGAAGCCCTGCGGAATGCGCGCCACGCGTTGCTTAAGCAGCGCCTCGACGTCGCCGCCGGCGCGCTGCTTGGCGAGCCGCGCCTCCACCATCGGCGTATGCAGTTGGCCCGGAATGACCGTGTTCACGCGAATGCCCTTGGGCGCGTATTGCACGGCGATCGCACGCGAAAGCTGGATCACGCCTGCCTTGGAGGCGGCATAACCGACCTGGAAGGCGCCGGTAAAGCGGATGCCCGACGTCGATCCCAGATTGACGATCGCGCCGCTTTTTTGTTTCTCCATCACCGGCAGCACGTGTTTGCAGGTGAGGAACACGCTTTTCAAATTGGAATCCATCTGCGAATCCCAGACTTCTTCCGCCATCTCCACGGGCCCGCCATGCGCCGAGCCGCCGACATTGTTCACCAGCACGTCGATGCGGCCGAAATGCTTCATGCAAGTCGCCACCATGGCGGTGACCGAGGCATTGTCGGTGACGTCGCATTGCTGCACCACGATTTCGCCGCCGACCGCCTTCACCTTGGCGACGGTCTCGGCCACACTGTCGAGATTGCGCTCGACCGCGAAAATCCTGGCGCCTTCCTCGGCGAAGCGCACGCAGGTGGCGCGGCCGTTGCCCCAGCCCGGGCCGACGCTGCCGGCGCCGGTGACGATGGCGATACGTCCTTGCAAACGTCCGGTCATGATCGAGCCTCCGTTTTCCTTTTGCCGTCGCCCTTTCAGGGGGAGGGAATGGCCGGGCCGAGTTTGCCGAAGCGGTAGAACCGCTGAGGATTGTCCACCAGCAGCGCCTGCAACTGCGCCTGCTTGGGCGCGATCTGCGCCAGCCAATCGACCAGCACGCCGTCGTCGGGAATAGGCCCGTCATGATTGGGATGCGGAAAATCGGTGCCCCAGACGCAGCGGTCGCCGAATTCCTCGACCAGCATGCGCGCGAACGGCGCCGCGTCGGCGTAGGGCGGACCTTGCCGCGTGGCGCGGTCGGCGCCGCTCACCTTCACCCAAACTTTCCGATCCGCCATCAGCGACAGCAGGTTGCGGAACGGCTCCTGCTCGAGGCCGCGCGAGGCATCGATGCGGCCCATGTGGTCGATCACCACCGGCACCGGCGAGCGCTTGAGCGCCGGCGTCAGCTGGCCGATCCGGTCGGCCGCCATGTGGATCTGCAAATGCCAGCCGATGTCGGCGAGCCGCGCGGCGAACTGGATCACTTCGTCGATCGGCGCGCCCTTGCCGAGATGGTCCATGTAGTGGAAGCGCACGCCGCGGAAGCCTTGCGCGTCGCGCCGCTTCAACTCGGCATCGGAGACGTCGACCGGCATCAGCGCCACGCCGAGATAGGCGCCGCCTTTGGCGGCGAGCGCGTCGGCGGTGGCGGCAAGGTCGTAGCCGTGCGCCGCGCTATGCACGATCACGCAGCGTTCGATGCCGAGAAACTGATGGCGCGCGAACAGAACCTCCTTCGGCGCATCGGACGGCGTGTAGCTGCCGCCAAAGGGAAAGCGCGCGCGTGGGCCGAACACGTGCACGTGGGCGTCGCAGGCGCCGGGCGGCAGCTTCAGTTTCGACTTGCTGGGGGTCGCCGTCCAGGTCGGCGGGACGGCCGGGGTGTCGGCGGTGTGCGGGCTCATCGGAAACCTTTTTGCTTGCGCATGATCTTATCCGAAAACCGGTTGCCACTTTTCGGCATCATGCGCTTGGCGCGCGTGTACGATCGAAGGCAGGCTCCTGCTGGGCGAAAGTGGCGAGCCAGGCGGCAAGACGCGGATGATCTTGCCGCCATTCTACTGGCTTGCGCCAGTCGAGATAGCCGAGCGCGCAGCCGAGCCCGATGGCGACGATATCGGTCTTGCCCGGATCGGGCGGCAAAGCCTCGAAGGCGGCGAGCGCGCGCACGATCTTGCCGCGCTGGTGGGCGAGCCAGCGCTCCGACGGCGGCTCGCCGGGGCGGAAGCGGCTGTCGTAGATCATCAGGATCGCGGCGTCGGTGATGCCGTCGGCGAGCCGCGCCCGCGTCAGCGCCTTGAAGCGTTCCGGCCCGCGCGCCGGGATCAGGCGGTCGCTGCCGGCCACGTCAGCCAGGAACTCGATGATCACGCCGCTGTCGTAGATCGCCGTGCCGTCGTCGGTGACGAGGCACGGCATCTTGCCGAGCGGATTTTGGCGCCGCAGCGTGTCGTTGTCGTCGAGCGTGTCGGCGTGCGCCAGCGTGACGCGCCCGCCCAGGCCCAGCACCTCGACCGCCATGCGCACCTTGCGGCCGAACGGCGAGGTCAGCGACGAGCGCAGTACATAGTTTTGCGGACCGGACGACACGATCCTATTTTTGAACCGGCACGCCGGCGTCCTTGATCACCGCCGCCCATTTCTTGGTTTCGCTGGCGATATAGGCCTTGAACTGCTCCGGCGTGTCGCCGACCAGGATGGCGCCCTGGCTCGACAGTTTGGACACCACCTCGGGGTCCTTCATGGCCTCGACCGCCGCCTTGTTCAGCGTGGCGACGATCTGCGGCGGCGTTTTCGCCGCCGCCACCATGCCGTACCAGTTTTCGGTTTGCAAGCTGGGCATGCCGGCTTCGGCGGTAGTCGGAACGTCCGGCGCGCTTGGGACGCGCTGCGGCGCGCCGACCGCGATCGGCCGCAGCTTGCCGGCCTTGATCTGCGGCAGCAGGATCGGCAGATCGAGGAACACCATCTGCACCTGCTGGCCGAGCAGATCGTTGATCGCCGGCGCGGCGCCGCGATAGGGCACGTGGGTGATGTCGATCTTGGCGGTGAGCTTGAACAGTTCGCCCGCCAGATGCGGCAGGCTGCCCGGACCGGACGAGGCGAAATTGAGCTTGCCGGGCTGCGATTTTGCCAGCGCCACCAGCTCTTTCATGTTGTGGGCGGGGACGCTGGTCGCCACCACCAGCATTTCCGGGACCTTGGCGACCAGCGTGATGGGCTGCAGGTCCTTGAGCGTGTCGTAGGCGACCTTTTCCATGCTCGGGCTGATGGCGAGCGCGCCGGCGCTGACGATGCCGATGGTGTAGCCGTCCGGCGCCGATTTGGCGACGATGTCGGTGCCGAGCACGCCGCCTTGGCCGGCGCGGTTGTCGATGATGATGGTCTGCTTGAGAATTTCCGACATGCGCTTGCCGACGACGCGGGCGATGATGTCGTTGGGGCCGCCCGGCAGGAACGGCACGATCAGCCGGATGGTCTTGTTCGGATAATCCTGCGCCATGGCGGCGGCCGGGCACAGCAAGGCGACCGCGATCAGCAGCGGCTTTAGGGCTTTCACGGCAATCCTCCCAAGTCATTGGCGGCGCGTTGAGCGCGCTCCCGGCAGGCCGGCTTGGGCCCGCGGTTGTGGTTGGCACGACGTTAGAGCACGGCGGCCGGCATTGAAAGTTCGCCGGCGATACTTTCTCGGCATGGCAAAGCGATGGCGCGGCGGCCGCCACCCTGCCGCGCCGTCAGGCGAGCCGCGCGCCGGCCCAGGTCTTGTTGCGCACCAGTTCGCCGCAAACCGCGTGCAGCAATTCGCCGGCGTCGCGCGTGAGCTTGGAAAGCTGCTTGTCGCGCAGCGTGACGATGGTCACCTTGGTCGAGATCGCCGGCCGCTCGATCGGGTAGGCGGTGAGCCTGTGGCGCTCCACCTCGTCCCGCACGGCGGCGTAAGTGAGAATGGTGTAGCCGAGACCTTTCTCCACCATCGCCTTGGCGAAGGCGACGCTGTCCGCCTCGATCTTGATGTGCAAGCGGACGCTGCGTTCGAGCGCGGCATGCTCGACCAGCCGGCGGTTGCTGTGGGCCATGTTCGGCAGGATCAGCGGCAGATCGGCGAGGTCGCCGATGCGGAAACGCAAAGGATGCCGGCGCCGCTCGCCGCGCCGGGTTGGCGGGCCGATCACCAGCATGCGTTCGCTTAGAAGCGGCCTGATATCGAACGATTCGAGGTGCGGCGGGTTGTGCAGAATGGCGATGTCGATGCGCTTCTCCAGCAGCCATTCCTGCAACGAACTGGAGACGCCCTCGCGCATGTGCAGCGTGGTTTGCGGCCACGCCTTCTGGAATCGTTCGGCGAAGGCCGGGATGAGCAGGCGTCCCGCCGCCGGCGGCGCGCCGACGGTGATGCGGCCGCCGGTCGGCGCGCGCCGGTCGCGGATTTCCTCGCCGGTCTGGTGCACGAGCTGGGTGATCGCCTCGGCGCGTTCCAAGAGCAGCGAGCCGGCGGCGCTCAGCCGCACGCCGCGGCCGTGGCGTGCAAACAGCGCGACGCCGAACTCGTGCTCCAGCTTCTTGATTTGGCGGCTCAAGGCCGGCTGCGCCAGGCGCAGTTCTTCCGCCGCCCGGCTGACGCTGCCGGCGCGGGCGACGTGCATAAAGTTTCTCAGCTCTTTGATATCCATGCCGGTCCTTCGACGTCCTATGCCGCAGCGGCATAGCTTACGTCATTCCGGCCGTGACGCAAAAGCCCTAGGCCGGCGCGCAATCGCGCGTAGCGGCGGCCGTGCGTTCCGTATATGACGGTGCCGCCACAACCGCGGAGCAGGGAGCGCATGGCCCAGGCAACGATCGATATTCTGGTGCTGGAAGGCGACGGCATCGGTCCGGAAATCACCGCGGCGACGCTCGCCGTGCTGCGCGCGGCCGACGCCAAATTCGGCCTTAGGCTTGCGTTCGAGACGGCGGCGGTCGGCTGGAGCGCGCACCGCGCGGCCGGCACCACCTTTCCCGATACGGTCGAAGCCGCGGCCAAGGCGGCCGACGGCGTGCTGCTCGGCCCGGTGTCGCACAATGATTATCCGCCGCGCGCGGAAGGCGGCCTCAATCCGTCCGGTGAATTGCGCAAGCGGCTCGATCTTTACGCCAATATCCGCCCGGCGCGCTCGCGCGAGGGTTTTCCGCCGCGTTGCGGCAAAAGCGTCGATCTGGTGATCGTGCGCGAGAACACCGAAGGCTTCTACGCCGACCGCAACATGTTTCAGGGCGCCGGCGAATTCATGCCGACGCCCGACCTGGCGCTGGCGGTGCGCAAGGTCACGCGCCTTGGCTCGATGCGGATCGCGGAAAGCGCCTTTAAGCTCGCGATGCAGCGGCGCAAAAAAGTCACCGCCGTGCACAAGGCCAATGTGCTGCGCGCGTCCGACGGGCTTTATCTCGAGTGCGTGCGCGCGGTCGCCGCCCGCTATCCGCAAATCCAATACGAGGAGCGCATCATCGACGCCATGGCCGCGCTACTGATCCGCGACGCCAGCCAGTTCGACGTGGTCGTCACCACCAACATGTATGGTGACATCCTGTCGGACGAGGCGAGCGAGATCGCCGGCAGCCTCGGCCTGGCGGCGTCCCTCAACGCCGGCGCCGACCATGGCGTGGCGCAGGCCCAGCACGGTTCGGCGCCCGACATCGCCGGCAAGAACATCGCCAACCCGTCCTCGCTCATCGGCTCGGCGGCGATGCTGCTGGCCTGGCTGGGCGAACGGCGCGGCGAGGCGAAGCTTACCAAGGCCGCGCAGGCGATCGAAGCGGCGCTCGACCGCGTCATCGCCGATCCGAAAACGCGCACGCCCGATTTGGGCGGCACGCTCGGCACTGACGCCTTCGGCGCGCGCGTCGCCGCCGCGCTGGCGTGCTGGCGTCTGTTTTTAGAATAGCGTCACAGAGGTTTTTGCGTTGGCGCAGAAAGAAAGGCCTGGGCGCTGTTTATGTCTTTTTACTTTTGCGTGCTTTGGCTCGCGCACCCGCAGGCGCTTTCTTCTTCAATTTGATCTGATTGTAACCAACGGCGGCGCGGACGAGAGTTTTTAGAGCACGCTCATTAATCTTATCACCCTCGAAGAAATCGATCGCTCGTCTTGCGTTGCCTTCGAGGCCCGCGTTGAAGAGCTTGTCAGGATCTGGGAAACTCGCGCCGTAGGCAAAGGTAAGCTTCACCTTTCCTTTGTGGGCGTTGGCGACCGCGATGATTCCGTGGCGAGACCACACCGGGCTTCCCATCCACTTCCATTCTTCGATGATTTCGCGGTCGGCCGCAAGGATGCTCTTGCGGATGCCGGCGAATGTTTTGCCACGCCAGTCGGTGAGTTTTGCGATCAGTTGGTCGATACGTTCCGATGGATTCATTGGATTTTTATGCTTCGAATTCTGGTCCCGTTTTATGCGGCCCCAATCGCAATATAGCGATTCTTACGTGGTCGTGGCGACGCGCTTCGTGTCAGCCGACGCGCTAGGACTATAATCACAATGTCGTGAGAACTTATCCCCGCTCGCTGCGGCGCATTTAGGATGCGCTCGTCCGATCCACCGAGGGCGCTTCATGAGGCGTCATGCTGGCGGGATCGGATGCGGCGCCCGCGCGGGGGGATGAACGCACCCCCCCAAGCTCCCGGGCGGCGCCGGGGCTCCGCCCGCAGGCACTAGGACCCGCCGCGAGGAGCTCGCTGACGGCCGGGGCGCTCGGCCCGCGTGAGGCGCAACGGCGCGGCGGCCCAAAAGGGGCCGCGCCCGAGGGCCGAAGGCGGGGCGAATTGGTCGCCGGAAGCGCGGCCCGGCGTCGTAACGACGCCGCGATGGCACGCCGAGAGGCGCCATGCACCGGAGACGGTGCGTGCACAAGACCGAATGACGCGCCGCTTGGCGCGCCATCCCCTCGNNACGGCGTACCCGGCGCCGCATAAAGAATACGGGCGATGGCGCTTGCGCGCTCGCGCTTTCCTCATTGCACTTCGCCGGCGCCAAGGCTTTGATCGCTTGGCCGGCGCGCGTTTGGCCGCGATTTTGCTTCTTCGCGGCTCAAGAAGGAGACGTCTCATGGCTGACCCGCTCGACGAATTTATCGCTGCCGCCGCCGCCGCGCTGCAATTGCCGCTCGAGCCGAACTGGCAAGCCGCGGTGAAGGCCAATCTCGCGGTCACGCTCCTGCACGCCAATTTCGTCGCCGACTTCGCGCTGCCAGACGAGGCCGAACCGGCCCCGATCTACAAGGCCTGACGCATGGGCGAGGATTTAACGGCCGACTTAACTTGGGCGACATCGGCCGAGATCGCGCACGCGGTCGGCGCCGGGGAGCGAAGCGCGATCGGCGTTGTCGATGCGGCGCTTTTGCGCATCGCCAAGCTCGATCCGACGCTCAACGCCTTCACCGCCGTCACCGCCGAGCGCGCCCGTGCCAAAGCGCGCTCGGTCGATGGCGCGCGCGACAAGTCGACTTTGCCGCTTGCCGGCGTGCCGTTCGCGGTCAAGAACCTGTTCGATGTCGCGGGGCTGGCCACCGTCGCCGGCTCCAAGATCAACCGCGCGCGGCCGAAAGCCGAGCGCGATTCCCCGCTGATCGAGCGGCTGGAAGCGGCCGGCGCCGTGCTGGTCGGCGCGCTCAACATGGGCGAATACGCCTACGACTTCACCGGCGAGAATGTGCACGACGGTCCCTCGCGCAATCCGCACGACGTCACGCGCATGACCGGCGGCTCCTCTGGCGGATCGGGCGGGGCGGTCGGCGGCGGCCTGGTGCCGCTCGCGCTCGGCTCTGACGCTAACGGCTCGATTCGGGTGCCATCCTCGCTGTGCGGAATTTTCGGCCTCAAGCCGACCTATGGCCGGCTTTCGCGCGCGCGCTCGTTTCCGTTCGTGGCGAGCCTCGACCATCTCGGGCCGTTCGCGCGCAGCACGCTCGATCTCGCGCTCAGCTATGACGTGATGCAGGGCGCCGACGCCGATGACGCGGGCTGCGCGCAGCGCGGCCACGAATTCGCGACGCCGGAACTGACGCGCGGGCTCGACGGCCTGCGTATCGCGGTCGCCGGGGGCTATTTCAAGAAAGGCGCATTCCCCGAGGCGCTGGCCGCGCTCGAGCGCGTCGCCAAAGCCGCCGGCGCGCGCGACGAAGTAGAAATCCCCGAAGCGGCGAGGGCGCGCGCCGCGGCCTATGTCATCACCACCACCGAAGGCGCCGCGCTGCATCTCGACCGGTTGCGCAAACAGGCCCGGGACTTCGATCCCGCCGTGCGCGACCGCCTGCTCGCCGGCGCCATGGTGCCGGCGACGCTGGTCGACAAGGCGCAGATTTTCCGCCGCTGGTATCGCGAGCGCCTGCTCGACCTGTTCAAGACCTGCGACGCCATCCTCGCCCCCGCCACGCCCTGCACCGCGCCCAAGATCGGCCAGCAGACTTTCACGCTCGACGGCGTCGAATTGCCAGTGCGCCCCAACATGGGCATCTATACCCAGCCGATCTCCTTCATCGGCCTGCCGGTGGCGGCGGTGCCGGTGCCGTTGTCGCCGCTGCCGATCGCGGTGCAGATCATCGCCGCGCCCTGGCGCGAGGACGTCGCCTTGCGCATCGCGCATGCGCTGGAACAGATGGGCGCGGTCGCGGCGCCCAAACCGAACCTTTAAAGGAGAGCAGAAATGGAGATCGACCTGCCGGAGGTCGTGGCCGAGGTGACGGAGTGCTTCGGGCGCTACGAGAAGGCGCTGGTGGCAAACGATGTCGCCGCGCTCAACGCGTTCTTCCGCGACGATCCGCGCACCATCCGCTACGGCGCCGGCGAAATTCTCTACGGCTACGATCAGATCAAGGCGTTCCGCGCCGCGCGCTCACCGGTGGCGCTCGGGCGCACGTTGTCGCGCACCGTCATCACGACCTATGGCCGCGATTTCGCCGTGGCCGCGACGCTGTACGAGCGCCCCTCGGCGCCCGGCAAGACCGGCCGCCAGATGCAGACCTGGGTCAGATTCCCGGAAGGCTGGCGCGTGGTCGCCGCGCACGTCAGCCTGATCGATAAGCCTGCTTAAAGCGCCGCGACCGCCGACACCTCGATTAGGAACTGCTCCTGCACCAAGCGGTCGATCATCAGCAGCGTGTTGGGTGGGTAGGCGCCGCTGGCGAACATCTTGGGAAATTCACGCAGGCGGAATTTCATGAATTTCGGGATGTCCTGCGAGTGCACCAGGTAGGTGGTGAACTCGACGATATTGCCCCAGCCGGCGCCGACCGATTTTAGCGCCGCCTCGATATTGGCGAAGGTCTGCCCGCATTGCGCGTCGAAGCCGCCGTCGCCGGCGAGCTTGCCGTCCTTGTGGACGCCGACTTGGCCCGCGATGAAGACGAACTCCGACGCCTTCACGCGGGTAAGCTGCGAGTATTGGCCGAGCGGCTTGCCGAGCGCGTCGGGATTGAGAATCTTGATGTCGGCCATCGTTGACCCCCGTTCCCGCGCGCCGCGGCTTTCGCGATGTTACTCGATCTGCACGCCGCTGGCCTTGATCGGCGCTTCCCACTTCTTGATTTCGCTCTTCACGTACTCGCCGAGATAGGCTGGCGTCTGTTCGTTGGCCGGCACCACGGTGGCGCCGAGTTTCTGCAGACGGTCCTTCACTGCGGCCGAATTCATCGCCTTGACCGCCGCGTCGTTGAGCTTTTTGACGACGTCGGGCGGCGTGCCCTTCGGCAGGAAGAGCGCGTTCCAGGTATAGGCCTCGAATCCCTTGATGCCCTGTTCCTCGCCCGTCGGAACGTTGGGCTCGACCGGCGAGCGTTGCTTGGTCATCAGCGCGATCGCCTTCACCTTGTGGCTATCGATGAGCGCCTTCGCGGTAGACAGCACCTCGCAGAAGAAGTCGATGCGTCCGCTGATCAGGTCGGTCATCGCCGGTGCCGAGCCCTTGTAGGGGACGTGCGTGATATTCACTCCCATCGCCAGATCGGCGACGACGCAGCCGAGATGGGTGGCCGAGCCCGCGCCTGCCGAACCGAAGGTCATCTTCGACGCATTGGCCTTCGCGTAAGCAACGAAATCTTTCAGATTGTCGGCCGGAAAGTCGGGCCGCGCGATCAACACGATCGGAACTTCGGCGATCAGCGCGACTGGCGTGAAGTCGGTGACCGCGTTGTAGAGCGGATGCTTGTAGAGCGTCTGGCCCTGCGCCTGCGTGCCGACGGTGCCGAGCAGCAAGGTGTAGCCGTCGGGCCTGGCGTCGGCCACTTTCTTGCCGCCGGTCATGCCGCCGGCGCCGCCGATGTTCTCGACGATCACCGTCTGGCCGAGAATGTCGCCCATCGCCTGCGCCATGATGCGGCCGAGCACGTCGGTAGGTCCGCCCGCCGCGAAGGGGATGACCATCGTCAGGGTCCGGCTCGGAAAGGTCTCCGCGCTGGCCGTACCGGTGAGCGCCAGCAGCATCGCCAGCGCGGCTCCGTAGATTGCCCTTTTCATCACTTCCTCCACTTTATTTGGGAGCCTTGTCGCGCTCCCTTCATCTGCGGTCAAGCGCGCCGCCCGAATGGCTACTATCCGACTTCGACGACTTCTTCCGAAAACTGGTGCAGCCGGTCGCCCGGGCCGTTGCCGCCGATCAGATAGTTGTCGCACAGCCAGTTGAGATAACCGCCGTGGATACAGGTCGGGTGCACGACGATATTCATGTCCTTTTCGATGGTCATGGGCTCGTCGTTGCGGATCAGCGGCCGCTCGACCAGGTCGTAGCCCTGGCCGTGGCAATAGAGCCGCGCTTCCATCGGCCGGCCGTTCTTGCGCATGAAGGCGTTGAAGGCGTCCCAGATGTCCTTGCAGGAGGCGCCCGGCTTGAGCAGGTCGAGCGTCATCTTGCGCGCCTGCATGCAGAATTCGAGCTCGTCCTTCATCGCTTGCGGCACCTTGGCGCCGACCACGCAGGAGCGGCCGAGCTCGGTGTACATGCCGCCGGGCCCGTTATCTTCCACCAGCAGCGCGATCTGGTCGCCCTTCTGGATGACGCGGTTCTGCAAATGCTTATTGCCGAATTTCGATGGGCTGCCGAGCGGCATCGAGGCGCAGAGATAAATGCCGTTCTCGCTGCCGTGCGCCACACTGTAATGCTGGGCCGCCGCCGCCACTTCGGTGTCGCGCATGCCGGGCTTGACCGCCGCGAAGGCCGCCCGCATGGCGCCGTCCTGCATCGCTGCCGCGCGCTTTATCAGCTCCATCTCCTCGGCGCTCTTGATGACCTTGACGCGATCGACCAAGTCGGAAGCGTCGACATAGCGCGCCTTCGGAAACGTGTGCTTGATGAAATCGAGCAGCGCGTAGGACATTTGATAGGTGCCGACATAGCCGATGGTGGCGTTGCGGAACGGCGCCAGCGCCTTGGCGGCGAGTTCGGGGTCGTAGTCCTTGGTGTAATGGGCCGAGGCATAGCTCGGCGTGGTCATGATCTGCTTGACGCCGCGCCAGTTGATGTCGCCTTGCGCGGTAGTCTCCGAGCCGCCGAACGGTCCCTGACACA
>PMAF01000247.1 GCA_003152455.1 Hyphomicrobiales bacterium
TTCGTAGTTCTGGGGCAGTCTTTGATCACTCCCAGTTACGTTGAGCAGCAAGTTAGGAAACCGCTTCAGTAATCAATATTTCAACTACTTACGGCCGGATGTTGCAAATGTATTGCATCTACGCTTCAGGGGAAGGGGTTGGTCGCCGAGCATCGCCTTGACCACGACGTCGCGGGCCGTTGCGGCATCTAGCGCGTGTCGCGCGATTAGGTCGCGGCATTCGGCAACGATCTGGTCGGCATCCTGCATGACCTTTAGTTGCTTGAAGCGATCATGCTGGTGCAGCCCCATGCTCTCGCCGACGACATCCAGGATGTTGATGATGCGGAACGGCCAGTCGCGCTCGTGCGCGCACAATTCGCGATGATCGGAATGATAGACGGCGACGAGTGCGTCGACGCCCGCGTCGGCGGCGGCCTGAAGCTCGTTGAGCTGCAACTCGCGCTTGAGCGCAGGGAGCACGCCGAGGTTGACGCTTTGCAGTCCGACCGCCGGCTGCTTCAGGTCGACAATTTCCACGCCGGGGATCGCTCGCAGTATGTCCGCCGCGGCTTCCATGACGCCGGCCACGCCCGGGTGTTTGTGCAGCGCAATCCTCAGTTCGACCCGTCGGCGTAGAAGCGGCGTCAGCTGGTCGAGGCGGGCGCTGAGAAACCGCATGAATGGCGTCATCTCGAACGGCTGCGAACCGCGCTGCACCTTGATTGTGGGCAGCGTCGTCTCGGTGAACTGGACGTAGCAGCTGGGGCACCACGCGATCACCTGGCCGGACTTCGAATGCGACAGCTTCTCCATTGAGCTCGAGCCCATACGACCGGCCATCTCAGCGTCGCCCGCGCGCAGCTGCATGACGCCGCAACAATGGGTCGGCCCGCCCATCACCCTATAGGTCACGCCAAGCGCGTCCATAATATCGAGGGCGAGCAGTGCGATATGAGGTGTCTTGAGCACGTTGCAGCCAGTGTAGAACACGAAGTCTGGGGCCTTGCCCGGCTCAGACACCGACGCAGACTTTTGCCCGAGCCGCTGCAATTCGTCGTCATCGAGCTGCAGACGTGAAAGCACGTTAACGTCCCGGCTAAGATCGCGGAACTTCTCCACGCCTTGGCGTCGCCGATTTGGAAGCTCGTTCGCAGCCTTGGCCAATGAGACGCGCGCCATCGCGAGCAGAAAGCGCGGATTGACCCCGTAGTCGCAAGCCTTGATACAATCGCCGCTGAGCATGCAGGACGCGGCCCATTTGCGCGAAGCGTCAGGACCGTCGCCGGTGCGCACGATGTCGAGTACGCCGCTAATGACGTCTTTTGGTTTCGCTTCGCTGATGGCAGCGGGCCGTACGCTCGGACAGACCTCGACACACTTGCCGCATTTCGTGCAGGCGTCGAGCATATGCTCGACTCGACCGCCGAGGGCGGCCTCGAAAGTGATGTCGCTCATTGACTGCCGATTTAGCGCTTTATCCAATGCGGACGAACCCCCCAGCGCGCGGATAACCACGTAGACTCAAAAAGGTTAGCGCACACCGGTCAAGGGGTAAATGGGAATCCGTGCGACGCGGACCATACGCTCGCAGTCCTTACTATCTCACTTCGCTGTTCAACCTGTTCTATCAACGTCGGGGCATCGGCCGACGGGCCCAAGCTAGTGGCTGACTGATACGATCATGAATGACCCAAAACTCGATGTCCGCATTGGATCTATTCTAAGCCGATTAGTAAACGCCTGATTCAAATGGAGCGTGATGCCGGTACTGGTCCCGCAGGTTGCGGTTGGAAGGAAAGAGCCCCAGCATTAGGCTGGGGCTCCCCGTGTGGCAATGACTGGAAAGGGGCAAGCCAAACCAACCACTCCCGGCACGCGAAGTCAGATGATCCTATTCGCCAATTATATATTCCGAATAGAGCTGCTCTTTCGCGTCACTTTCCATGCTGTCCTGCAGAAGCGGCACAAAGTACGCCCTCCTCCTTGAGCACATGGCCGTCAACTGCTCGATGAGCTGCAGAGAACCGCCGGTTTGCCGAGCGCGACAAAATCGAGTCACTGCTGCGGCTCTGGATCGGGTGGCGTCAAACGCGCGGCGGGGTACGGAAGGGCATTTAGCGCATCTGTGGCAAGTTGCTGCGGAAGCTCCGCGTTGTGCACATGATAGAGCTGTGGCGCCGCGCGGTTGACGTGAAGTTGGAAAATGTCTGGCCGATTGTAATGGCCGGCGAAGTCGTGCCGTAATTTCATCTGAATGGCGAGTTCCAGATCGCAGTCTGCGTAAAGAATTCCCTCTTCCGCCCCCATCGGCCCGGCAGTGATCCGACTCATTGGATCGACAATCAGGCTGCCACCGCAACAGTCCGTATTCCTCAGGAATTTCTCGCCGTCGGGACCGGCCTGGAGCATTTCGATCATACGCTCGTCGACGGTTCCGCAAGCGGAAATCACAAACGCCTTGCTCATCTGCGCGAAGGCCTGCGAGTCGATGGCGACCCTATTACGCAATGGGTCGCCGCTGGTCGGGAAGTGGTTTGGCCAACTCATGACGTGTATGCGGGTGCCTTCAGCAATCAGCGCGAACACCGCCAGCGGATTTGAATTCTCGCCACAGATCAGACCTGACATAGGTCCAAACTCGGTCGTAAAGGCACCGAACGTGTCACCATGCCCGCCGGTGTGCACCAACCGTTCTCCTACCGTCGGCATAATCTTCTGGTGCTTGCGGATAAGGCTGCCGTCCGGCCCGATATAGAGTTGGGTGTTGAACATTGTGCCCAGCGTGTTCGGTAACTTCTCACAGATGCCGATGACAACATAGGCATTCGCGTCGCGCGCCGCGGCACAGAGCGCATCCGTTTCGGCGCTAGGGACTTGAACGGAGTTTTTGAACAGCTCAACCGACAGCTTGTTCGAGATCGCCGTGGTCGCGGCGTGGTGGTGAAACCAAACCGGGTGCGCAGGAATGAAGCCTTCGGGAAAGCCGATCACGCGAGCGCCGCGTGCTCCGGCTTCGCGGATCAGCCGGCATGCTTTGTCCGTCGATCCTTCTCGATCGAGAAAGACGGAAGCCGCCTGAACTGCCGCCACACGAACCGGCTCATAGACATCCCCCATCGGAATGCTCCCTGTTAGTCTACCATCACCACACCAATTAAGCCTTGGAATGGATGGCCATGCAATGGAGCGCAAGGTTGGCGACGAAGGGACAATTGCTCAAACTTTTTCGCACGGCCAACGCGGCAACGATATACTCTCGTGATAATAACTATATCGCGTTGCGATTGATCTCCTGTCGTTTAGCCTCAGCGCCGCCGTGTTCGTACTCATCCACATGCTGTGGGGCGTAGGGCTCGGACTCTACGGCATCTTCGTCACCCTTTTCGCCTACCGCATCTTCTTTTTCGATGTAGCCTGATGACATTACGCCGCTGTTGTGGGTGGTCATGGGCGCCGCCGCAATTGCTGCCAATGCTGGATCGACGCTCATTCTCACCGAAAGCGGCATGTCCTTCCTTCACTCAATGCGACCGTTCATTGACGGGGTGACACTCATCATGTGGGCTTGGGC
>PMAF01000030.1 GCA_003152455.1 Hyphomicrobiales bacterium
GTGAGTCCAGACCCTAGTCAAAATGGTATGCCTAGCGGCACAATATGGGTTTCTTCGACCCCATCTAAGCACCTAATATCAATATAGATTCTCGCCCGGTCGGTTCTCTCCATCATCGGTGCGATACTGAAGCGCCGTTGCCGCATTCTTGGAATCTCCGCCGGCAACTCGATTTGGCTAACCGTCGGCCGATTTACCGTCATTTCCGCTTATGGCTGCTTGGTATATAGCGTGCCAATGACGGGATTTCACTATCATTAGCCGTTCCGCGGGTCCGCGCGGGCCCGCAGACTAATCGGACAGCAAGGGCAATTACTTCCGCAGCGGCTTGGGCGGTCTCTTTGCGTCCAAGCATCTCGGCTTGCGCGGCATTGCCCGCCTTGATCGCGGCAAAAATGGCACGCAGTGCATTGACGCTTTCACGAGAACGTTTCGACGAGCGCTTCGGATGGGTCAACCCGGGCGCGCGCCAGCGCCAAATCCGCGCGTGCAGTATCGAGATCATCGACGACAGCGATTCACTGCCGGCGCCGGACACCAAAGCGCCGTAGAAGCTATTCTTCGCTTGCAGGATCTTCGCCGGATTGCCGGCCGCATAACAGCGCGTCACCTTTTCGAGCGCTATCCGCAAGGATTCGATTTGGCCCTGTTTAGCGTTGAGCACAAAGAGTCTCGCTGCTAAACCGATCAGCACCTCGCGAATGGCGTAGAGGTCTTTGGCATCGTCGAAACTGAGTTCGCGCACCACCGGCCCTTTATTGGCGATGGTGGCCACCAGACCTTCGGTCTCGAGCTGGCGCAGCGTTTCGCGGATGACCGTTCGCGACACATCCATCATCTTGATCAGCTCGCGTTCGAGGCGACCGCCTGCTTGATCTCTTTCAGGCGTGCGGCCGGATACTGGATCAGGGCACTGCCGTCGGACATGCAGTAGAGCATCGTCATTCCTTCGTTCACCCAATGCCGCAAGATATCGAGAACGAAAACGCCGCCCAGACCCGACGCAACACCTGCCTTCTTGCACGAGGCGACGATGCGATTGAGCGCATCGACAAACGGCGCGCTTTGCCATTGTCCCGGAACGCCGAGGGTCATCGACAAATCATTGGCCCCAACAATGACCGCATCCAGAACGCCAAGCGCCAACATATCGTCCAGCCGCTCCACCGCCTCGGGCGATTCGATCATGCCGACGGCCAGTGTCGCTTTATTGCCTTGCTCGCCGAGTTCCTTGTGAGAAATCGGCAGAAAATCATTGATCGCCATGGGACCGGGCAAACTGCGGCCGCCGCGCGGCGGGAAGAACAACTCGCGCTCGATCAGCTTGACGTGATCGATGGTCTCGATGTGAGGGAAAATGATGCCCTGGGCGCCATTGTCGAGGTATTGCGTGCAGAGGTGATGATCGAAGCCGCATACCCGGACCACCGGCGTCACCCCGGCATCCAGCGCGGCGCGGCAAAGCGCGGTACCCTCCTTCAACGTGAAGCAGCCGTGCTCGGAGTCGATGAACAGGAAGTCGAAGCCCGCATTGGCCGCAAATCGGGCGTGTTCCGGGCCGGCGAAAAAGCGAACGCCGTGCCCATAGGTTGGCTCGCCCCGCTGCAATTTCTCTTTAGTGCGATTTGGATGCATGTCCTCTCCTGATACGTCGGTTCTGTTGGCGTCAATAAGAGTTCTTACTACGGCCTCACCGCTTGATCTGTTCGTCAACGAAGCAGCTAAAGGGCTAAGGCCCCTACCAGCGGGCTTATCTTAGCCGGGAAACTAACTCAGACTGGTCGTCGATGAAGTCATTGCAGACTGCTATTGGCCTGCGTTGATTTGGGTTCGTTTTGCCAAAATTAGGTCTTGCTGGATATCTGCTTTTATTCCTACCACGCGAAACGCAACGTGCCTTGCCGGCGGCCGTGCACGAACCGGGATGCTCTCGTGGTACCTGGCGCGGGCGCGCGCCGCGTCGAAGGCGCGGATCGCGAATTTACGCCGCGATAACGCACATCTTCACCGTCGGTGCGATGCGGGAGTCAAAATCGTCGTCATTGTATTTGTTGACAGCGAGATCGTGGCGCACGGGGCGCACGGGGCGCACCCGAACGACATCAACCTCGGCCGCAAGCAACAGCTATCGTGACAGCGGGCGGAAAACAGCCTCCGCCGCTTCGGACGCATGGACGAACAGTCTGAGTGGCTGGTTCGGAAATGGCGAAAATCCAAGGTCGTGATAGAAGGCCGCTTCCGATTAATTATATTCCACCCTTCGTATTGTTCGCAGATTGTGCCTTTGGGCATTCTGAGAACACGGTCCCATTTAACGCCTCGAACTCCTCAAGACAATGCGCTGACGCCTGTATCGATCCCTCGACCGTGAAGTCGAAGCCAATGCCGTTCAAGACAAGGGCATACCGCCCAGCGGCTAACGATTGATTATTGTCTGTATGTGCCATGACCATTTCAGGCTGGCCTGGAATCGGCGACACCTTATATTCAATCGACGTGTTTCTAACTCTCCACGATCCCTCGAGGTTCACGATTGAAGGTTTACCACCAACAAACTTCGTTTCGTGCACCACTCGGGCAACAACGCGCAATGTGACCTTCTCTGGCGCGCTGTTTTGCAGATCACGTCGAAAAAGAATGAAGGCAGGCTTATTGCCAGATATTGTTGTAATACTTGGCTTTGTTATTTCCGCCGAAAGCGCCACACGCGAATCAGGAACTCTTATTGGCAAAGCTTCCAATTTGAAGAGCTTGTTGTCACTCAGCGCATAGATTCCGAACGAAGATGGTAAGGGGAATAAAGGCTTGGGAGATTTATTTGCCGGCCGAGCACTTTCATCATTTGTGCTGTAAGGACTGGTGGCTGTCTCGCCGACTGAAACCGACTTACGCGCAATTTCAAACCGAGATGGCTGCGTTAGCGAATGCCATAGCGTACCCGCGATCGTCGCCGCCCCAATAAACGCCATTATAGCGAGACCACTACCAACGAGTAGAATGGCGCGCCGAAAATATGGCCACGCTTCATTCAGCCTTGGGCCGAATCGAGGATTTTCTGATTGATGATATAAAGAACTATCCTCCTCATATAGCAACGGTGCAGCGTTAGCGGGAATGATTTGGACGCCGTTGCCTGATAAAGAACGATCAATATCACTAAGCTCCAACTGACCTCGGTAAACGGCGTTCGGTTTACAATCCGCGGCGCTCGCTTCGATCCGCGCAACTGCAAGCTCAAAATCGTTTACGTGTTGCACAATCTCAGATAACCCGAGCGATGAATATTCAAAAAGAAACTCGCGCTTTATATTAAAACGGGCGCGCTCGTACACCAACGCCCGCAACTGGGCTGAATTTTGTTCGGTCTTATGAATCGCATCGAGGAGGACCGAGTAGTAATCAAGCGATTTTGCCTTTGCTGGAATGTTTGCTCGTTGTCCATTTGTGTTTTCCAGCACTCCGTTCGACTTGAGATCTAACGTACCGGCGGCAGAGTTGTTGACGGCTGCCGCCATAAATTGGTCGATATTTTTGAAATTCACCAGGCCGGCTGGCAACATCGCGTCAATAGAGGAATCCGGTAGCACCCGATAAAGGATGCCAGAATAGTCACCGTCATTATCGAATGCCGTCATTATTGTTCAATCAGATTAATGGTCGCCGTTAGTCGGTTTGAGTGGCTAAACGCTAGCATTTCTCCACAGTTTGTGAAAGCAAATCCCCTGGTACGCTCTGGGGTGGCGTCTGCTCCTTTAATCACCAATCGAAATGATCGGATAATACGATTTTTGAAACACTTGGCCGAGAACCCGCGTGAATGGTTTGCCCTTGAAAAACCGGCAACGAAAAACAATTGAGGCTCCTGTGAAGCACACCACACGTCCGCGTTTATGCGAAACCGCGATCCAAACCAGGTCTGTGGGCATTTCGACGCTCCCGATTTGGCGTGTCATCAAACTGTAATATTTCTATCGCTTAGTGCATATCGCTGCCGCGAGATCGGCTTCAATCCCCGGGAGATATAGGGCTTCTTCACATGTCGAGCGATGCTATCGATTTCAGTATTCTAATCGGACCACATGTCCCGGTACGATCATTCAATGCGGGCGAGACAATCTTCAAGGAAGGCGATCCAGCAACCGAACTTTACGTCATTCAGAAAGGGCGGGTGGGAATACAGACCGGCAATCGCCTCCTAGACACCCTCGAAGCCAATAGCATTTTTGGCGAAATGGCGTTGGTCGATAGTGCGCCGCGCAGCGCCACCGCCGCGGCGGTGACCGACGTCACGCTGGTTCCGATTTCGGAGAAACAGTTCCTGTTCCTCATCAGCCAGATGCCGTATTTCGCGCTCAATGTCATGCGGGTGTCGGCACGCCGATTACGCACCGCGAATAAGGCGATTTGATCACGGCACCTAAGCTCGCGCGTATGCCTGCTTAACAGCCGGGTCAAAATCCGGTCGGCTATTGATCCACAAGACCGGCGCGGTCGCAATCCTCAAGAACTCCATTGAGATTGCCAGAGTGGAAGAGCCTCGCACTGTCTTGGGTGAAATCTCCGCTTTGTTAGAAAAGCCGCACACAGCAGACGTTCGCGCCTTGGAGGACTCGCAGTTTCATGTTGCGGACGCAGTCCGCTCAATTATCGGCCGCCTGCACCCCTTACATTCGCGGCCTTGGCTCATCATCCAGGTGACACAATGCCGATGCAATAATCTCGATCCCGCTGGTTCAAGAACTCCGTCAGGTCAGTCTCGATTTTCATCCATCGGGGTAGGTATTATCGTGCAACTAATGCTACCCAAACTGACTTTTTTCTACTAGATGAAAAATATTGTCGCAATTTCAGCAGAATCAAAGTAGCCTTTCCAAAAATAAGGTTCGCTGAAATTGTTTGCAGCCTGGGGAAACGCATGCAACCTTTTTTGCTCGGGATTTTTGTCGTTCTTGCACCTTCAATGCTTGCAATCGCTTGGCTGCTTTGGCAAGCGGGCGGAGTTAAAAGGGCATCCAGCCTCGATTTGGACCGCACCAGATAAGTTTGGCTGCTAACCTGCTTACAACAGTTGCAGTAGGCGCAGTGGAAGCCAAATTAGCAGGAACAACCAAGCGAGCGTCAGCACCCCTCCGAAAGCGATCAGCGCTACCGGCCATCGTTTGATGATCGTTATCAGTGTGTCCCTAAAAGCTATCGATCGAGACGTCAGCATATTGGTGCGTCGTTGGCATTTTAAGTTGCCAGCTTAAGAGTCCTCAACCGAGGGGGTTAGTCAATTTTGAATCGGATAAACCATTAAAATTATTGGTTTAAATGCATCAGCAGTCCTGCCTGAATAAGCAATCCCGAGACGGCGGTCAGATATCGAGACGAAATCGTAAGGTCTTTTTACGGCCAAAATGTCAGCTAGAAATAGGTCTTGAGGCTCAAGCGTGGCAAACTCGCGAACCAGTAGATAGGATCGTCGTCATGACAAAATCGGCAATGACCTTTAGTATGTTGATGGTTCTCGCTTTGACCGCGTATTTGGCGGCGGGCCAGCCGGCATCGGCGATCAGTGTCGAACTTGCGAAAAAGTGTCGGGAAATGGCGATCAAGGCCCATCCGCCCCAAATGGCTGGAAGCAAGGCTACTGGGATCGAGAAAGCGGAACGCGATTCCTTCCGTGAGTGCGTTGCCAAGGGCGACAAGCCAGAGAAATGAATGTCCTTATAGCAAGCTCATTACGGGGAGCCGGTAGTGACGCTGGTGACCGTCTTGCCCTTGGCCAGGATCGGCACGGTCGTGTCGTCGCCGTGCAGTCGTTCGGCAGCCAGGACATGGGTCTCGATCAGCGCATGCAGTGGCTGTAGCGCCGCCGTGCAGGCGCCGACCTGGTCGGCCAGCGTCGACACGCTCAGGTCGATGCCTTCCCGCCGATATCGCTCGCTCTGTCGGTTCAGCGGCTGATGCTGGCCGAACTTCTCGAACAGGACCATGGCCAGCAGGTTCGTTCCGGCAAAGCCGCGTGGTGTCACATGGAATGGCGCCGGCGGCTGCGTAATCTTCTCGCACTCCCGGCAGGAGAACTTCTCGCGCACAGTCTGGATTACCTTCCACTGCCGCGGGATTCCGATTCCGCCGCCGCGCCGGAACGGCGGCAATATTGACAACAAGGAGCTTGTTGCCGGTACTACTTTGTACCTTCCCATTTTCACCGATGGTGCGCTTTTCTCGGTCGGTGACGGGCATGGCGCGCAGGGCGATGGCGAAGTCTGCGTCAGTGCGATCGAGACTGGGCTGGTTGGCACTTTTTGTCTGACCCTCCGTAACGATATGCGACTGGAATGGCTACTCGCCGAAACGCCTACGCATATGATCACCATGGCGTTCGATCCCGATCTCGACGATTGCGTGGTGATTGCTCTACGGCAAATGATCGATCTGATATGCGCGCGCACCGGCCTTGACCGTTATCAAGCCTACGCATTGTCAAGCCTTACAGCAGATCTACGCGTCACGCAGGTGGTGAACGGCAACAAAGGAATTCATTTCATGCTGGATAAGCGTTATCTCAAGCGGGGCTGACCGACCCACGTAACGAGACCGCCGCCGCCGACCCATCCGGTTTGGATAGCTTGTGGCAGCGCGCCTTTGACTGGCGATTTCGGAATACCGGCGCGTCTCGTGCGATTTACCGCAGATCGTCTTCCAGATCACACGTCGCGTATCGGTCGCAAAGGGCGGATAGCGACTTTGGTGGGGAAATTTACCACTGACTTCAAAGGCGATCTATTTTGAACGACCCGCCGGGGGTTAACGGTGGCGCGTCCTCACTGAATGCGGCGAGTGTTTTTTCGATCTTTTCAAGGAGTTTACTGAGGGCGCCGGGTGACTGACCGGCTTGAATCTGTTTCTTCAGCTCAACAAGCCCCCTGTCGGCGGCGACGAGACGCCGCGCCAAAATCCTCGCGACGTAAAGTACCGCGATTGGGTCTTTCTCGAGCAACGCTGCGTCCGCGACATGAAACTGCGAGTCCTCCAAGATCCGAACGTCCGCGGTATGCGGCCGATCTAACAACGCTGAGAGTTCACCGATGACAGCACCAGGCTCCTCCACTCTGGCAATCTCGATGGAGTCTTTGAGAATTACGACCGTGCCCGTTTTGAGGATCAGTAGCTGACCCGTTTTTGACCCAGCGGTTAAGACGGTTTCGCCAGCGCGGTAAGTCACTAGCGGAAGGGCTGCAAGTTTCTTCTCGAATGGGGCGCCATCTAAGCCCACCGCATCCTCGTTGGTTCTGTTCTGTGTTCCCACCAATGACCTCCCCATGGTTGTACGACCAAACGTTCACGGTACTCTAACATCTTTTGCTAGTACGCGACTTAGTAACCGAGGTCGCCCCGCCGCAGGAACGGCTTCGTCCAAAGTAGCGCTGGCTTGACTTTTTTTGAAACAGCTGGATCGAGATTACTGCATTGGCATGATCTCATCTATAGATTGGTCGGGCTGCGGTTTTGCATATCGTTCACGCGGCGCGCATGTGGCCAAATCTTTTTCTATGCCACCGCCAAACGTACACAAATGTTCTGGTCATGCCAACAAAAAGCCTCGGCGGTTAGGCCGGGGCTTCAAAGAATGAGGTAGCTTTTGATTGTGGCTGCGATTTACAAATGAGCCTTTGGATTATTCCGTAGACATTTCGGTATGCAGTTACTCATGCATGTACTTGGCTGTAATTAAAATTCCCTACAGCACACCACTTTTCGCGACATACCTTTTTCGTACGATCCCTTAAAACTTTTGGCAAAAGCTGGAATTGACCCGGCCATGAGACTAACAGCAACGTCTATCAAGAATGCTCGCAGCATAGTCCACTTCGCCATGCCATGAAACGTTCTTATTGTAATCAGATTCCTCAACCGCGGTAGCCACCCAGACAAGCGTCTAATTACCTGCCTCCAAGGGATACAGGCTGCCATCGCCCTGCGTTGATTTGGGTTCGGTTCGAAATTTGACAGGGCACGGTTGGTCCAATGGAAATGACGAAAATGGCCCCGCATATCACGAACAGAATACAGTCAACCCCGGACTGCCGAATCTCTGCAATATCCTTTCAGCGGCCACGAGTCGGCCACGCGTTGCCATCACGCCAGGGCTTCCAATTATTGGAACTTTGTGCGATGCTTGCTTTATGATCGTCATCGGCACGGAGGTGGTCGAAAACTATCTTACTAATCACCCTAGCCATAAGGCGACCAAAGCGGCACGTTCGCAATACGAAGCATGGCTGGACATTGTGGGCCGCGCCCAGTGGCGCAACCCCGAGGATGTGAAGGCGTCGTATCCAAAGGCAAGCATTCTCAAAGCCAGCCGGGTCATTTTTAATATCAAGGGCAACGATTATCGACTAATTGCGGCCCTTCAGTATCCGGCAGGAGTTCTGGGGATCCGGTTCTTCGGCACCCATGCCGAGTACGACAGAATTGATGCGGAGACCGTGTAATGGATGCAACTCTGATCTTGATTGATAGCGATGCGGAACTTGCTCGCGCCCGCGTACTCGTTGATCGACTTTGGAAGTCGGATCTTCCAACCGATATTGCTCGCCTCCAGGCGCAAGCGCGTCTGATCGCCGCCTATGAGGAGAGCAAATGGCCTCGCCGACGACCGAGGACTGCCGATCTCATCCGCCACCTCATGGATCAGCACGGCCTGACCCGTTCCGAAATGGTGCCGATTCTGGGTACGCCGAGCCGCGTCAGCGAGGTTCTTCGGGGCAAAAAGGGGCTGAGTATGGCAATGGTGCAGAGGCTACGCGCCCGTTTCCATATTCCGGCCGACCTACTCCTTCCGCCACCGAAGAAAGCGCCAGATTCCCGTTCGACCAAGAGAGCCGCCGCCTGAGCGCGAGTCGGATCTGATACCGCCAGCCCTGGAATGGGAATGCTTTGTCAGTGTCCATGATGTACGCAGATGAGCTTGGCCTTCGCCGTGCAGGAGGCATAGTCGCCTCGAGTTGCGCGAGGCACGACTCACAATGCGCCGGCGATTACAGGCATCCGCGGGGCTAAGCGCCTTGCGCCCGGCCTACGGAACGCGGGCAATCACGGTGAGATAGGCGCGGGTGGACTGATCGGGAACCGCAGCAACCTGCGCGCAATCGCGGAGCGCACCACGGGGGATAGGAAAGCGTTCGGCGAATTCTTCCTGCGTGCGGCCGAACGCGGGGCGGATCAACTTGACCTGCGACGTGCGTTTCATGCGCTGGAAGTCGGCTAGTGAAAGCGGCTTCGCATCGGAATCGCGCCTGGCAGCGGCGTGACGCCGCCCTTAGCTCATCGCATCGAACCGGCTCCAGCCGTGCTTCGACGGCTAACGGCCACGCTGTTGATGTCGACTATATGGATTATCACTAACGAGGCTAAAATTCATGGCTATGCATAACTGCCCGATTTGTGTCAGGCAGGGAATGATCCCCAGCTCGACGGTCGAATAGGACGCGGCGTCGGTTGTCAGGCGGTGCGAGCGACTCAGACACTAGCAAAAAGTAGTTCTGACAGAACGACAATTAAAGTCATGACAGCTTTTTGCAGCGTAGCAGCCATAGCCCTGCTCGTGTTCGCCGCGCTGGGCCCCGGCAATTGGCAGCCCTGCTCTGGCCTCGATTGGCAGTTCGACCACTTTGTCGGTTATTTTACGATCACGTTGATTGTCACTTCGTGCTCCTTCAATGTGGGTGCCGCGCATAGCGTGCACGCGGCTGAAAACGAACAGGACGCCGCATAGGCGCCCCTCGCATTTTAAGTCGAGCGTGGAGGTCACCAGGTTGTCGGCGCCTGCGCGAAGGCGATCGCCAGCAGAGCGAGCGCCCCAGGCAATCCGAAGACCTGATGGCCGAGGACGAGAAGCACCGCAGCGGCGATGATGCAGATCCATGCGCCGAAGAATTTGACGATCGTGACGGCCCGCGTGTTCATCAAAGCCTCCCGAGCAAGACGAGGATCAGTACGATCACCAGCACTAGGCCAAGTCCACCTCCGCCGTAATAGCCGGTGCCGTAGAACGGTCCGCCACCCAAACCGCTAAAGCCGCCGAGCAGCACGATCACCAACAAGACAAGTAAGATGGTTCCAAGTGACATAATGTGGTCCTGAATTGGTGCCAGGCCGGGGATTATCCCCGACCCGGTCTTTGCGACGCGACGCGATCACTATTTTACGGGGACAGATGGCTGAACGCGCGAGCGACGATTTAGTTCAGGCAAACCTCGCGCCGAGCCGAAAGTATCGTCAGAAGGCGCCTGATCTATCGAGGGCCTATGAACGCCCTAGCGAAGTGGCAAGCGGCGATCGCATCGCTTTCTACTGGTTTGTGGCTAGCCACCATAAGGATTCGGCCTCATATTGGGGGTATGGCACCATCATCCAAAAAGACCGGCAATTACAGGAAGCGCGCAAAAGACCTTAATAAACGCTTGAAACAGCGCACCTCGACCGCTGATCGCGCAAAACTAGTCAAGAAGCAAAAGGCCCTAAGCGACATGGCCGACAGCGAAGATTGGCTTGCTGGCAAACCCGGGTCGCAGTTGAAATGACCGGCTACCGATAGGTGGGAATGGTCACTGTTGCAGGTAGCTCGGAATTAATTGTCCGTCGGAGCCAACCACACAAATAATGGTCCACGAGGACAATTCCGACAATCCAAATGACCGATTCCAAAACCGTTATTCGCAGCGCCGCGCGCCCAAAGGCGACATCGCGAGCGGACGGAATAGCACCCAACACTGCCAACGCACCCAAACGCCCAGCGTAATTCCAAAACTCCATGCTGCTGGATCAGATTGATGCAGTCGCATGATTTGCGACGCCAGCAACGGGAGAAGGGCGGCCACGAACCAAACCGGCACGGGAACGACACGAAGCGGCATCGCTAATACGTCTCCGCTTTAGCGCTTCTTCTGCGAGCCTTTGCGAAGGCGAACAGCAGGCCCGCCACCGTTCTCGTCGATGAACTCGACGCCGGCTGCCTCTAAGCCGTTTCACGCACCGCAGCATAGCGCGGGTTTGCTCAATTATTCAAACTCTTATCTGACTCCAAATCCATAACCTAAAATTTTAACAATCTAAATGAGCTGAAAATAATGGATGTTAGGTAGGATCCCATTGCGCTGGTTCAGGAGCAGCCGACCCTGCGGAAATTCATTGAGTCTTCAAACGATAAGCAAACATGTCGAAGACGATAATAGTATCTTTAGCGGTTGCCTTAGTCTCTTTTGGCATGGTCTCCGACGCATGCCAAACGCTACCAGTCCTACGGGGCGATATCGTCAACACTGACAATCCAGCTGTAATTCTGCCGATTATAAATCCGGTGGAGGAATCTCAATCTGCAAATGCAGCTGCAACTCCACAGATAAACAATTTGTCCGCAACCCCCCAGACTTTGGATGCAGCGGAAACTCCAGCGATTAAAAATGCTGTTGTTGATCCAGCGGTAACTCCCCGAATTAAGAACGCAGCGACAACTCCTCAAATTAATGATGCGGTGGTACCCCCCCAGATTAGGATTGCAGCTGCAACTCCCGCGCGCCCGGACGCAATGGTCACTCCTCAGATTAAGAATGCGGCTGCAACACCCCCGACTGTGGATGCAGGGGTAACTCCTCAGATTAAAAGTGCGGCAGCAATTCTGCCGACTACAACGGCGGGTAACTGGCAGTACTGGGAGTACTGCCTTGCCCCATCCTACGCGGAGAATAAGATCTATTTTTCAAAGCCCATACCTATAAGCAGCATCATAGGGAAAGCTGATGATCTATTTGATAGTCTGTTAAATAAGGCCCGGTTACCGCATGACGTAGTTCAATGTCCGATTGCCCCCAACAAACCCACGCTACTTTTCAGACAAAAGCATGCGGTCAGGTTTAATGAAACAAGTGGAATAACGATTGTCTATCGCAATTGGGATTCAGATATCGACTAAACGGCAGGCGCGGCGCTACTGGAGGGCCTGCAAGCTTTTACACCGGATCGTTCGGCCAATCTTGTAGCAGCAGCCTGCGATGCAGGCGGAGCGTTGGCGGCGGCTCTGCTTGCTGAACTCTTCATCCGAGCACGGAGGTTGCGTGCCGGCTAACCCATCCCTCACCTGCATCATTGTTTAGAAAGAAGAATTTGGCTTCGTTCTGCCAAAATGAGAAGCAATGCGGTTATTTTCTTATCGCGAGGCCCCAACTGTCCTACCCGGCTTTTGTCTTCCTTCTCTGTCCTCTAGTTTATGCCGCGGCCTGGGTCCGTCGCCAACAGAAAGGAGCGGAAACTATGGCATACGTTCATCGTACACTGGAACAAATCCGCCGAATGAAGCCGAAGACTGATCGCACCAAGATCAATAGAACGACGGATGCGGACATTCGTCAGCACTGGCCTGAACCCCGTTTTGTTGACACCCGCCTGCCCGATCTCTAAGGCCAGCGGATCTTCGGGTTCGACGAGTGGAACTACGAGACGGTCGAAGCAATGAGCGAAAACTTTTTGGCTTCATTTCGCAAATTAAGAATCTAGTCTCGCGGCGACTCCTTCTTCAGCCGCACGCCAAGCCATTCGGGCTGGCGCTGTATGGGAGCGGTAAGACTGCCCCCTCCTCGCGAGCTTTAGCGCCAGAGCCAAGAGCGGCGGATCAAGGTAAGCACCAGGTCAGTCTGCCGCCGGACAATACAACCCCGATTCCACGGCCATCGCGCTACTACGGTCACCGCGGCAATATAGAAATTATATCCGTGTGTATGAAATCGTTGCCTTTGAATAACAGCGGCTCGCGTCTGGATTTTGCAAGCGCGTAAGCAAAACAATCGCCGAAATTCAACTTCGCGGGATGCCTGCTGCCTTTGCCAAAATCGCGATACGCGGCGCGTGCGATTTGCGCCTGGGCTTCAGTGACCGCTTCGATTGTAATTTGGGCGGTTTTGAAGAAATCATCAACGCGCCGACTGGCGATCGGATCACCGCTGGCATCGATAACAACCGCAGCCTCGACATAATTAGCAGCGCTCACGCGGCGACTGCTTTCGACTGCAATCGCTCGGGCGAAGACCGCTGCCTCCGGCTCGTCGCGCAAAATGGCAATGATCGCCGAGGTGTCGATGATCATTTTGGCAGTCCGCGATCGTCATAGAGCATCTCGCCGTGATCGATCGTACTGAATGGCTTTTTGAGATGTGCCGCGCAGTCTTTGCCAATCGCTAGAAGCTGATCGGCAAGGTTCACACCTTTCGCCTGGCGCACGCGATCAAGGCGCTCTCGAACGGCTTCAGTTACTGCCGCTGTGAGGCTCTCGCCGGTGAGCTTCGCGAGCTCTTCCGTGAGCTGATGGGCCTCTTTGTTTTTGATGTTCATGCTCATAGTTACACCATTCTACCATTAACTTATATATTTATACCATACCCCAGCATAGGTCAATCGCCGCTCAATAGACCGTATGGCGGTCAAATGGCCTCAATACGGGATCATTTACCCCGGTTTGGCTGTGTCGCTTTTTTCAAGCGCATGCCAGCACCCCCGCCGTTTTCGTCGATGAATTCGACACGGGACACTTTATCGCCGCTCCCTCCTGGGCGGTAATTGTTGGCAGCGAGCGCGTCTCGACGAATATCAAGTATCACGGCTAGCGCTTTTTCTGCGAGCCTTTGCAAGGCGGACGCCGGGCCCGCCGCTGTCGTCGTCGATGAACTTGATGCCGGCAGATTCGAATGCGCGCCTGATAACATCGAGGATCGCGCGACGCGGCGATTGGCAATTACGCTGGCCCTCGGCACTATCGTTCCCAATCCATAACCTCATAAAAATAAGCGCGTGAAGCGCAAGCGAGGAAGCGTGACCGATCTAACTGGACGCCAGCGCCCCTGTTCGAAATTAACGATCATCGAATTCCTGGTTAGGTAGCGTGACGGCATTTAATGGTGAGTTAGGAATTTACGCGCAATTTGAAATAGCTATTAAAGGCATTATCGAACTTCACCATGTACCATTGCCTATTGTGGGAAAGGTGCCGGCTCTATTCCGCTCCGCTTTCTTTATTGGCTGCTGCGAGGTGCTTATGAAACCCAAGCTTAATTTGATATTTGGTGCTGTACTCGCCCTCACCGCGGCTGGCATTCAACTTCAGAAGGCCGGTGCTACGACGTCGAATGAAAAGACGCCTAGCCGCGAAGCCATTTTGCACGACCCGCTCACACCGGCCGAGGGCAACTCTCAAGGGGATATAACCATCGTCGAATATTTCGACTATCGGTGTTTGCCCTGCAAAGAAGTGAACCCGGTGCTACAACAAATTGTCCGTGAAGATGGACATATCCGACTTGTCTTCAAAGATTGGCCTATCTTTGGCGGGATATCGACTTATGCTGCCCGAATTGGGCTCGCTGCCAAATTTCAGCACAAATATTCGGAAGCCCACGCAGCTCTGATCTCTATGCAAGGGACGCTGAGCACGGAGAATGTGCTAAGGACCCTGGCGAAGGCCGGAATAGATATTTCCCGTGCCCAACGCGATCTTGCAGCCAATCATAAAGAGATTGACGCGATCTTGGCGCGCAACCAAGAGCAAGCCACCGCCTTCGGATTTGAGGGCACCCCGGCGCTCGTGATAGGGGATTTTCGCGTCCCAGCGGTGTTTAATACCGTGAACCTTAAGCAATTTATCGCCGATGCGCGAGCGGCGACAAAACATAAGCGTGAATTAATAGGGGCTAGTTGACCGGCGACGCGAAGTTTGCCGAGGGCATAGGCGCACCTGCCCACGCGTCGTGGTTCGACCAGTCTAAGCGCTCTTGGGTAATGTTGACGCCGGCCAAGCCGACTAATTCGTCGGCCGTTAAGAAGCCAATTTGATCTCAGGATCGGTTGTAAGCGCGCCGCGTAGCGCTTCTATGATCAGGCACAAAAGGATCCTCAGCCAAGCGAGGACGAGGCGGAGGTTGTGGCCGACGGCGGTGAGGATGGCGTTGGCGGCATCGCCGGCGGTTCCTTTGAGATAGCAGCGACCAAGATGGCCCTCGGCTTTCATATCGCTGATCACGGGCTCGATGGCGGACCGGCGTCGCAGCTCGCGCTTGGTGGCACCGAACACGCCGCGCTTCTGCCCGGAGATGAAGATGCGGTGTGGGTTGGGCGCATCGTGGCCGCGGTATCCTTTGTCGACATAGGCCCGCTCGATCTCGCGCCCGGTGAGCCTCTCGGTGTCCTCGATCGCGGACCGCAGCGTTTGCCCATCATACGGACTGCCCGGCAGCGCCTTGGCGTGCAGCACGAACTGGCCGCCCGGCGCGCGGGCGTTGGTGGTGGCGATCGAGACCTTGACGCCGAACTCATAGGGCGCGCTGGCTTTGCCCCTGCCGATGCATTCGACCTCTGGGGCATGGAAGGAATACAGCTTCCAGCCGCGCTGGCGTTGCTGCTGCGAGCGGATCTGGCCGGCGCGTGCGAGCGGCCATTGAAATGCCTCCTCCAAGGCCGGCTGGCCAGCAATCTTGCGGTGGATGTCGCGGATGATGCGGCCGAGCCGCGTGCGCAGGATGCGTAACTGCCGGCGATGGCGGTTGAACTGTTTGGCGTGGGCGTAGCGTCCCGCCATCATCGCAGCGTGCTTGGCGATGCGCATTTGGGTTCGTTCTGCCAAGGAAAATTATGTCTGAGCGACACGTCTGCCGAGCTGGCAGCGACTTGCTCGGATGGCATGAATAAATTCGTCAAATTGTGACATTGGTCACAACTAAAGCCTGGGTCCACTCCTATTCTATATGTGAGAGAGCGAACAGCTCCGGCGTCAAAGGGCGGTCATCCGCCAGAATAGAAGGGAGCCCGTCATGACCAGCACAATCACCAGCGCCATTGCGACCTTGTTCCTGATCGTCGGCGTGTGGACTGTCAACCTCGTTTGTTACCATCCCTATGCAGACAACTTCGACCCAATGTCCCCAATCAACGTTACCGTTTCGTGGAAATAGCGCAGCCGCTGCGCTCGTCATTTTCGGTTTGTTTTGCCGAATGTGGGCTGCGAGCCAACTGATCGACGGGCGTGGCACGCTCCCAGGCAGGAACCCGGTCACGACTGCCGCGAGCGACTTGCATGCAGCAGTAAAGGATGAGGCTCGAGTGCCTCGGGCGACCGGAGGATCTTCATGCCGCCGAACGGGCCTTTGCGAAGCGGACGCCTCGCCCGCCGCGCGCGAAGGCTTCGCTCAAGCAGTCGTTTTCAAGGAGCGCGAGTGTCCGCATATGCCCCTCCGCGCGCACTATGAACGTAACAGCATTCGACTAAACGTGCTAAAATTCGGCACGTAAATGTGATTGAAGCTAAAACGCGAATTCGACGATATCGGTCAGATAATGTGCAAGCACGACCGGCCACAGCGCTTTCGATCGTTGGTAGAATAGCATCAACAAGATTCCTACCAACACAGCCTCGGCAATATTACCAACGCCAGTCCACCAGTGATAGGCACCAAATAGCACTGAGCTAATGACAACTAAGACCCACTTGTCATTAAAGTATCTCCGCAACAAGCGAAACGCACAGCGGCGGAACACGGTTTCCTCGCTGTAGGCCACCAGTGCAATGCCGAAGACATTGTCGAAAGCGTGCAGCCAGCCGTGCGGTTGAGGGTAAACTCCAAGCACTGTTGCAGGTAGCGCGGAATTAATTGTCCGTCGGAGCCAACCACACAAATAGTGGTCCACGAGGATAATTCCGACAATCCAAATGACCGATTCCAGAACCGTTATTCGCAGGGCCTCGCGCCCAAAGGCGACATCGCGAGCGGACGGAACAGCGCCCAACACTGCCAACGCACCCAGACGCCCAGCGTAATCCCAAAAAATCCATGCCGCTGGATCAGATTGATGCAATCGCACGATTTGCGACGCCAGCAACGGGAGAAGTGCGGCCACGAACCAAACCGGCGCGGGAACGACACGAAGCGGCATCGCTAATACGTCTCCGCTCTAGCGCTTCTTCTGTGAGCCCTTGCGAAGGCGGATGCCGGGCCCACCGCCGTTCTCGTCGATGAATTCGATTCCGGCCAGCTCAAATGCGCGACTCTGTATCATAAGGGGCGCCTAATGCGATTTTGTCATGCAGCAAAGTCGCGTGCGTCGAGCTTTTCAAATCAAGCTCGGTCATCACGTCTTTGGCCATTTGCCACGGCTCGGGTTTGTTCTAGGAAAACACACGTAATAGTTGGTATAATACCATGATAACAACTATTGTCATAGACCACGTCTGCGCCAGACCGCAAAGGCAATCACACGCCGACCGTCGGCCGCCGCTGGAAAATTAAATACTACCAAGCGCCTTGTGCACATCGCCATGGCAACTTATCTCTTTCGTAAGAACGAATAAAAACGAACGACGTAAGTACCGAGCAGATTTTTCGACCACGCATTTCGCAGTCTACGCAAAAAGTCCCAAAGAAATTCAGTCACCGGCGCCAATAACGGCGAAGCCCATCATGGGCCTAATTGCCATGAGTAAAGGAAACTATCCAATGGCTAAACTCGTGAATCCAAAGATATTTAACGCCGTCAAGCACGGCGTCTCGTCAAGGCATGGCTTGTTGCCTGGAGAAAACCGTGAGGACTACCGGATCCAAATCTGCGAACCATTCAGCGAACGGTTCGTGGCCAGCCGTTGTTAACTGTTAGCGCGTTATCCGCGGCGAAGCGATGTCCCGCCGCGTGGCTAATAGTGATAGCGACACTGAATGATTTCTAATTGCTGAGAATTGCCCTTACCGCTGAGTCGATAGACGAGTCTATCTTCTTGTGTAATGCGTCGAGACCAGAATCCCTGAAGGGCATGTTTAAGCGGCTCTGGTTTCCCAAGCCCCTTAAACGGATCGCGTTTTATATCTTTGATGAGGTCATTGATTGACCCCATGATTTTTTGATCTGTCAGCTGCCAATGCAGATAATCGTCCCAAGCGTTTGCGGTCCAAGCGATCCTCATCGAGCCGACACTGGCGCTTTCGGTTCTATCAATTCATGCTCAGTTAGCACGCCATTATTCGCTTCCTGAATGGACTGAACCAATCGTGTGGCGTTGGCCGGGCTTCGGAGGAGATGAACAGTTTCCATCAGGCCCTCATATTCCTCTTCTGAAACCATAACGACGGTTCTGGCATTCTGGCGCGTGACATGGAGTGGGACGCGGCTATCGCACACTTCGTCCATAAACTCCGCCAGATTGGCGCGCAGTTCAGTGTATGAAACATGGCTCATTGGAAGCCTCACTTGCACGATTTCGTACCATTATATGTACATGTACGGATAATTGTCAAGGAGCCATTAATACCAAATCGCGTTACCCGCAACCCATCTGCGACGTTGCGGCCGATTTGTAACGCCCGTTCAGGTGTTTGATTTGACCCACGTTTACGATGCGACCATCCCGACACAATGCCGGGTAACATGAATCATGATTTCTGAGTTTGGGTATAAGTTCCACAATTATGGTGCGATCAAAGTTTCATCCCTTTTTCGGCTCGCTAGTTGTCACCCCGATCGCTGATTGTTGCGCAAGATCTTCCGCGCTCCAGCGCGTGCCGGTCACGCCGGCCTCACGGAACGACGCTCTGCGGTTCGCTTCGCTCGCTATGACCAGCTCGCGGGAGGACTTCCTCCTCGCCGCTGAGCACCGTCGAGCGCGGTGCCTTCCGTCCCCATCTGTGCGTCGGCTCAGCGCGTTGATGAACTATTATCCGCGCGCGCGGCTCGCGCGGTGAAGTAGTCCGCCGTCCGCAGTGCCGAGAGTTTCTCCGCCACCGCCGCGTTGATCAGCTGGTTAAGCGCTACCCCTTCAGCTTCCGCGAGCTTACGCGCTTCTTCCATGAGCGGCGCTCGGCATAAGACCAATATCGATGACCTCGTGAAGAAGATGGTCGCCGTCTGGTTGAGCTGGCTCAATGGAACCGGGAGACTTTGATGATCGAACTGCAGGCGGTTACAGATTGGCGAACCGTGCCCATGATCATAAAAGGGACAGCTGAATGCAACCCTTAACGATCTTGGGCGCCGTGGAACACAGCAACAACCGTCACCTCTTCGTCATTGGTGTTTATTGTGTAAACTATTATGTACGGCAGAGCGGAAACCACCCACTCAATATGTGCCAGAAACTCTGCCAACATGCCCCATGTACGGGAAGTGGCCAAGCCTTTCGGCGCTTTCAAGAATCCGATCGATGACTGAATCCGCCGAGCGCGGCCGATCTTTTGCAATCCAGACAGATATCCGATCGAGGTCATCGTATGCCGCCTCGCGGATTATGACCTTCATGCGCGCCGTTGCGCAAAGCGCTCCCGCACTTCTTCGAGCGTAAGGAATTTTGGATTTTGATCAGCAAGTCGTCGCTTCACTTCTGCTACTTGCTCGTCCGTGAGTCGGTACGGACTGGTGTCCTGTTGTTCCATCTCGCTCAATATGCGGGCAGCGTCCTCCTGCCGGCTCTGCGGCCAGGTCAAGACACGATCGAGCACCTTTTTCACCTGATCTTTTGTCATATAGATCTTGTAACACATTTCCTTTGGACGCGCGATCCACAACTTAAAGAACTTGCCAGTCTCCTGCCCGTCCAAAAGCACGACATATCCGGGCACGACCGATGAGATTGTTCGGCCGATCTAAATTTTCCTGGTCGCGCACGGCTTCGCTGATGGCTCTTGAGTTGGATTTTCACCGGTAACATTAGCGAGCTTTTCGGCGAGTCGATCGTCAAACTGGTCGCAGCCAATTCTCGCAAGCAAGCCCTTCGATGCGGGCAAACTCACGCTCCTTATCGGTGACGATCGTGTAGCCGAGCGCGGTCGCTTGTGCCGCGGTTTCGCAGAATGACAGCCGGGTGCGCAGCGCGCCCTCCCGAAATTCACGGCTATCGAAAACTCCGTAGCAGCAGGCAGTGGTGCTTCGCGCGAGTATGGTCCGCATAA